>NC_020993.1:0-368333 GCF_000367405.1 Rickettsia prowazekii str. Breinl | reverse complement strand
TAGCATAAGTTGAAGGACGGCCGATCCCAAGCTCTTCAAGTTTTTTGACTAAACTTGCTTCTGAATATCTTGGAGGTGGTTCGGTAAAATGCTTATTTGGAATAACTTCTTTAGTTTTAATATGTTCTTGTTCTTTTAAAGGTGGTAGCATTTTATTATCTTCTTCATCTTCATCATCTAGACTTTCACGATAAACCTTATAAAAACCATCAAATGCTATAATTGATCCATTTGCTTTTGCTAAATATTCTTTATTTTCTGAAGCTAAATTTGCAATTACTAAATCCATTATAACATTTTCCATTTGGCAGGCTATAGTTCTATGCCAAATTAGTTCATAAAGTTTATAATAATCTTTTTCTAGCTTTTGTTTTAAACTATCAGGAGTATAAGTAATATTTGTCGGTCTTATTGCTTCATGAGCTTCTTGAGCATTTTTTACTTTGGATTGATAAATTCTAGGTTTAATTGGTAAATATTGATTGCCATAATTTTTATCGATTAACTTACGTATATCTGCTATTGCGTCATTTGATAATGTAACGCCATCAGTTCTCATATAAGTAATCAGTCCTATAGTTTCTTTACCTATATCAACACCTTCATAAAGTTTTTGTGCTATTTGCATTGTCTTTTTAGCACTAAAACCTAATTTTCTTGCTGCTTCTTGTTGTAGTGATGAAGTAATAAAAGGTGGCTGTGGTTGACGTTTTTGTTGTTTTTTTTCTATCTTTTCAACATAAAATTTCTGTAACTTTAATTTTTGCGTTAAATCTTTGGCCTCTTTTTCATTAATAATTGAGAATTTTTTTAACTTCTGATCGTTTACATGGGTCAATTTAGCAGTAAATAGGTCGTTATTACTATTTTGCATTTTAAGGCTAATATCCCAATATTCTTCTGACTTAAAACGCTCTATTTCATCTTCTCTATCACATATTAATCGCAGAGCCACAGATTGTACACGTCCTGCTGATTTACATCCAGGTAATTTACGCCATAAAAGAGGTGAAAGGGTAAAGCCGACTAAATAGTCCAAAGCTCTTCTTGCTTGCTGTGCATTGACTAAGTTAGTATCTAGTTTCCTAGGGTTTGCAACTGCATTCATAATTGCTTTTTTAGTAATCTCATTAAATGCTACTCTTTTAAAAAAATCATCTGATTCAACCTTATTTTTTTCTTTTATTACCTCTGCAACATGCCATGAGATAGATTCGCCTTCACGATCAGGATCAGTTGCAAGATATACTACCTCAGCTTTTCTTGCCTCTTTAACTATAGCATCTACATATTTACCTGCTTTATCTGAAATATCATATTCCATTAAAAAATTTTTATCAGGCAATACCGAACCTTTCTTAGACGGTAAATCTCTAATATGACCGAATGATGCAATAACCTTAAACTCATCGCCTAAATATTTATTTATCGTTTTTGCCTTTGCTGGTGATTCTACTATTACTAATTTCATCTATTTATTATAAACTCATTACATTATCTATGGTATTATGCATTACTTTTAATTCTATATATACCGTATATGATAGGCGATGGTAATTCTGTTTTGTGTTCTTAAATGTTTAAAATATTGTTGCCGATAATAATTCAAATATAAAACATAGCAGTATACTAATTCTTTAGATATGATATTTACTGTTTTCAGCTTAATGAAATACTTAATTAATCGATAACCTTTTTAAATATTTGCTGTAAATTAGCTAATATTCTATTGATTTATACTAAATATGATCTATTCCTAGTAATTTATTCGTGCATTATCTTGAGTATGAAAAAAATATTACTTTCATTATTTTGTTCCAGTGCAAATTCATTATTAATGAACTAGGCTTAAAGCTTGCTTCAATACTACCACATTCCAAGAGTGATTTCACTTATCCTATTACGCTACAAAAAATGTTTCTTAAGATATGGTATAGACCTTATAGTGAACTCAGTAATATTAAATCTTTTGCTGCTAAATTTTAAATATTTTTATTTCTTAGTAATATATGATCAATATCACCTGTAAGAATTCTGATAGTTTTAAAAATTGCAGTTTGATGTACTCTCTTATATATGTTTGTTGCTCATGCTGAAATTAGTTGTATGCCCCATTCTTTGATTAAATTGTTTATTAAAGCTTATCAAGCTTACAGTAATAACTGTATATTATCTTTATAATTTAATATTAGCACTGAATTATAAATTTAAAGTAATAATTTTGAGTATTCCTAGGAATTTATATGCGATGACTTTTATATCATTTTTTCTACTATAATTGATTTTAACTTTATCTCGTAGTGAAAAATCTTTAGCTTTGATGAAATTTGCTATATCACAAAATAATTGAATGATATTCAAGACAATTTTTTTTACTCATTTTTTAGCATTCGGTAATATTTCATTAGTATTGTGTTATTTTATGTAAAAAGTTTTGCAACATATCGTGGATAAGTTACGATATAGTAGTACTGCACTTTCATAACACAGTTATATTACTATAACTTCTCAGCATGTGAGCTTAAATAATGTGCTATGCCTTCATGTGAAGGAGTAATCGCTTCTTCTCCTTTATGCCAACCTGCAGGACAAACTTCCCCGTGTTTTTGATGATGAGTTAAAGCATCAATTACTTTTAATGTATAATTAATATCACGACCGATAGGTAAGTCATTAACTAGCATATGACGTACTATAAAATCTTTATCGATTAGAAAAGTTCCACGCAAAGCAATACCGTCTTCATTAAGTACATTATATTTTGAAGAAATATCTTTTGTTATATCGGATACCATAGGGAATTGTACTTGCCCAAGTCCACCTTTATTATGTGGAGTATTTTTCCATGCTAAATGGCTAAAATGAGAATCAACGCTAACAGCTATTACTTTAGTACGTCTTTCTGTAAATTCACCAAGCTTATTGTGAAATGCTATAATTTCTGATGGACAAACAAAAGTAAAATCTAAAGGATAAAAAAATAACACTATATTATCACCCGCAGCATAATCGCTAAGTTTAAACTTATCGTCTATATTATTATTAGGCATAATAGCTTTAGCTGTAAAATCTGGAGCAGTTTTGCCGACAAATACTGACATATTTATAACCTTTTCTTAATTAATAATCTGATATGATATATAAAACTAGTTATTATTACAATAATAAATCTTTATAAATTTCTACTTATCTTTTTTCTTTTCTGCAGAAGTTTTTAATTGATTAAATATAGTTAATGCTCCGGTTACAAAACTACTAGGTTCTGAAAGATTCGTAGGTAAAATTACTGTGTTAGTATCTTTAGCTAAATTTCCAAATGCACTAATATATTGCTCAGCTATTTTTAGAGCCACCGCATCACTACCTCCAGTTTTTTGTATAGCAGCTGCTACAATTTCAATACTATTTGCTGTAGCGGTAGCGACTAACCCTATTGCTTCAGCTTCACCTTTTGCCCTATTAACTTGATCGGTATAAGAAGCCTCTGAATTAAGTACTATTTGTGCTTTTTCTCCTTCTGCATGGTTAATCTTTGCTTGCCTATTTCCTTCTGATTCTAAAATTTGAGCTCTTTTTTGACGCTCAGCTGCTACTTGTAGTTCCATAGCTTTTAATATGGTTTGCGGTGGTTGAATATCTTTAATTTCATAACGCATACATTGTATGCCCCAATTTATAGCAGCCTGATTAATCGCTGATACAATTGCTACATTTAAAGTATCACGTTCTTCAAAAGTTCTATCTAAAGGGAGTTTACCAATTTCGGAACGCATAGTAGTTTGTGCAAGCTGTGTTATAGCATAGTAAGGATTATTAACTCCATAAGATGCTGCCATCGGGTCAATTATTTTCACATATAAAACACCATCAATAGATAATGTTACATTGTCATTTGAAATGGCAGTTTGAGCGGTAACGTCTATTGCTTCTTCTTTTAAAGTGTGTTTGTATGCTACTCTTTGAATAATAGGGATGAGTAAATTTAAACCTGGTTGTAGTACCTTATCGAATTTCCCAAGTTTTTCTACTACCCATGCTTGCTGTTGAGGCACAACTTTAACCATTTGTATTATAACTAAAATCGTTATAATACTGAAAATTAATAATGCATATTCCATGATTTCATACCTTTTTATTAGATTTTTTATATAATTCTATTTATATACGCATCCTAATGTGCTAGTGTGTATATTATTGTACTGAGTGTATGTTGCATTGGGACTGATTCTCTATCAGTGAATTTTGTTATACTCTACTTTATATCATTTTTAATTATAATAAAAAAGGATTTAAGTGGCATGATATTATTTATGAAATTAATTAGCTTTAATTACTTTGATTAAAGCAAAAATTCTTTTGAATATTATTCACATTAAACATTTATTGTTATCTCATTTTTAACACTATAAAAATCTTTTTGTAATAAATTCAAAAACTTTATTATTTCTAGTTTTTTAAATAAAACATTTTAAAAATTCTAAATAATTAGTGTTCTAGTTTAGTATCCCAAAATATTGAGTTCTTATTTTATATATAAATTTTAAAATAATTCAATAATTTTTAATTAGATTTACATAGACTCAAGCCTTTATTTATGATATCCGAATCTATATTTAAACAGTCAAGAATTGAATGAAATACATAATCATGACTAATCTCAGTACTAGCATAACTTTTAATTGCATCTACAGATTCAGGGTATTTTGCTTTAAAAGTATCTGATACCCAAACTATAAAAGGAACTGTTATTTGTTCTGAAAGTAGTGGGCCACCGTGACCATAATAACCATTTTCTCCAAGAGATTCGCCGTGATCTGACACATATAATAAAAATACATTTTTATCTTTTAATAATTCGATTAGATTAGATAATAAAAAATCAGTGTATAAAATTGAGTTATCATAACTGTTTACTAAAGCACGCTGATCACAATCGCTTGCATCACCTTTCACTTTAATATGGCAGGTCGGGGTAAAATGTTCAAATTTTTTTGGATATCTTGCGTTATAATTCCAGTGGCTTCCTGATGTATGTAATACTAAAAATTGTTTTTCTGACTTCGTAATAATTTCTTTTATAAATGGCAATATTTTTTCATCATAATCATTTAAAGAAAGTAAGGCAGAGCCACCAGGTACTATAGTAAAATTAACATCATTATAGATATTACTAAGGTCAAAATTTGCAAAATTTCTCATTAAAGTTTGAGTACCAATCCAAGTAGTATTAAAACCAAGATTTGTTAAAATTGATAAAAAACTGTTCTCTAGCCTACTATTTTCAATTTGACTTGCAGGATAACGTGAAAGTAATGATGGTACAGAAAGATATGTCAGGTTATAAGAAGATTTCGCTTTGAAAGAAATTATATTTTGAGCAGTCTTTAAGTATGGAGTCGTATTTCTTTTATAACCGTTAATACCGAAATGGTCAAATCTTGCTGATTCTCCTATAACTAAAACGCCTATAATATCAGGGTCAGAGTTATCAATAAAGTGATATTGTTTGCTAATATCTGTATAATTTTTATTATCGAAAGGTGCCGCAAAATTAAGGTAGCTATTATGTAAATACTGAATTGGGAAATAATTTTTTAGTATCTTAAATGAAGGAGTAATAATGTTATATATAAAAATAAGTAAACAGGCAGCTGATAATAGTTTTGTTAAAAATGATTTAGAATTTTTAGCGATAAACGATTGCAATGTATAAAAACAAGTAAAAAGGCAAAAAATTATCCATATTATTAACTTAATACTTGTTAATTCATAAATTTCATTTAAATCTGTTGAAAAAAAACTACCTATTACTTGTTTAGTAGGATTGATTTTGAAGAAATAAATATAATAACTAGCAATAGCAGATGTTATAAATAAAAACCCCGCTCCAAGTTTTAATACGAATCTATGTACGTTAAGACCGAAAAATGCTATAAAAGAAAATATATAAATATAACAAAAATCTTTTAATAACTCTAATATTCCTTTAAAGATTGTAGCTTTATAGTAATCAAATTTATAAATCAATATTGCGGTATTAAATAACAAGCAATAAATAAAGGCTAGAATCGCTGATAATTTAATTAATTTCGTATCGAAATGTTTTAAAATATTTTTTAGCATATAATATAACAATATAAGTAAATTTAATAACTAACATGATCATAAAAAATCTTCAAGAATTTTATAGACTTTTAATACCAAATAAGCCGCTTATCGCTATTGATTACGGAAGCAAAAAAATAGGAGTAGCATTATCTGATCAAGAACTTAGCATTGCTATGCCATTCAATACTATAACTGCGGTAAATAAAAAGGTCGTGATCACTTCCTTGCTTAATATTATAAAGAAATATAAAGTTTGCGGTATTGTAATTGGCCTTCCTATTGATATGAGCGGAGGAGTAACACAACAAACAAATATAGTAATGAAATTTGCCGAAAAACTAAAACAGTCTTTGGGCTTGCCTATATATTTACAAGATGAAAGATTAACTACGAAATCTGCAAATAATTTTCTTAAATCATTCGGTATCAAAAGAAAGGACCGTAATCATAATGATGATGCAGTAGCTGCTAGTATGATTCTTGAAATCGTACTTAATGCTATTAAGAGGTTTAATCTTTAATATAAATTATATTGATTTTTAATAGCCTAAATTAGCATATTTTATGATTTTTTATCATAAGAAATATATGCATTATTGTATAAACAGATTTCTATTAGGAATGGAACCAATAATACCAGCATGTAATAGACGGCAACTTATAAGTCATTTTAGATTAATTAAAAATGCTATTTTTGATATTTTTCAAGCATCGCTACTACCTAAATTATAGATAGAGATATAAGCACATATATTCTATATCTCTATTAATTTCATTTGATACTTAAATAAGTATCCTTCCTCATACAAAATTGACTATCCCACATGGTATTTATTGTATTATCTTTAATTGAGTAATCAGTTATTGTGAAGTCGCATTTAAACAGTTTACTAGATTTATTTTATTTCTCCTGTAAGAAGTAACAGTAAAGTTTTATGATTTTATCAGTATTTAATGTGCTTATTTTAGTAAGCGATAATTTTCTTTTTGTTATTTTATAATAAAAGCATTATGCTTATTTTATTTAGTCAAGTAAGTAGATTTTTAAAATGTTTTTTAAATGCAATATCTGATGTTTGTACATTTATTGTATTGTATATATGTCATAATTTACTAAATACTAATTAGTACAATTATAAAACAATTGTTGCTAAAGTTTAAATAAATTTATTAATTCATCGAAAAGAATAAAATAAAAGTACAACAATCATTGCATTAGTTATACTTATAGTATAACAATAATACTGAAATATAAAAAAATTAGATTTTAAAATATGCGATTAAGTAATAATTAAATCTAATGTTTTAGAACTTACAGTATCAATTTTTATTCAAGTATAGAAAAATCTAGAAATATTAAAATTTGTATAAAAAGTAATAAGGATAAATTAATTAGTGGATCATGACATATTGTGAGCTATGTAAAAAACCTTATTGTAAAGATATATTATTTATGATAGAAAGGGCGCGATAAAAAATAATATAACCATGAAAATATTAATTTTAGGTGTTACAGGTATGCTGGGTAACAGCATGTTTAGATTTTTAACTCAGGATAGTAAATTTAACGTTTGTGCAACCGCTCGCAGTAATGCAGCAAGTTTATACTTTTCTAAGGATTTAACAAATAAATTAATTACAAATGTAGATGTTGAAAACCATGATTCTTTAGTTGAGGTTTTAAATAAAACAAATCCTGATGTTGTCATAAATTGTATAGGGCTTGTAAAGCAATTAGCTGATGTAAATGATCCATTAAAAGCATTACCAATAAATAGTTTATTGCCTCATAGGTTAGCAAATTTATGCGGACTTATAGGTAGTAGATTAATCCATATTAGTACGGATTGTGTATTTTCAGGAAAAAGAGGTAATTATAAAGAAAGTGATTTTCCTGATTGTAATGATCTGTATGGTCGCTCAAAATTTCTCGGTGAAGTAGATTATCCGCATGCTATCACTTTACGTACTTCTATTATAGGTCATGAGTTAGCAAGCAATAGAAGTTTAATAAACTGGTTTTTAAGTACAGAAGGTTATGTCAAAGGTTTTACAAAAGCTATTTATTCAGGATTCCCGACGGTAGAGTTTGCAAGAATAATAAGAGATTTTGTATTACCAAATACAGAACTACATGGACTTTATCATGTGGCATCACACCCTATTAATAAGTTCGATTTGTTAAAATTAGTCGCAGAAATATATAATAAAGAAATTGAAATTATTCCTTCAGATGAGCTGATAGTAGAACGCTCACTAGATTCTACTCGTTTTAACTCTATAACTGGATATAAACCTCCTGAATGGCGTGAACTTGTAAAGCGCATGTATGAGTTTAGGTAGCAGTTAATTGTAAAATTAGGTATTTATATATAATGTTTGTAGATAAAACTTTAATGATTACAGGTGGTACCGGTTCATTTGGTAATGCAGTACTTTCTCGTTTTCTTAAGTCCAATATTATTAACGATATTAAAGAAATTCGTATTTTCAGTAGAGATGAAAAAAAGCAAGAAGATATGCGTATTGCTTTAAATAACTCAAAACTTAAATTTTATATCGGTGATGTACGTAATTATCAAAGTATTGATGATGCGATGCATGGTGTAGATTATGTCTTTCATGCTGCAGCTTTAAAACAAGTCCCAACTTGTGAGTTTTATCCAATGGAAGCAATTAATACTAACGTCTTAGGTGCTGAAAATGTTTTAAGTGCTGCTATTAATAACAAAGTTACAAAAGTTATTGTACTGAGTACCGATAAGGCGGTATATCCAATTAATGCCATGGGCTTATCTAAAGCATTAATGGAAAAGTTAGCAATAGCAAAAGCGCGTATGCGCTCTCCTGGTGAGACGATTCTTTGTGTTACTAGATATGGTAATGTTATGGCTTCTCGTGGTTCTGTTATTCCTCTTTTTATTCATCAAATAAAACAAGGTAAGGAATTGACTATTACCGAACCATCAATGACACGTTTTTTAATGTCGCTTGTAGATTCCGTAGATTTAGTTTTATATGCCTTTGAACATGGTCGCCAAGGTGATATCTTTGTACAAAAATCTCCTGCAAGTACAATTGAAGTGCTTGCAAAAGCATTACAAGAAATATTTGGTAGTAAAAATGCAATACGTTTTATCGGTACACGTCATGGAGAGAAACATTATGAATCATTAGTATCATCGGAAGATATGGCGAAGGCCGATGATTTAGGTGGCTATTACCGTATTCCTATGGATGGACGTGATCTGAATTATGCAAAATATTTTGTTACAGGTGAGAAAAAAGTAGCTCTTTTAGATGATTACACTTCACATAATACAAAACGTTTAAATTTAAAAGAAGTAAAGGAGTTATTATTAACTCTTGATTACGTCCAAAAGGAGCTAAAAAATGCTTAAGGTTATGACTATTCTTGGTACACGTCCTGAACTTATTAAAATGTGTCTAGTGATTTCAGAATTTGATAAATATACTAATCATATCTTGGTTCATACAGGTCAAAATTATGCATATGAATTAAATCATGTTTTTTTTGATGATATGGGCATTAGAAAACCTGATTATTTCTTAGAAATAGCATCAGATAATACAGCTAAGTCTATTGGCATTGTTATCGCAAAAGTAGATGAGGTACTTGAAAAAGAAAAACCCGATGCTGTTTTGTTTTATGGTGATACTAATTCTTGTTTATCGGCAATTGCAGCGAAACGTCGTAAAATACCAATTTTCCATATGGAAGCTGGGAATCGTTGTTTTGATCAAAGAGTACCAGAAGAAATAAATCGTAAAATTATTGATCATATTAGTGATGTGAATATTACATTAACCGAGCATGCAAGACGTTATTTAATTTCTGAAGGGTTTCCTCCTGAGCGTATTTTAAAATCAGGTTCGCATATGCCTGAAGTGCTCAACCATTTCATGCCTAAAATATTAAAATCAGATATTTTAGAAAAATTATTATTAAAAGCAAAGCAGTATTTCTTAATTAGCTCACATCGTGAAGAAAATGTAGACGTTAAAAATAATCTTCAAGACTTATTAAGTAGTTTGCAAATTCTTATTCAAGAGTATAATTACCCAATAATCTTCTCAACACATCCAAGGACTAAAAAAAGGCTCAAAGATTTAGAATGTTTCCAGGAACTAGAAGATAAAATAAGGTTTTTGCCGCCTTTTAGTTTCACAGATTATGTCAAACTTCAGATAAATGCGTTTTGTATTTTGTCTGATAGCGGTACTCTTACCGAAGAAGCATCTATACTTAATTTACCTGCTTTAAATATTAGGGAAGCACACGAGCGACCTGAGGGAATGGATGCGGGAACGCTCATTATGTCTGGTTTTAAAGCAGAACGAATACTGCAATCGGTAAAAGTCATTACTGCACAACACAAAAATAATAAGTGCTTGCAAAATATCGTGTCGGATTATGCTGAAGCAAGTATTGTATCAAAGAAAATATTACGTATAGTTTTAAGTTATGTTGATTACGTTAACCGGACGGTATGGTTTAAATGATAGCAAAAGATAAAATAGTTGAAGAATGGTATTCGAAAGATATTTTACATATTAAAATAAAAGAATTTATTAGTCCTGTTTATAGTATTATGGATATTGGATGTGGGATTCGTCCACAACAATATATAGTTCCTAATTTACTAATTTGTGTAGAACCATATAAAGAATATACTGAAATATTAAAAAGGAATTTATCAGGAACTAATTCAATAATAATTCCATTAGACGCAAAATCTGCTCTTAGTATATTGCCAGATAAATCTATTGACTCAATATTTTTAATAGATGTTATAGAGCATATACCTAAAGAAATTGGAAAAGAAATATTAATTAAATGTACACGTATAGCACGCAGGCAAATTATAATATTTACCCCTTTGGGGTTTATGCCACAAGAAGTGCATGAGATTGATGGTTGGAATTTACATGGAGGAGCATGGCAAGAGCATAAATCCGGATGGTATCCAGAAGATTTTCCTGGATGGAATATTATAGGATGCAAAGAATTACACACTCATAATTCTAATGGTGAACTGCTTACTACTCCTTATGGAGGGTTTTATGCAATAAAAAATATAGTATATACAGAAAATTATTTTAATGATTTATATGGAGAAAAGGTTTTATTTAATTCTACTAATCATTTAGAGAATTTAAATGCTACATTTCCTGATTTTAAAGAAAAAGTTATAAACAGTGAAATTGTAAGAAGTAGTTTAAAATGCGGTTTGTGGATGTGTCAACGCACAACAGAACTATTAATTGAGCAAGGTACGACTATCTCTTTAAAAGAAATTTTAGAAATAGTAGATAGTGAAAAAATAAATTTTGCTATTAATACAGCGCAAGAATATCTATTAAAGATCAATAATTTTGCTTCACAATTTAAAGATATAAATAAATTATACGAACAAATAAATAACTTACAAGAATTATTAAAATCTACTATAGACCAGCTAACCGATCAGTTAATTGTTAATACAGAAGAATTAGAAAGGCTTAAGGAATATCTAAAAGTTAAGGAACAAGAACTAAAAATCAGTAATGAGAATTGCTCTATTTTTATAAAGATTTACTCTAAAATAAGAAGAATCTTAAATAAATTAAGAGCGATATGATGATGTATAGCGTTTAATAAGGTCTAAGTTAAATGAAAATATTACAAATAAATGGTTATGAATCACCAGGTCGTAGATTTCATGGTTTATCTATAACACAGATTTTAAAAAAATATGGTATTGAATCGAAGCATTTAGTATGGGCTAAGGATACTCAAGATCCTGAGGTATTAACGTTTGAAGGTATAATCCCTAGGAAGATAAACCAAATTCTACAATTAATAGAAAATCAGACATCTCTACAGTCTATATTATATCGTAATGTTTCAAAAATAATAAAAATGCCTGCTTTTCAAGAAGCGGATTTAATACATCTTCATATCATACATTCTGGCTACTTTAGTATTAGTGATTTATCCATGATTACAGATTTAAAGCCAACTATATGGACTTTACATGATCCTTGGGCAATGACAGGACGTTGTATCTATCCTATGGGTTGTTTGGGCTGGAGAAAAGATTGTGGTGTTTGTCCAGATCTTAACACTCCGTTTGCAATGAAAAAAGATAATAGTAGATTTTTATTTAACTATAAACGTATGGCTTATGAGAAAGCTAATTTTGATATAATTATAGCATCAAAATGGATGAAAGATATGGTATATTCTTCGCCAATGTTTAATGATAAAGAAATTAAAATTCATCATTTACCTTTTGGTATAGATTTAGAATTTTTCTCTTCCGATTTTACAGTAAGTGCAAGAAAACGCTTCAATATTAGTGAAGATAAAATAGTAATAAGTTTCCGTTCTGAAGATACTCATTTTAAAGGATATCAATATATTATGGCAGCATTAGAAAAATTAGAAACTACAAAATCTATATGTCTTTTAACGGTTGGTAGGCATAATACACTAGAGCGGTTTAGAGGGAAATTTGATATAATTGAACTTGGTTGGACTAATGATGATGTATTACTTCGTGATGTTTTATCTGCTTGTGATATTTTCTTGATGCCATCTGTTGCTGAAGCATTTGGTGTTATGGCAATAGAAGCAATGGCATGTAGTAAGCCAGTTATAGTTTTTGATGGTGATAATTCACTACCTGATGTAACTTTTGCCCCTGATGTTGGTATTGCTGTTCCAATGCGTGATAGTCATGCTTTATCAAATGCAATAAAACATTTAATTGATAATCCTAAAGAACGTTTAGATAGAGGAAATAAGAGTAGAGAAATAGCTGAATTACATTATAGTCAAGATCTATACATAAAAAATCTAGTCAATATTTATAAAGAGACTTTAAATAAATGAAAATTTTACTTTTAACTGATATACCGCCATGTGAGAATTATACTGCAGGGTTAGTATTGAATCCATTAGTAAAATTTTTACCTTTAGATGAAGTTGTTATATGTAGTGTTGCAAATCCTGCTTTAGAATTTAAAATACCAAAAGAACTCAACAAAATTCCTCATTTAAAATTATTTAAACCTATTGAAGCCGCCATAAGGTATAAAAAAGGGATAATAGGGGACTTAATTGCTTATGGTTTTGAGTTATTAAATGCTGCAACAGTGAAATATTTTTTACTTCCTAAAATAATAAAATTTGCTAAAGAGCATCAAGTTGGTGCAATATGGTCAGTATTGCAAGGGCAGACTATAATTAGATTAACAGGACCTTTAGCCAAAAAGTTGTCAGTATCTTTATTTACTCAAATATGGGATCCTTTTGAATGGTGGCTTCGTTCTAATAAAATTGACAGATTGACTCAAAAAAGACTTTTAAAAGAGTTTGATTTAGTAATAAAACATAGTATTTGTTGTGCTACTGCTTCATGGGCAATGTCTGAGAGTTATAAAACAAAATATAATACACCTACTATACCATTAATCGCTGGATTATCAAAAGAATTAGCACGTGTGCCGGCTATATCACCTCATAATAGAAATGAATATATCATAAGTATAGCAGGGCAGTTTTATGCTCAATCAGAATGGTTAAGTTTTATTAATGCTCTTAATCAAGTTAACTGGATTATTGCAAGTAAAAAGATTAAAGTTCGAGTAATGGGTCAAGGTTTTCAAGTATTTACACAACTATATGCTAATTTTGAATATTTAGGATGGCGTTCTCAAGAAGAAACTATTGGATTACTTGCTGAGTCTGACCTTCTATATATGCCCTATTGGTTTTCTAAAGAATTTTACAAAGAATCAAGTACGAGTTTTCCTTCAAAATTAGTTACATATTTTGCTTCCGGTAGACCGGTTTTTTGTCATGCACCTGAATATTCTTCTCCAAGCAAATATATAGCAGAAAATAATGCAGGATATTTGTGTAATTCGCTTTCTACTGATAGAATAATATATGAGCTTGAAAGAGCAATAGTTGATGAAGTTTCTTATAAAACATTTGCGGAAAATGCTTCAAAATGCTTTTTGCGAGATTTTATATTAGAGCGTATGCAAGCAACATTTTTTAAGTTTTTAAATAGAAATGATAATGACAATAAATAATAGCCGTATAGTTTGGGTAGATTTAACTAAGTCTTTAGCTATTTTTATGGTAATTATAATTCATTCGATAGCTTTATCATTTTATAAATATTCTTTTGTACCTTTTTCTAAAAATTTCATCATATCTAATTTTATAAATTCTTTTTGTAGAGTGGCTGTGCCGTTGTTTATATTGTTATCAGGCTCTTTAGCACTTCACAATAGTATGCCAATAGAAAAATTATGGTATAAAGTACAAAGATTATTAATTCCATCAATATTTTGGAGTATTTTATATAAATATTGGGTTTCCTATAATATAGGAGAACAATTTAATATTTTTGCTGTATTAAATAGTATTATTCATGAACCTGCAATGTATCATCTAGAATTTGTTTATTATATGCTAGGAGTTTATTTATTATTATCAATCCTTGTTCTAATTGTTAATGAAATGATTAAAGATACAAAATTTGCTTATTATTTCTTAATATTATGGCTTAGTCTTAATACTGTTAATACTTATTATTACTTATCAATCATAGATTTGATAGCAATTGGTAATGTTTTTAAATATTCTGGTTATGCAATTTTAGGATCATATTTAATACGAAAAAATATTGGATCAAAATTTCCTACATATTGTTGGTTAAGTTTATATTGTATAGGGAGTATATTTACTTTTGTTGTAACTTGGAAATTAAATATAAATTCCTCTATACCTGATGAAACTGCATATGTATATTTAGCTCCAAATGTTATAATCGCATCCATAGGAATATTTCTAGTATTACAAACAATGAATGTGCCGGTCTATTATCATAAATTATTGAAATGTATTTCTGATAATTGTTTTTGCATATATTTTATTCATGTTTGGTTACTAGATAGATTACAATACATAGCAATAGAATTTTCAAAATTTAATCATGTCAATTATCCAGTTACAGGTAGTTTAGCTTTAGCATTTATTACTTTCATAATTAGTTTACTAGTGAGTATATTAATTAGATTAATTCCGCATTCTAACAAGTTAGTTGGATGAAACAAAACATATATTCCCCATTAGTTTCAATTATTATTCCAGTATATAATGGTGCTAATTATATGCGTGAAGCTATCGATAGTGCATTAGCACAAACTTACAAAAATATTGAGATTATTGTTGTTAATGACGGTTCTAAAGATGAAACTGAAACTATTGCATTATCCTATGGTGATAAAATATGTTATCTTTATAAAGAGAATGGTGGGTGCGGTTCAGCTTTAAATTGCGGCATCAAAAACATGAAAGGAAAATATTTTTCATGGCTTAGCCACGATGATGTATATTATCCTAATAAAATCGAACATCAAATCAATATATTAAATAAATTAGATAATAAGGATGTTATTGTTTACTGTGGTTATGAGTTAATTGATCAGAAATCACATTCTTTATATTGTGTAAAACCAGATCAAAGATATTCAAAAGAAAAATTAGATATTTCACTATTTCCGCTTTTGCATAGTTTAATTCATGGATGTACATTATTAATTCCTAGTATATTGTTTCAAAAAATTGGTTTATTTGATGAATCTTTAAAATATACACATGATTATGATTTATGGTTTAAATTTTTTCGAGTATCTTCTATTTATTTTGATCATGAAGTGTTAATAAAGTCTCGAATCCACGCTGCACAAACTACTAATACTGCTTTAAATCAATTAGAGGAATATGAGGATTTATGGTCAGGTTTTTTAAAAAAATTAACAAAGGAAGAAATGATTATGATAAAAGGGTCAACTCATCAGTTTTTGTCTGATATTGCTGTTTTTTTAAAGAAAAATGGTTACATAAAATCGTATCAATTAGCTCTTGCTATGACAGATCAGAAAATTATTGGAGGATTTTATACTTCTATAATTACAGAAATAATATATTCTTTAAGAAGACATGGAATAAATACAACAATTACAAAAATATATAAATGGATCAGGAAAAGTCGAAAATAGTCCAAAGCTTTATATTTTATAGTCCTGGTATTCACTCAGGTGGTGGACTAGTTTTATTAAAAGAGATTTTAAACGTTAAAGATTTTGTTAATAATTGTAAGTATATTTATCTAGATGAAAGAGTAAGAAGTAAATTAAATTTCTCTCATTTCTTTAAAAATATTATTTTTATAAAATCACGATTATTAGGAGAATGGAAATTAAGAAAAAATTGTGAAATGAGTGATACTGTTTTATGCTTTCATGGATTACCACCATTATTTCCTATAAAAAGTAAGGTAATTGTATTTTTACAAAATAGACTTTTATTAGAACCGTTGAAAAATAATCGCTACTCAATTTTAATATTAATAAAAAAGATTTGGTTACGTTTAGGTTTAAAATTTAATAATATAAGATATATAGTACAAACTGAGTCTATGCTAAGAATTGCTAAAGAGTTTTTAGATCAAGATATTGATATTGCAGTACTACCTTTTTCACCTAAAACTATTCAAAAAAATTTAAATCATACTAAAAAATATGATTTTTTTTATCCTGCAAGTGGTGAGGCTCATAAAAATCATTTTAATTTACTTAAAGCATGGAAAATTTTAGCTGGTATAGGTATAAAACCTTCTCTTGCTTTAACTATAAATACTGAATTATACCCTGAGCTTTTAGAGCAAATACAAACATACCAATTAGATATAGTTAATTTAGGCGAAATATCTTATAACGAAGTATTAGACTTATATACACAAGTTTCAGTAGTAATTTATCCATCAAAATCAGAATCACTCGGTTTACCTTTAATTGAGGCTACAGTATATAAAATACCTATTATTGCATCAGAACTTGATTATGTTAGGGATGTATCAAACCCTATAGAGACATTTGATCCAAATTCTCCCATCTCAATTGTAAGAGCAGTAAGAAGATTTCTAAATAATAATGAGAGTTTAATAGTGCTAAATTCAGCAGCAGAATTTTTAGAGGTTATTTGTAAATAAAGCGTTATTACTTCATTCATCAAATATCTTGACTTTTGAGCCATCATCAATTTTAGTCATACCTTCGATAACTACTAAATCACCTTCTTTAATATCATTAGAGGTAATTTCAATTCGTCCTTCTGTACGTGTGCCTATTTGTACATATACTTGTTTCACTGTATTACCATCTATTATTTTATAAATAAAATGACCTTGATTATTTCGTTGAATACAACTTTCAGGAATTGTTAGATTTTGGTGAGGATTAATTATCAGCTTCACATCTACAAAGCTATTATGTAAAATTTTTGTCCCAACAGGTAAAATAATTTTAGCTGTAAAAGTACCGTTTTCTGATAAGTAATGTGATACTGTATCGATTGTGCTTTTAATTTTGCCTTCAATTAAAACTTCAGTATTGACACGAACTTTTTCACTTAACGATTCAGGTAATTCAATAAAAATACTTTGTTCATTTTCTGTTCCAGTAATGCTAAAAAGATAGTCTCCTATTTTTACTTCATCACCAACCATATACTTAATCACACCTATTTTACCGGAATATGGTGCAGTAATTATCATGTCATTATATATTTTAAGAGCCTTAGAATAATTCAATTTTGCATCTTCAAGTGCACTTTTTGACATTTTGTATGCCTCATTGCTTACAAATTTTTTGGCAAATAAAGCTTCTTTTCTATTATAATCTTCTTGTCTTATATCTAATAAAGCTGATGCTCTAGATTTAGTAGTTTCTGCTATGTTTTGATCTATAACAAGTAATATATCCCCTTTTTTTACTATTTTTCCTTGCTGTGCAGAGACTTTTTCTACTACTCCGGTAGTATTAGCATAATAATCTCGGCTATTATCATTTTGACATTGTCCTACAATATTAAATACATCATAAAGTTTGGCAATTTGTATTTTAGTAGCTTTTACGTCTATAATTTTTTCTTCTTCCTTTTTATGCGCAATAGTAGAAAGTGATATTAATAAAGTAATAAGAATAATAAGTTTTGCAGGCATATATATTATAATTTGAATAGGTATCATTTAGTAGATTGACGATCGAATCTAGTAATTAAAACCGTATTTTGTTTTAACATTTTTAGTTGGATACTGTGGACAAGATACTAGATGATAAAATATGCTTTTTCAGCTCCTCATCTGTTAACCATTTATATTCTTTTTCTAGAATTTCAAATCTAATTTTTTCTAATTGTGCATCAAGTTTAGGTTCAGGAATGATAGCAGAACCAGTAAACTCAAATCCTTGATAATTAATTTTAAGCTTATTACAAGTTTTTTGTAATGATAATAAATTTTCTTCTATATCATCGATAAATATTATTGATTGTGGGTAATAATTTGTTTTACTTAATACATACTCAAACACAATTCCTTTATCATATTCTGCAGTGTAAATTATACCGTCTTTTAATGTAGGTTTACCGTAACCAGCATTATAATCTTCTATTATTATCTCATCTTTTAAAGGTGAAAATTCTTGAAAATTTACCTTTAATTCAGTAAGTTCATGCATTCTCCATGCAATCATATCTTCAATTATCCCAAATTTACCTGTAGGAAGTTTAGTAAGTCCCATTGCGGGAATATTTTTCGCTTTAAGTAGAGCAAATATTTTTATAATATCTGAATTAACGAACCTTGCTTTTTTTGTTTTAAGAATAATACTAAGCAATAATTCGCATTCTTTTCTAGTAAGTCTTGCTTCAATATTCTCCATTAATTCTTTTCTATAATCATGTGTTAACCTAGATTCATGGCTATCCATTACAATTACTTCATCAATGTCAAAAAGTACCAAGCTAGTATTATCAGTTTGATCTATTGCTCTTATAACTTCTTTAAAATCATGCACTTTATTTATTTTGCGATACATATTTATTTCTTATTTAATATTACTTATCATTTCTTCTAAGGAATTTGTTATTACTTTTAAATCTTCTTCTCTCGACAAATTATGGTTACCATCTTTAATTAGCTTCATTACTATTTGTTTACTAGTGATTTTTTCTAATAGTTTTACTGAAACATTATAAGGTACATTTTTATCTAACATGCCATGAATTATATGTACAGGTATATTTATTTCAATTTGTTGTTTTCTCAATAATAAATGTTTTTTTGCATCTTCTATCAGTTTATAGCTAATAGGATATTTATGTTTGCAATTTTCACTACTGACCTCTATTATTCCTTCTTTTTTCATTTTATTTTGATCATCTAACGAGATATTTTGCCAAATATTTTCAGTAAAATCTGGAGCAGGAGCAACACATATAAGCCATTTTATTTTATCAGGAAATCTTAAGGCCGCAAGAAGTGCTAACCATCCTCCCATGCTAGAACCTACTAATATTGCCTCCGTATCAATTAATTTGTCTAAAATAAGCGCAACGCCTTCTAACCAATCACTAATTGTTTGATCTTCAAATTGTCCAGATGCATTGCCATGACCGAAATTATCAAAAACAATAAAATTATAATTGTTTTTTTTACAATAATCTATTAAATAGATAGCCTTAGTTGATTGCATACTAGACATCAAGCCGTGTAAAAAAATTACAGATGGAATATTTGTATTAATTATTCTATAATTATCATAGACAATAAATTTGTCTTGTGTTTTATTATAAAGCTTGTGCATTTTTAATAATTATTTTAATAGATTGAGATTAAATGCCTGCATTAAAGTCAAGTAAACGATACAATAAATATACTATTTTGCAAGTAGTTCCTGCTCTTGTTTCGGGAGGAGTTGAACGAGGTACTATAGAAGTTGCAAAATATCTTAAAATTCTTGGTCATACTCCTATAATAATTTCAGCAGGCGGTACTCTAGTTAAAGAGTTAGATAAGGAAGATATATTACATATTGAAATGAATAGTAGCAGTAAAAATCCTTGTATAATTGTTAATAATGCAAAATTGATAGCAGAAATAATCAAAAAATATCATGTTGATATAGTGCATACAAGATCAAGGGCTCCTGCATGGAGTTCGTATCTAGCAACAAAATGGACCAATGCTAAATTTCTTACTACTTTTCATGGGGTTTATAATATTCCAAATAGTTTTAAAAAATATTATAATAGTATAATGCTAAAAGGCGAAAAAGTAATCGCTGTATCTAATTTTGTAAAACAGTATTTGCTTAAAAATTATAAAGTTGATGAAAGTAAAATAGTAGTAATTGAACGTGGAGTAAATTGTGATTATTTTGATCCAGCGAATTTAACACCAGAAAAACTTAAAAAATGTAGTGATAAATATGATGCACCGAGTAATGTACCTATAATATTAATGCCTTCTAGAATGACTAGCTGGAAAGGTCATCTTGTATTAGTAGAAGCATTAAGTAAGTTAAAACATAGAGATTTTTATTGTTTAATGGTCGGTGATATATCTAGGCATCCTAATTTTACTAATAGAGTGAAAGAGCTCATAGCTACTCTAAAACTTCAAAATAAAATTCAAATTTTCGGTAATGATTCTGATATAATAAGTCTATATGGGATTTCTGATATTATTGTTTCTGCCTCAATTGAGCCTGAAGCGTTTGGACGTACTATTATAGAAGGGCAGGCTATGGAGAAGCTTGTTATTGCCACTAATCTCGGTGGAGCAGTAGAAACAATAAATAATAATATAACTGGTTTTCATGTAGAGCCAAATAATGCTGAAGCATTAGCACAGAAAATAGATTATTGTTTCTCAATTTTAGGTACTGATACTGCTAAGAAAATACAAGAAGCTGCGCGTCATACTGTAATTGATAATTTTTCTCTTGATCTTATGCTTAGAAAAAATCTTGAAGTCTATAAAGAAATCTTAAAAAACTCTTATTAGAATATCGTTAAAATGACACAATGTTTCTTGTGCATAATAAGTTTATTTTAATGTACAAATTTTCACTATTTATATAAGACTATAAAACCATTTATAGTCATTATGTATTAAAAGCATTAGAGTATACGGTATAAATATCTTTTAAAGTTTGTTGTAATAGCATTTAGTCCATTATAATTTTTTTATTACTTAAGTGTGTAATTAATGTATCTGAAGCGCATTATATAGATAATATGTTAATTTTTACTTTCAGTGATTAATTGATCAAGACCTGAGATTATTACTTCAAATATAGTAGAGTGCACTAGTGTATGCTCAATAAATGTTATTTTGATATGTTTAGAAATTTTACAAATACTATGGTATGGATAAGTAATACAGTATACTAAACTCTTGAAAAAAGTGATTTCATGAATTTATCTTTAATATCGTATCTATATATCTTAACACAATATTTTCTTTGATATAGTTTTAAGAAGCTTAGCATTTTCATGTTGTAAAAATTGTCTAGAATCAATAATAAATCTATTTGATAGAGGCTATATAAATTTTATTGTCATTAATTTGACTCTTTCTTATTAGAATATCGAGTTAATTTTTCTGCAAAATTCTTATGTTGCATTTTTAATTGTATTTTTAAAGTCATTTAATTATTGTGTTTGTAAAATTGGTAACTTAATAAGTATAAAAAGTTTTGATACGATTTGTAGTAGGGGAGCGTAAAAGTTATATCAACGAGAATATCTAAAAGCGTACATAATTTTGTCTTGTTAACAAAAATTATACATCTAATTATTAAATGCATTCCATATGTAGAATCTTAGAACAGTTATTTTCTATATAATATATTCAGTTAGTCATTACTATCAGATTTTTACTAAATAAGATAATTCAATAAAAAGAATACTTAAGTTGGCATTATCATTATATTAACAATCGATATACTAATTACGAATGCATTGTTACGTATACGAAAATACTCTTTGTTAGAGCGCATATTGCATATAAAAAATGCTATAATATATTTTATGATTACGGCACTTTTTAGATTAAAGAGTTGGAATTGTTAGACGTAACCATAAATTACTAGGAGCTTTTTATATGATGGTTTAATCTAAAAAAAATAACAAAATCAAATATACCGCTCTTAGCTAAGACGTTTAATCTACTTTTACCTTTATTTCGTATGTAGATAGTAAGTAATATGAAGAAACAGGTACAAACCTACATTTTAAAATTATTAACGAGAATATAACTCGATTACTAAGTGTACTTCTGCTTCAAAAGGATATGGCACATCAGAAAGAGCTGGGACTCTTAAATATTTACCTGTTAATGAAGGTATATCAAATGATAAATACCCTGGTGTTGTTTGCCCTTGCTTTGAAATAGATTCTTGAATAAGTGGTATTTGTTGTATTGATTCTTTAATTTCTATAATATCACCTTCTTTTAGTCTTATGCTTGCTATATCGGCTTTTTTGCCGTTTAATTTAATATGTCCATGTGATACTAACTGTCGTGCAGCAAAAATAGTGGGCGCTATATTCATTCTATAAACAACAGTATCAAGCCTGCTTTCAAGTAACCCAATAAAATTTTCACCAGTATTACCTTTCATTCTTTGAGCAAGTGCAAAAATATTTCTAAATTGTTTTTCAGTAACACGACCGTAGTAACATTTCAATCTTTGTTTAGCTTTTAAATGTAACCCATAGTCTGAGGTTTTAATCATTGTATTCTGCCCATGTTGTCCAGGACGATAATTGCGTGTATTGAAAGCATCCTTACTATCACCCCATAGACTTACCCCAAGTCTTCTACTAGCTTTATATTTAGAACGAACAATTTTTGTCACTGTTAATATCCTTAACTTTTTAATTACAAAAAAATATATACATTTCTTGTATCAAAGTCAATCATTGATTTTTAACCTAATATTTTTTATATTTAATTAAAAAATATTGCATATGAGTTCTTTAGTAACACAAATCAATTTTAATAAGATCAATAATTCACAAAGTACTGTAAAAGACTATATTTTACTTATGAAACCGCGTGTAATGTCGCTTGTGATTTTTACTGGTTTTGTAGGTATGTGGCTTGCTCCTGATTCAATACATCCGCTTATTGCAGGTATTGCTGTTATCTGTATAGCTCTTGGTGCAGGTAGTGCAGGGGCAATGAATATGTGGTATGATAGAGATATTGACATATTAATGAAACGCACTCAAAACAGACCGATAGTAAGGGGTGTTATAGAACCTGATGAAGCTTTATCTTTTGGTTTGATTACAGGGTTTTTTGCAGTATTTTTTATGGCTTTATGTGTTAATATACTGGCCTCTTTTTTACTACTATTCACTATTTTTTATTATATTTGTATTTATACTATTTGGTTAAAGCGTCGTTCGATACAAAATATCGTTATTGGTGGAGTATCTGGGGCATTGCCTCCAGTAATAGGTCATGCAGCGGTAAGCAATACTATATCTCTAGAGTCGATTATATTATTTTTGATTATTTTTATTTGGACTCCTCCACATTCCTGGGCCATTGCTTTATTCTGTAATGATGATTATAAACACTGCAAAATACCGATGATGCCCGTAGTAAAAGGTACTTTATATACTAAGAAACAAATTCTAATTTATAGCATTATTTTATTTATTGTTTCTCTAATGCCTTTTTTTATTGGAATGAATAATGATATATATTTAATAATTGTCTGTATAATTGGGTTAGTATTCCTATATTATGCTTTCTCTTTATTCTATGATACACCTGATAATAAACAAGCAAAGCGATTTTTTACATATTCAATATTTTATTTGTGTTTTATATTTATACTTTTATCTTCAACGAGTACTATACATTCTCTGAGAGATATAATATTCGGTTAATTTTATGGAAGTTAAAATTGAAATTTAACGTGAAAGGCCGGCCATAAATTTATTTTTATATGAGTGATTTTATTTATATGTTTTCATAAACTTCTTAAAAATATTCAACATTATCATAGAAAAAACAATATGATTAAATATTCATTTTATGAAGTTTAGTGTATAATTATGTAGTCATTGATAAAACATAGATTATCACTACAATTGTTGAGTTGTAAAAAGGTTTTGATTTTTAAAAGATTCATATCACTCAGAAAAAGAAAATCTATAAAAATTTGTTAAAACTAATTATAAATGTCATGACAACTTATAATAGAAATTTAATAATCTAATATTATATATGGACGCTGAAATTTTGCATAGCTTAAGTTCTATTTGGAAAAATAACAAGATAATTTCTAAGTACAGTGTAGTACGGCTTTAGCTAGTAATGATGCTTATGATGACGCAACAATAAAAAAATTACTGAAAAAGATTTTCTAACTAAATAATATTGTCTTAGATCCTGATAGGGATATTTCTCCTTTTAGGATTAAAGCATTTATTTAAAATAATTTTTTTAATCCTTTCTGTAATAGTGTGTTTACAGGATCTACTTGTTCGCTTTCTTGGATATTGCTACTTTCTTTCTTTATATCTATATCTTTTGTTTTTCTTAGATCTAAAGCATTTTGAATAATATTTTCAGATTTCTTCTTGCTATTTTTTAGATCTTTAATAACCCTAAAGACGTTTTTAACTAAATAATTTTGAATAGCATGAGTATCTAATTTATAATGCATATTGTTTATAAATCCATGTAGTTTAACAGTTATAGGAGGTAATTTAGCAATATTAATACTTGTATTAATATTCATAACATATTGAGGCAAGTTAATTTGACCGCTTGCACTCGCTGTAACTGGTGCAGCATCTAAAATACATTTATTTAAATTAAGATTACCTTGCTTTAAATTTCCATGGACAATTAAATTTTTAAAAGATGTCGATCCAGTTCTAAAGGAACTGTTAATAAGACTTAAGACTCCTTCGATATTTTTCGCATTATCAATGGCATGTGCGATTTGATTTAAATCAAATCCGCTTATTTCTCCGTTATCACTATTTATATTAAACTGTCCATTTAGATTGTTAACATATGTATAAACGCTATTACCATGAGAAGTGAGATCAATTGTAAAGCTTAATAGTCCATCTGTTATTTTTATTTTACTAGATTGTGCTGTTAATCTTTTGAGATATGCATTTTTTAAATTAATTTTGATTGCAACGTCTTGTTCTTTTCCTGAATTTATATAACCTGTACTATTTAGCTCGCCACCGTAAATACTGCCATTAACTGCATTAATATTTAGTTTACCGCCGATGATATTTAATTTTGCTTTTAAATTATTTATTATTAATGAGTTATTGGTTACTTTATCAATATTTGCTGATAATTGCCCTTCAATTTCATTTAAAAATCCTAAGTTAATTCGATTATTTGACCAAGGAGAATTATTTTTATCGGTATCTATATTGTGATTAGAAGGATTATTAGTTTTATTTGAAGTATTAATAGCGCTGTTACTTGAAAAGATTTTATCCAAATTCACTAATGGACTGTATAATTTAAGATTAAAATTAGGTTTTTGATTCGCTAAATTAATATCGCCTTTAATAGATATGTTAGTATTCAAAACAGATATTTTATTATTAATATTGAAAGTATCTTTAACTTTTTGCACTTCACCGTTTAACTGTAATATTCCAATTTTACTTAAATTATTTACTCCAATAAGAGACATAAATAATTCAAAATTATTAATTTTTAGATTATGTAAAATAATGATATTCTCCGTCAAATTCTTAAGCACAATCTCTCCAGTGATATTACTATTTGTAGCTGATAAATTAATATTTTGCAATTTTATTGCTTGAGGATCTCTAATTACATTAGTAGTGAGTATAAGTTTTTGGTTAATAATAGGTGGTAATTCATCTGTTTTCAGCTTTAAAGCATCAAGTATAGGTTTTAAACTATCAGCCTGTAGCAGAATATTCGTTTTATCTAAATTAGATTGAATCTTGGTTATCAAGTTACCTGGATTTACAATGATATTTGATTCTAGATTATTACGCTCCATATCATAATTTGTATTTGCTAGTAATTCTATATTGGGATAATGAAGCCTAGCATCCCTGATATTTATGTTTTTACTACATGCACTAATTGACATAGTTAGTGTGTAATCATTGTTTAAATCATAAGGCATACCTAAAGTTTTAGTATTACCTTTAATATTTGCGTTACCTATAAAAGAATTATTTTTACTATCAAATTTCCCATCGATTTTAATTTTTGCACCTGCAAGATTAATATTAGTACTTAATGGAATTATTTTGCCAATTTCTTTAACATGTCCATCTATATGAATTTGCTGTTGTAAAGCATTTAAAGCTATAGTAAAATCTATAGGGCCTTTAATGCTTTTCATTTTAGTCTCTAAGTTAATATCATTAAATATTTTTTCGTTATTTTTTTCTATGTATATTACTTTACCGCCTTTAATTTTTAAATGACTAATTAAAATAGGAAGCTCTAATACAGTTTGAGTATAATTAGATTGCACAGTGTTATTGTTATTTATCGTATTGTTATTATTAGATATATAAAGTTGCCAACTTTTTTGTCCGTTATCCAACACTTCTAAACTTATAGTAGGTTTTTGCAATTCTATCAAAGCTACTTCAATCACGCCTCTAAAAAGAGGAAAAAGCCTCAACGATGCTTTAACAGCTTCAACTGAGACTAGATGTGGTACTTTTGCACCGTTTATTGATGATAATTTAATTTCTGATAGTGATATTGTAGGAGTTGGTAGTAAAGATAATTTTATATCGCCGTTAATAGTTAAATTTCTATTTGTAGCCTCTTTAACTTTATCTATTAATACTCCTTTATAATTATTTAAAGGGATAAAAAAAGGGATTATTATTAATAATAATATTATAGTTATAAATATAATAAGTGAGTATTTTAAAGCTTTAGGCATAGGAATGCATTTCTTTTAATAGGTTATTTTGATAATATTTTATAAAAGGTTATCTGTAAACAAATTTACATTAAAATGTAGTGTTTTGTATTCCATTTTTATTGCAAATTAAAAGATTTTGCTTAATATACACAATAATTTAAGCACACATCTTATTTTTTAATTCAAATTTTGATATCAAGCTCCCCTGCAACTTAATTTTCAATCCATATATTTTAAATACATTATATCGTTTATAATTGTAGCACTATATATCAATTGTCTCTAACTTAAGCAGTATAAATTATTCGTAATGCATTTGAAAATTATGTGATTATTAGAGAAGTTTTTTTGAAATGCATTTACTCTCTAATATCAAAATTTATTCATATTTAAGAATCTTCAGATGGAAAAAGAGAGTTTTATATACTAAAGTTTCTACTAATATTTGACTTTGAAGTAAGTTACTTATTTTTATTAGCATAGAAAGTCAAAATAAACATTATATATCTTTCAGATTATTAAGATAAAATATTGTGTGATATAATATTGAATCTACAGATAAAAGGAATTTTCACCTTAAGTATTTTATAATGTTATACAACAATTAAGAATATCCCTCGAAATTTATGGGTATTATTTGCAAAAATTCAAGCATTATAAATATAGATTCAAAAATAATAAGTACTCACACTTTTGTTTGATAATTTAAAATCACATAATCTTT
Source organism: Rickettsia prowazekii str. Breinl (assembly GCF_000367405.1). NCBI lineage: Bacteria > Pseudomonadati > Pseudomonadota > Alphaproteobacteria > Rickettsiales > Rickettsiaceae > Rickettsia > Rickettsia prowazekii. The sequence goes on along the minus strand of NC_020993.1, from coordinate 340,648 downwards.
AGTTATAATAGGAAAAAATTCTTTATTAAAAGGTAATAATTCGGTTGTTTTATCTAAAAATTCTATTTCAATTATATCACCAGCACCAAAGTTAAGAATATTTTTAATTTTACCTATTTCTTTATTAGATTGATCTAATATTTGTAAATGATTTAAATCAGCTATATAAAATTCATCTTCTTCTAATTTAGGTAAACTTGTCCTTAAACAAAATATTTTGTAACCTTTTAAATTTTCAGCCTCATTGCGAGTAGCTATATCATTAAATGTACAAATTAATTCTCCTTTGGCATTTTGACTAATTAGCTTAATACGTATATTAGCTCCTGACTCATTTACTAGGGTTCTTTCAAGTATTTTTGTAGAAGGCTCGGTAAAAGATTTTAAAATGACATGACCTTGAATTCCATGACATGATTTTATTACACCAATTAAAATTAAATTTTTTAAAGAATTCATTAATTTACCTTTAAATTTTGATTATTATTATATAATAATATATTTATTTAAAACTTTTTACAGACATGATCAAAAAAATAGTTGTCGGAATTATAATTTGTTTTACATTATTATTTATAATTTTTAGTGTATTACCATTTGTGAATTATAATTCTGTGACTAATAATTTGGTTAATCATTTCGGTATTACAAGAGAAAATATTAGAAAAATACAGATCCATAAATTCCCTTTCCCCTATTTATGTATTGATACGATAAAGGAAGATGGAAAGTTCGATCTAGAGCAGATTAAAATCCATTTTTCGTTGTGGTCGCTTATAAAGTTTAATCCTAAAATTAATCAAATAGATATATTAGATGCTAAATTTTATGCAAGTTCTAATGTAATCAATATTTATAATCACGAAGAATTAATCAAGAATTTCTTTAAATATAAATTACAAAATATAAATCTAAATATTACTAATCTAAGTATTTTTAATAAACAAGACTATTCTATCTTAAATTTTAATAATTGTATTTTAAAAAAAGAAAATGCTCTATCCTCTAATTACATATTTACTATTACTAGTAACAATATAGGTAAAATTTCAGGTTCCATTAATAAACGTGATGATATAGTAGATTTTAGGCTTAATATTGATAATAATGATTATAGCTCTAAGTTATCACAGCTTTACAAAGATTTTAAGCTTACTAGCGGTAGAGGTAAGTGTCAGATAAAAAATTTAGCCTCGGTAATATATACTATATTACCCGATTTAAAGGATCTTTTGAATAAATTTAATCAAAATGAGCCAGTGAATATTAAATTTAATATTTCAAATAATGCAGATGAAATAGAGCTAAAAGACATAGTTATAGAATCATCTTTTATTATAGGTAATGGCTTTGTTAACATTGCTAAAAATACTAATATTACTACTAATGTAAAACTAGATTTCCATAAAATAGATCTAAGTTCGTTAATTTTACCAAATGCAGTGGTAACATTTAATACTTTTGGTTCAAATATTAGATTTATTTTTGCGGATAAATTACTTAAAGCAAATGTGGCAATTAACGAAATAATTTTAAGTAATAATGAAGCGCTAGAAAAAATAGTCTTTGCTGCTAACTTATCAAAGGGTACGTTAAACATAAATGAACTTTCAGGTAATATTAAGTCCGGTGGAGAGTTTAGGCTTACAGGTAATGTAACACAGAATGCTGTTCGAAGTATGTTCGATGGAAAGTTATATTTAAAGCATAATGATATGAATTCATTACTGAGTATTTTAGGGTTTAATAATCTTACCATTCAAGAATCTGTACCTTTTGTCTTGTCATCAGATTTAAAACTTACTTTAATAGATTTATTTTTTAAAAATTTATTACTTAAAACGGATAATTTAAATTTATCAGGAAGTTTTTCTAGTAAATTTATTGCTCAAACACCTCGTATAGATGCTACGCTTAATATATCTTCACTTGATTTAAGCGGGAAGTCCTATCCAATAATTTCGCCTATTATCAGATTTACAGAGAATTTAACTAAAGATATGCAAACTTTAGATTATCCAAGTAAGTTTATTCCTATTAGAACAATAGGCTATTTAGCGAATTTAGATATTTTGATAGATAGCGTTAAGTATCATGATCATGTATTTGACAAAATGAATTTACTTGCTAAAATCCTACCGGCTAATATCAAGATTAGTAATTTAGATTTTAAAACTGCGCATAGCTCTTTATCGACTAGATTGCATTTAGACACTTCAAGTGTATTGCCATCTTTGACGGTAGAAATTAAAGATGGTCATTTAACTACTGATTTATTGTCATTGAGAGAAATGCTTAATTTAAGAAATAAATTAGTAAATGAATATAGTTTAAATAATGCTATATTGCAATTTTATGGTACATTATCAACATTATCACAAAATAATTTTATATTCAGAAATGTTAAATTTTATTTAGCAAATCATAATAATCTATTACAATTTAATAATATTGAAGCAGAACTATTAGGTGGTAAGTTTCAAGGTAGTGGTAATATTTTATTAGAACCTTATTCTATCAATTTCGTATATGCTGTAAATACAATAGATTTAAACAAAATTTTGGCTCTTATGCATAACATATTTACTTGGAGTGGTGGAAAAGTAAGTATAAGCGGTAGCTTATGGACTAACGGTAATAGCCTTCAAAGTCAGCTATATAATCTTAGTACAAAATCACAATTTGTTATCAACAATATAGATGTTAATAATTTTAGCATTGATTCTTTTATAGAAAAAATTAATAAATCTGATTATAATGTACAAAATTTAGATAACGATATAAATAGTTCTATAACAACAGGACGAACTAATATTAGAGATATAAGCGGCGATATTGAATTACAAAAAGGTATTGTTCTTTTAAAGAACATAAAATTTGCAACACAATATAGTAGTGGCGCAGCTTCTTGTACAGTTAACATATATAATTTTGATATAGATTCTTCTAGTATTTTATCATTTTATATTCCAGACAAGTTTGTTAAATTAAATAACTTACATACATCTTCTGATAAAGTTAGTTTAACGCAGCTTAATATAAGAATGCACGGGAGTATTTTTGAGCCTAAGAAAACTTTTGATAGTAGTAAGCTCAAAACGATACTTATACCTCAAACAACTTACGAATAACCTACTATAGATAACCATTAAAAAATAAAAATAAATGACTAATACTAAAACTTTAAAAGACAATATTAGCTTTGAAGAAGCTTTAAGAGAGCTTGAGGAAATTGTAAAAAAAATAGATACTGGACAAGAGAATCTAGAGACGGCAGTTAATAGTTTTGAAAGGGGTATTTTACTTAAGAATCATTGTGAAAAAAAATTAAAAGAAGCTCGATTAAAAATTGAAAAAATTACTAAACTTGCTGATTCTACAGTGATCTTAGAAGAGACAGAAGTGTAGTGTGCAATTCCATTGCTTATGTAAATCAATTGCATGAGGTTGCTTCGTCAATTACTACGTCATTTCTTCACAATAATGCAAAAACTATTTCACGTCGTAAGAATAGTTACTATGCTTATACTTAATGCCTTAATCATATAATTAACTTGATCTACAATAATTCTTATCAATGTTTTATTAATCATCATGATGTTTGGCATCAACTTTTATTAGTATAAGATTTCAATTTGCTTTAGTTTCTATTGCTTTAAATGTTTTCTATTCTATTAGATAGATTGTTATACGTTCTTGAATACATAAATCAATATGTAATCTTATTGGTACATTATTTATTATTAGACGCAATGCATCAAAAATAGAAATTATGTAAAATGATATGATGATCGATGATATAATATTTGATTTACTGCTTTATATAAGGCTTGTAAAAAAATTGTTCATCAAAACTAATATTTTCGAATGCATTATGCAAAAGTATTTACAATACTAATTTGCTCTTCACTAACTAACTTGTATTAAGAAAAATATTTCTAAAAAGTAGTTTTTTAGTTTAATATGCTTATCAAAATGCAATTGGTTTTATAAAATATTGATGTTTAATAAAGCATTTTTGGATCAGTAACAATGTAACGCCATAATTTATCAGTGCCTTTGGTAATACCTATACGTGTAGTACTATAGTATGGGAGATTTAATCCAATATCGCTGACAAAAAAATCTTTATTATTTATCAGATCGCATTTATTATACGAGGTATTAATACCTAAATATTTACATAATTTACCTGGACCATTGAGATATAGATTTGATGCTTTAAGATTTGGTATGTAAAATTTCATGATTCGTCTATTTTTACGTATTATTATACTCTGTGTCTTCTCATCGGTTATTTGACTTTTAATTTTTGCAGTATCGATGGTATATACATTATTATGTGAAATGACATATACACCTCTTATTAATGTTGCAGCGGGAAAGCCTTCATCTTCAGTAACGAAATTTAAACAATAATACATTCCGTAAATTAAATAGACATAGCTAAAACCTGCAGGACCAAACATTACATCAGTTCTTTTAGTCCGTCCTCGTGCTGCATGACATGCAGGATCATCTTCCCCTATATAGCTTTCAGTTTCGGTAATGATAGCTGTTGTGCCTTGAAAATATAGCACTTTACCAATTAACTCAGTACTTACTAAATTAGTATCTCGTGCAAAAAATTCACGAGGTAATGGGATTAATTTATTCATGTTTTTGAAAAAAATCTTTAGTTTTTTATGAGATTTGATATCACTAAAGTGAGTTATTCCTATTTAGCTATATTTTAAATCCTATTTTTATTATTTTAAGTAGATTTAGTTTTTCTATATTCGCTCAAATAATAATGCAAATTCTTAGATAGGTAATGTATTAATAATTTCTATATTCCATAATAAACAGTGAGCAAATTCTGATACTTAATTAATCAATATTTTTCTTATATTTAAGATTTAAATATAATTCATATTTTTTTAGTAGGTGTTTTAGAATTTTTAATAGATGTTGGAACGTTATCATATCCACCACTACAAAATGGTTGGCATTTGATGATTCTTCTAAAGGTAAACCATAAGCCTTTTATGCTACCATGTGTTGTTATAGCTTCTTTAGCATATTCTGAACAAGTAGGGTGGAATAGGCAATTATTACCAAGTAGCGGAGAAATAAAATATTTATAGAAGGTTATTATTAATAAAAGTATTTTAGCCATTTTGCATTTTACTCTTAAACTCATTTAAGTATTGCTCTATTAGTTTTTCCATTTTTGCTTCATTGAGATCTTCATAATAATCATCATTAATCTGTACAACAGGAGCGTTAACGCATGCTCCCAAACATTCTATTTCGCTTAAAGTAAATTTTTGATCTTTAGTAGTTTCTTTGTGTTTTATAGCTAATTTCTTTTCACAAATTTTCATGATATTATCACTACCACGCAGCCAGCATGGAGTAGTAGTACATACTTGAATATGATATTTACCTATAGGGTTTAAATTAAACATAGTATAAAATGTTGCAACTTCATAAGCGCGCATATAAGGCATTTCTAGCATATTTGCTACATATTCGATAGCAGATACGTGCAGCCAACCACCATTTTGACGTTGTGCTAGATCAAGTAGTGGTAGTATTGCACTTCTTTTCCCCTCTGGAGGGTATTTTTTGATAATAGTTTCTGCTAAATTTAAATTTTTTTTATCAAATGCAAATGTAAAATTTGTAATTTTGGTATTCATATATTTTTAGTACGATATAGTTTTCTTCCTCATCTTATAGTAAATCAATTGAATCACATTGTGATCTTACCTATCTATTTCGCCAAATACTATATCAAGCGTTGCAATGATAGTAATAACATCTGCAATTAAATGGCCTTTAGACATAAAATTTAGTCCTTGTAAATGAGCGAAGCCTGGTGCTTTAATACGACATCTATAAGGTTTATTACCTCCTTGCGAGTATAAATATACACCAAACTCGCCTTTAGGAGCTTCTACAGCTTTATAGGTCTCACCGATTGGAACATCATATCCTTCTGTATAAAGTTTAAAATGATGAATCATTGCTTCCATAGATTCTTTCATTTTTCCTCTTGTTGGTGGTGTTAATTTAGGATCATCAGTTTTGACTTGACCTTTTGGCATTTTTACTATACATTGTTTGATTATCTTAATAGATTCATACATTTCAAGTATACGGACTAAATATCTATCGTAACAATCACCGTTTTTGCCGATTGGTACTTCAAAGTCCATTTCATCATACACATCATAAGGATTTGACTTACGTAAATCCCAAGCTATACCTGAACCTCTAAGCATTGGTCCTGAAAATCCCCAGTCCATAGCATCTTTTTGAGACACAACACCTATATCTACTAAACGTTGTTTCCATAATCTATTTTCATTTAGGAGATTTTCAATATCATTAAGTTTCGAAGGAAACTGCTCTATAAACTTATTTATATCCTCAAGTAAATTTTCTGGTAAATCTTCTGCAACACCACCTGGTCTAAAGTAATTTGAATGCATGCGAGATCCAGAAACACGTTCATAAAATTCCATGATTTTTTCTCGCTCTTCAAAAAGCCATAATAAAGGAGTAGTAGCACCGATATCTAAAGCTTGGCTGCCTATATTTAATGTATGGTTAAGGATTCTTGTTAGTTCTGAGAATAACACCCTTATAAATTGAGCTCTGCGTGGTACGCTGCATTCTAGTAATGATTCTACGGCTAAAGCAAATGCATGTTCTTGGCACATTGGTGAAACATAATCAAGTCGATCAAAATACGGTATAGCTTGTAAATATGTTTTATGTTCAATAAGCTTTTCCGTACCACGATGAAGTAATCCAATATGAGGATCTGCATTGTTAACAACCTCTCCATCCATTTCAAGGATTAACCTTAAAACCCCATGAGTCGCGGGATGTTGTGGGCCAAGATTTAGAGTTATAGTTTTGTTAGTCATAGTATTTTTGTTATTTATTTCTAGATTTTCTATACTTATATTTTATCACATGTTTTAGTTAAAAATATCAATAATATTGATATTTTTAACTAAATGCTGTGTATAAGTCATGCTATGACACTCATTAGATTGCGTAAGAATAATGCCATTGCTTACTAATAATGACGGTTTAATTTTTAGTTAAGTAAACTGCATACATAAATAATGTATTACTCTTCAGCTTTTTCGTCTCCTGGTAAAACGTAACTTGGACTGTGCCAGTGAGAGCTAAAATCAAACTCACGATATTCTATATCTAAATTAACCGGTTCATAAGTTACTTTTTCTAGCTTCTTATCATATTTTACTTGCGTATAGCCTGTTAATGGGAAATCCTTTCGCAAAGGATGCCCCTCAAAATCATAATCAGTGAGTATTCGTCTTTTATCATTATTGCCATTAAAATTTACACCATACATATCATAAACTTCAAGCTCATACCAATAAGCGGCACTCAATATCTGCATTGCTGAAGGTATACTCTCTTTTTCAGATATATGTGTTTTAATGATAAGATTTTTATTTAATTTTAGGCTTAGTAAGTTATATACGACTTCAAATCTTTTCTCTTTTTTTGGAAAATCAACGCCAAATAAATCAGTTAAGACGGTAAAACGTAATTCTTCTGATTCTTTTAAAGCTTTTAAAAACGGCAATAAAAAATGTGGCTCAATTTTATAAGCTAAGTGATCTTTAACTGCTACCTTTGTTATTACAATTCTAAATTTAGCTGCAAGTTTTTCAATGAGTTTGTCTAGAGTCATACTTAAAACCTGTAGTGCGTTTAATTTTTTTCTGTAGCTGCATAAGCCCGTAAATCAATGCTTCAGCGGTTGGAGGACAACCTGGGACATATACATCAACTGGTACGATTCTATCACATCCACGTACTACAGAATATGAAAAGTGGTAATAGCCACCACCATTAGCACAGCTACCCATTGAAAGTACCCATTTAGGTTCAGTCATTTGATCATATACTTTACGAAGTGCTGGTGCCATTTTATTAGTAAGTGTTCCTGCAACTATCATCAGGTCAGACTGTCTTGGACTTGGTCTGAATAACATACCGAAGCGATCCATATCATATCTACTTGCTGCGGCCTGCATCATCTCAACAGCACAACAAGCAAGCCCAAAAGTCATAGGCCATAAAGAATTAGCTCTTGCCCAGCTTATCACTTCGTCAACTTTACTAAGTAAAAATCCTCTATTAGTAAGACCACTATTTAATAATTCGTCTTCTTGATAAAAGTCATGTTCCATATTACTACCAGTCTAACGCTCCTTTTGTCCATTCATATATGAACCCAATAATAAGTACAAATAAGAAAAACATCATCGAGAAAAATCCCATTTTACCTATTGTATTAAGGCTAATAGCCCAAGGCACTAAAAAGGCAATTTCAAGGTCAAATATAATAAATAAAATTGCAACTAAGTAGAAACGTATATCAAATTTTGATCTTGCATCGCTAAAAGGCTCAAATCCACATTCATATGGCTCTAGCTTATCTTTATTATACTTCTTTGTCGATAATAAGTTTGGTAAAATCATTATTAAAACTGAAAGCAATACTGCAATACCGAAAAATATAGCAATTGGTAAATATTCTTGTAAGAGTTCTGAATTTTGTAGCATATGTTTTTATTATTTATATGTTACTACGTAGCTTATTGTATAAGTGGATCCACACTCAGATAACACCACAATCAAGTTGCGTTATGATATTCGAGCACTGATCTCATATCTATATCTATACTAAATAACATTAATTATCAATGATAATATCAGGTTTAACTAGTAACTTCATTAAAACTAGTATCCAAATACCGCTTAATATCCACCATGTTTGCCAAATATTATATGAAATCATACCGATAATATAATAATTTATAAAACATGAATATGAAGCTGCTCTAAAATTGGAAACCTTTATATTATCAATTTCTTTTAAGTATTTATACACTAAGCATAAAAATAATGCTAATCCTAGTATACCAAGTTCAAGAGTAATTTGTAATATATTATTATGAGGATGAAGCGGCAAAGGATGCAATTTTTCACCTCTATAATCAATCATTGCATTATCACCGGTTTCTATATATTTAGAAGAAGCAAAGCCATATCCTAAGATCGGTCTTATGATGATTTTGTTTGCAACGAAATGCCAAATAAATAAACGATGAGCAGCAGAAGGTTGTGTCGCTAAATATTTTTCAGATAAATTTTGTGGATCTATTTGTTTAGCTATAACAGGAAATAGTAACGATCCAGTGATTAAACTTATTGTAATTAATTTAAAAAATATTGTTTTTATAAGTCTTGCTAAAATAAATATTATGCCACCTATACTAAATCCTAAAAAACTTGCTAAACTGTCGGAAATACTTAATAAATAGAGCACTACTATATATAGTATAAAGGAATTTATATTGTGACCGTTAGAGAACAAAATAATAATTGCTACCCAAGTAGTAATGGATAGTAAAGCACAACCACGATCTAACATATATAAGCCAAAATGAGTTTTGAACATTCTTGTTAAAAATCCATGAGAAGAATATTCGATGAAGAATAGTAATATTGCTGTGATAATGCCTAATATTAACGAATTTTTAATATATAGTACATTTTGAAAAGTAACAGCATTACTAACAAATCTAAGAAATAAGAGTACGAAAACTTTAGTGAAAGTCACTAGACTATTAATAGGATGAACTGCAAATAAACAAGAGATAAAACACCAAGCAGTGAATAATAGTTCAGTTTTTATTTTGTTTATGATGCAGAATATATCATCAAAGCCAAAGCGTGGATATAATTTAATAAAAAATTTTTTATTGAATTCTTGTTTTTGTATGAATGATATAAATCCTGTTATTATAATACTAAGCAAAAAAAATGCTACAGTAGCTGCAATCGATAAGCCTGTAAGCATCCCAAGACTTGGAATTAAAAATATTAAACTTAAAATCAAATATTGCATCTAAAAACAATCTTTAGCAAAAATTTCATAGATTGGATGTTCAAAAGTTGAAAGTGAAATGCTTGAAGAAACCATCCATCCTTGAAAGAGTAGGGTTGGATCTTCATCAATCTTATATTCCGTTATAGTCATCAACAAATAATTATCTTGATTATATGGATCAAGGTTTTTTATACATTTGTGTAATTTAATTTTTATATTACCAAAATATTTTTCTTCCCCAGCTTTCAAGCCTATTTCCTCAGAAGTAGCAGTAATTTTATTGAGAGCAATAATTTTACCGTTGGTATAATTCTTAAATTCAGCACTATAAATATTATCTTTTTGATTTAAAATAGGATGATTTTTATCAAGAGGAATAAATACGTCATTTTCACTATCTTCAACTGATTCTAAATTTTCTGCTAATACAAATATATGTAAATTAATGTATATAGTAATTATAAAAATAATTTGTAATAGCTTCATAGATCAAAATATATTTTAAATATTATATACTATAGGCCATTGATGGCAATAATAATTTACAGTATTATGCCATACTTTAATTATTTACGTGATAAACTACATTAATTAACAGCAGTAACTAATATTACATTAGTAACAGTCTTCACAATAAAGAACTTTTAAGTTCTACTTAGCTTCGTTTATACTTAAGAATTTGACAAAAAAAATTTGAAAAAAAATAGAAAACGAATATAAACTGAGATTTAATAGCCAACAATTAACCATATTTTAAGCAATTATTGAATTTTTTATATTAAAAATGATTATATACTTGGTTCAGTTAGTTAATTTTTGCATTTTATGCAGGATAAATTGCTAAATATCATCCAGTAAGAATTATTTTTATACTAAAAAATAGTTGCTTTTTGTGATGTATTTTTGTTATATTTGTATAACGTCAACGTATGTAGAATTTATGTTTTCACTGGAATGCAGTATAGTTATGGTATGACATTGATTAGGCTGGGTAGCAAAGTGGTAATGCCGTGGACTGCAAATCCTCTATTCGTCGGTTCGATTCCGACCCTGGCCTCCATTGTAGAAATTTAATAAAATTTATGGAGTTTATTGCGCAATTTCTAGAAATGCTCTTAGCAGAGCGAGCATTATCAAAAAATTCTATACTTAGCTATAAGCGTGATCTATTAGATTTTCAACATTATCTTGCTGCACAAAAAATATCAGAATTAAATATCACAACGGGAAATATTAGGAAATGGATTGAATATCTAGCCAGTAATAATTTACATGCTCGATCTATAAATCGCAAAATCTCAACTATAAAAAGCTATTATGCATTTTTAATTAGTGAAAATCATACTAAATTTAATCCAGTTCTTAATATAGATTTACCAAAATATCAAAATAAACTCCCTATAATATTGTCTATAGATCAAATTAAATTAATACTAGAATATTGCTCCAAAGACAATACGCCGGAAGGTATTCGGCTTAATGCGATGATTAATTTGCTTTATGCTAGCGGTCTTAGAGTCTCAGAACTTGTAAGTCTGAAGCTTGCTGATATTCTAACTAATAACACATCTAAAGGAACTGTAAGAAAAATATTTTCAGTACTTGGTAAAGGCAATAAAGAAAGAGTTATAGTAATCAATGATCAGGCAGTTCTTAGTATTATTAAATACCTTGAAATTAGAGATTTTTTTATTAATAAAGCTAAATCAAAAAATCTAATTTATTTATTTCCTTCATCAGCGGTAGCTGGTTATATGACTAGACAAAACTTTGCTATTTTGTTAAAATCTGTTGCCCTGTATACTGGGCTTAACCCTGAACATGTTTCCCCTCATATATTACGCCATAGTTTTGCGAGTCATCTTCTTGAAGGCGGAGCAGATTTAAGAGTCATTCAAGAGCTGCTTGGTCATGCCGATATATCTACAACTCAAATATATACTCATCTTCACACTAATCATTTAAAAAAAGCATTGTTACATCATCCTCTTAATAAAAATTCATTTATTTTATCATAAAAGTACTTGTTAATATTTTTGAGCTAAATATAATTATGCCGTTTTAATTTAATAAAGTAAATTGTATGAAGTTAAAAGAAAAGATGTTCTCTTGTATTTGTAAACCTAGTACAATTGATCAATCTAGTACAACTGAAAAATATCTTAGATTTGAGAAAAAGCGTGTAGGTAGATTCAATATTTGTACCGTGTTAAGTAACAAAAACTTAGAAAAAGCAGGTAATTTTACCGTAATACAAAATGTCGATAATGAAGATAAAATCTTTATTATTAGAATAATTAATAATATTTTGCAAAAAAAAAATTACATTAGATGATTTAAATAATTTAAAAGAATTAAAAAAAGGAAATAAAAAAATTTTTGTTGAAGATTTACAATTGTTAGTATGTAGTGATTCACTACATGAACTTAATCAAAAAATAATGCAACATGCTCCAGATTTAGTTCACTCTAAAGACTTAACTTTTGTTCTGCGTGTAGATAATGAAGATATTTTACGTAAATTATTTTACTTAGAGGCAAAAAGAAATAACTTTTCTGTAGAAATTAATGAGGAATGGACTTTAAAAATTAACTTTCCTAGTAAGATACTTGAACTTTACAAGTTATTAATAAATAATTTTTATTTAAAAAACTTTGCAAAAGAGGAATTACAGAAAGAATTATATAAAGAATTGTTTCCTAATTGTCAAATTCCTTTTGAACAATTAATTGAAGAAGTAAGTTTTTTTGAAAATTTTATTGAATGTTTAAAAGAATTTAACATTAAAAAGAGTTTAGCGCAAAGCATTATGTTTTTACTTGTTAGTAAATATATTGAAGAACATGATGTAGCAAAATCATTATTTAAGTCAGAGAGTTTTAAAAAAGTAAGTGAATTAGAAAAATTTAAGCCATACTATGATATTAATAAGTGCGATGAAGTAGATAATTATGTATTTAATTGTATATTGAATGATGTAAAAGGTCCTTATATTAAAAATCTATCATCTTCAATATTAGATTTAGTAAATCATTGTCAACCAGATTGTGAAATAGTATCAATAGAAATTTTAGGTAATAGCGCAGTGCTAGTATGATTTTCTAGATGTGTTTTAAAGTTTTAATAATAAACATAGTAAAAATATCTAGAAATTAATTTAATCTATCATTATATTTAATCTACTGTTATTATTTATATTATAATAAATATTATAATTGAGGTTAATACTAAATATGGCTACAAAAAATAAAAAAGAAATAGTGAATACCGAAACAAAAAATTTAGCAAATTTAATTATAAAAGAAATAAGTAAAGAAAGTTTTGATTTCGGTATTTTGCAAAAAATGCAACAAGCTTTTAGTACTGCAAGTAAGCAGAAACAAAGAGAAGCTTTTATAAATATTTTAGATACAAAGCTTGATAAAGAGCAATTACATAAGCTCAATCAAACAATAATGAAAAATGCAAATGAGTTGATGCCAGATAACGATCCTAATTTCGTTTGTCGAACCAGTAATAATAAAGTCTTTCAAGAAATATTATTATTGGAAGCAAAACGTTCAGGTATGCAAGCACGATTCTCAGATACAGGAGCGTTACAATCTCTTGATATAAAAGATATAACACCAGAAATATTAGATCACTATCGTGTTTTACAAGAAAAATTTTATCTTAAAAGAAATTCTAAAGATTCGGTAGATAGTAGAATAGCACAAAGTATTAATTTTTTATTATATGCTCCACTTTTTCGTGAATCAGATATATATAAAAAATTAGGTTTAAAATCTGCTGAGATAGAGCGAGAAATACAAGATCCTAATGGTAAATATGTTCAACAATTAATAGATGCAAAAATAGGGTCAAATATACCTTTTCATATGCAAAAAAATAATGTAAATGAAGGAAAAGAAATTGAGAGAACTGCAATAATTGAAAAAGCAATAACAAAATTTGAGCAAGATAAGAAATTCAGTTTTGAAGGTAAGAAGCGAGATGAAATAACAAAGTATTTATCTAAATCATTAGAAGGTGCTTCTGATTATATATTAACATTCAAAAAAAATGAATTAGTAGATGTAATATATCAAGGATTGGATAAAGGACAAACTTTGTGGTCAAAAGTTGCTAATTATATAGGTATAAAATCATATTCCATTTCTAAAGAAAATCTTAAGTCAGTAGCAAAAATAATCAATGATAAAATTAAAAGCTCACATACTCCTTTAAAGATAGAAGTACAAGACAAATTAAAACAAATCTCAAAAGAGTTAAATAGATTAAATAACCCGGTATTACCGTCAGAGGCTCAAAAAGTTCAGGTAAAATCTAATAAAAAACCCCCCATTGCTCCAAAACCTGAACATCTCAAAAAACGAGATCATGGATTATGTTAATTTCGTTTTATGGTTTAATTTTTGTATGTTTATCATGAAATTATAAAGTACTTTGATGAAGTAATCTAGCAATTTATTTTGCAGAATTTTAATTGTTTTGATAGACCAAGTTAATTAAACCGCACCTATTGACATATTATATTTTATTACATACATATAAGCATTTTAAATGCATTAAATCGGAGGGCAACTACAATAATTTACTACTTCCTATAATATTATAACCGCAATCTACATAATGAATTTCTCCTGTAACACCTTTAGATAATTCACTAAATAAATATACAGCTGCTCCTCCTACATCTTCTTGAGTAATATTACGTTTTAACGGTGCAGTTGCAGCATGAGATTTAAGCATAGTACTAAAATCGCTTATTGCACTAGATGCTAAAGTTTTGATAGGGCCTGCCGAAATAGCATTTACTCTAATATTATTTTCTCCCATATCGTTTGCTAGATATTTTACACTAGCCTCAAGTGCAGCTTTGGCTACTCCCATAATGTTATAATTAGGTATAACTTTTTCAGCACCGTAGTACGTTAATGTGACAATGCTCCCACCGTTATGCATTAATGTTTCTGCGGATCTTGAGAGTTCTAAAAGCGAGTAACATGATATATGTAAAGAATTATGAAAATTTTCTAAGCTTGTTTCTACATAACGTCCTTTTAATTCATTTTTATTAGCAAAAGCCATACCATGGAGTAAGAAATCAAAACTATTCCATTTCTCTTTTATATCATTAAATAAATTACTAATTGATTTTTGATTCGTCACATCAAGTTCACTAATAAAATTACAACCTATTTCCTCAGCAAGTGGTTTAACACGTTTTTCGAGTACTTCTGATTGATAAGTAAACCATAATTCTGCTCCGTGTTTTTTAGCAAGCTGTGCAATCGCCCACGATATTGACATATTATTTGCAATACCTGTAATTAAACCTTTTTTTCCTTGTAGTAATCCTGTAGTCATTTATTTACTCATTATATTTAAACTTGCTGAAATGATAGCATGATGTATTATTTTGTAAACAAATAATCGATAAAAATGTATAAAACTAAAATCATATGTTTACTGCTAGGGATATTAAGCGGTTTAGTTTTTGCCCCGATTTTTTTTATACCAGCATTATTCACATTTTCTTACCTATGTTATATAGTGCAAAAATCTCAAAACTGGCAAGTAGCTGCAAAATTTGGTTATTTATTTGGTTTTGGGCATTTTTTAAGTGGAATGTATTGGATCAGTATCGGTGTTAGTGTTTATATAGCAGATTTTTGGTGGGCTATTCCTTTTGCTTTATTTGGACTACCTATAATTTTAGCGTTCTTTATATCTGCAAATTGTACTCTTAGTTTTTTTGCTAAAAATAATAAATATTACCAATTGATATTCTGTTTATTGTGGGTATTATTTGAATGGATACGTTCGTGGATTTTGACTGGTCTTCCTTGGAATTTGATAGGGTATGCTTTTTCGTTTTCAGAGATTTTAATACAGCCTCTAAGTATAACAGGGATATATGGGCTTAGTTTTATAGTTATATATATTTCTACATCTGCTTATCCTGTATTTACTAAAAAATTTACTCAGTTAAAAATATTACTAGCGAGTTCAATGTTAATATTAACAGTAATGGTAATTTATGGAGCAGTGAGAGTAAGTACGAATCCTACAAATTTTACTGATATAAAAGTGCGATTAGTGCAGCCTTCAATTCCTCAAACTGCAAAATGGGATCAAGAAGAATTTTGGCATAATTTAATGCTACATATTAATTTATCAGAAAATTTAGAGCCTACAGATTTAATTATTTGGTCTGAAGCAGCATTAGTAGTACCTGATGATATACCGCAAGTTAAATTAAAATTATTAAATATGCTAAATTCTACAAATGCTATCCTAATAACAGGAGGTATCTCAGATAATAAAAAACACGGGGATCAGTTTGAACTATATTCTGCTATGTATGCTCTTGATAAAAATAATAATAAGTTATTTGAATATCATAAATCACATTTAGTACCTTTCGGTGAGTATATGCCGCTTAAAAATATATTGCCATTTAAAAAATTAACTCACGGTTTAATTGATTATAAAGAAGGAGACGGAGGTCTTGTTTATATTAAAAAATATCATCTTAAAATTAAACCATTAATTTGTTATGAATCTATTTTTCCTAATTTTGTACGTACGAATAATGAAATAGTAGATGTAATAATTAATATTACAAATGATGCATGGTATGGTAAATCAAGCGGTCCATATCAGCATTTTCATATTAGTAGAAGTAGAGCAGTAGAGAACGGTTTACCTATGATTAGAGTCGCGAATAATGGTATTTCAGCCATAGTAGATCCTATTGGTAGGATAGTAAAAAAACTAAATCTAAATGAAATAAATTATATACAAGGTCTAATTCCTCAAAAACTAACCACTCCTACTATATTCTCGCAATTTGGTAATTTTGCCATGTTATTATCAATTGTTTTTATAATTTTAATTCATTATTTATTATCTTTGATTTTTGATGAATAAAGGGTTTTAGTATATTTTAATACAATAATACTTGATTAAAATATAAAGTAACATTCAACATTTAAAGTTAATTAAAAATTTAAAATAATTTAAGTTTATTATTAAATGAATAATTTAATAAAATATTTGGATTCACTCTCAGGTAAATGTTTAAAGCACTATACTGTAGGTATTATCCAAAACGGATTAGGATAAGATTTAGATATTAGTGTTTTTCAAGTAAAAAAGATATGAAGAAGGTTTTAATAATATTCCTAAAGTAGATTAATGTTTGTGTAAAAGTTTTCAATATGCTTTTTAAATATTATTTTAATAAGAATTTGAATATCTATGTTAAGCAATAGAAAGTAATTTCTGAAATAATATTGCTGAAGAAGTATACAATATGAAAGTGACATATCTTTCTGATTTTATATATGTTTAATATCTTGTCTATAAAATTACTATCATTAAAGTATTAATTTTAATTCTTAACATCCACACTTATTAAAGTAAGACTATTGTAATACCAATAGGTTATATATCTCTTAAAGACTCTAAAATCTACTGTGTAATAATTACTTTTTTGGAAGCAAAAATAGTAAAGTCTTCTAGTGAGCAAGTATTCATTACATCAAATCCTTGATAAGGATAAAACAATATTATTATGATTTAACAGATCAAGCCTTTTATTTAATGGATTGAGACATAAGCAGTATCTATTAATAAATTTTTAGTAATGTTTACTAATAACGCAAAAAATAATTTGACTGAAGAATAATTAGTGACATTAATAGGATTGCTTAAGGATATAGCAGTAAGGTCTACACACATAAGCTTTAAAACACAATTTAATAGGTTTTGATGAAGTAACTATAGGTTGACAAGACAATAAAATCTTTATATAGCTTTTTGATTGTAGCAAAGAATTAGATATAGTGTATTTTTGTAGATATTTTAAGAAAAAACAGAAAGAGTGAATTATTAATCATAATAGTACTGTTAATATTATACTTTAAATTAAGATAGCTATAGAGTAGATTTGCTAAATAAATGTGTCAACTGACTCCAAAAGTAGCTTGGAGTATTTTAATTTTATGATATCTATTTATTTAACAGCTGAAGAGCAGCCTATAAGTTGGACTATAAAGCATATCATGATGTTCTTTGTAATTACTTAGATAAAGCAATACTGGTATAAATAGACAATGTATAGTTTAAGATATGAATTTTATTTCATTTTGTAAATTCATTGTGCATAGGTAGTATTTTATTTATAAACAATCATTATTGTAAGAAGCAATGCAAAAATTAATCACAAGATTTTTAAAATTTGGAAATCAGAATTTTAAATTGTATTAGTACATTAAAATTTTCAATGAGTTTTTAAGTTATATTCATTAGATTCCTTCAATAATATCGATAATAGTATAACAATGAAACGTATTATATATTGTACGAATAAAGTATTGTAAAAAAGTCATCCTATTTTAGGAAAACTATTATTATTTATTGACATTATCTTAAAATAGTGCTTTGCTTAAAATAAGAAGTTATCTGAAATAATTTTAAGAACTCTTGAGTAATCTTTATAAGATTTTTTAAATTGCTTAAAAAGTCATACAGTAGAATTTATTTACAGGTAGCCTCTTAGATATTTCTTTCTTGACTCTTTAGCTTCGAGTCAAAGAAAGATATTGTGTTTACCTTATATTACTTCAGTTAAAAATATTTATGATATCTTTAAAGGTTAATAGTTTAATCAAAAATTTGTATTGGCGTAGATAATTTTTGCGTTGCTTTGTTTGCTTTGCTATATGCAAATTTCAATTTTGATTATTAAATTATTTATAACAGGATATTATAATGTTTATTTCTAATATTTTTCAAAAATTCTTTTCTTTTCTTTTTGTTTTATTGATCACAACTCTAGTTTGTGCAGATCCAAAAAAGGTTGCAGTAATTGTGCCGCTTGAGCATGATTCAATGTATAAAATAGTATCAGGCATTCAAGAGGCGTTAAAAGATATAGACGTAGAGATTTTAGTTAAAAATGCTCATGCTGATCCTAATATATTGCTCGCAATTATCAACCAAATCAAAGATCACGATATTGATTTAATAATTCCAATCGGTACGACAGTTAGCCAAACTACTATTTCTCATATAATAAATAAGCCGATTGTTTGTGCGGCTGCTATAATTAATGGTAAAAACTTACCTTTAGTTACAGGTGTTAACGATGAGATCAAAATAACCGATACTATTAGTAAATTACCTTTTTTAGAGAATATAACTTTAATTTATAGTAGTAGTGAGAAGGTTATACCTGAAGTAGAAATGTTAAAATTATATGCTAAAAATAACAATATTTCTCTGTACACAGCAATGATACAAAATTTAAATGATATGCCAATTGCTGTCAAAAATGCACCTAAAAATACACAGAGTTTTATAATTTTGAAAGATCATCTAATAGTCAGTGGTATTAATATTTTAAAACAAGAAGCATTTGTGCGCCGTATCCCTCTAATTGCCTCTGATGAAGGTTCGGTAATTAATGGTGCAACTATTGCTGTAGGAGTACAAGAGAAGCAAATAGGCGTAGAAGCAGGTTTAATGGCAAAAAAGATTTTACAAGGAATAGCACCGAAAGATATTCCATTTAGTGATATGAAAGATTTTACTTTATTTATTAACCTTAAATCATTTCTTAAACAAGATATTCTTACTCAAGAAAATTTATCTGTATTGCCTTTCAAACATAAAGAATTTTAAGAGTAGTTATATGAATATTTTAATTACTGCTCTTGAACAATCCTTAATAATGCTACCGCTTATTTTAGGAATGTATATAAGTTATCGTATTCTCAAAATTACCGATCTTACAGTAGATGGTACTTATGTCTTAGGAGCTGCTGTCTTTGCACGTACTATTCCCTTTGGATTATTTCACGCATTAATATTTGCTATAATAGCAGGCGGAATTAACGGCAGTATAGTGAGTTTTATGCAGAGGAATAAGCGAATTAATGGACTTATAGCAGGAATACTTGCAAATTTTATGCTTTATTCTGTTAACTTGCAAATTATGCAGCGTCCTAATATATCGGTTCTTGGTATGCCGACTCTGCTATCTATATTAGATCTAGACAATTGGTTAGTACCTTTAATACTAATCAATAGTTTTATTATAGTTATTGTTTTAATTTTATTAAAAGGTAATCTTGGTTTGTTTCTTCGTGCTTTTGGTTTTAATAAAGATTTATTGATTGATTTAGGAAAACCTGCTGAGCTGTACCGTATGCTTGGGCTAAGTATAAGTAATGGACTTGCTGCTTTAACTGGTACTTTATCTGCACAAGTAAATGGTTTCGCGGATATTAATATGGGTTATGGGGTAGCACTAGTGGGTATCGGTGCGATTATTATAGGGCGGCAGATTTTTTTAAATAATATTAATAATTTTAATGCTTTAAAAGAGATATTTGCCTGTTTCATAGGTATATTATTTTACTTTATTTCTCTTAGTATTTTACTATATATTGGTATTGATCCTATAAACCTTAAGCTTATACTAGGAATAGTATTATTTATTTCGCTAAGTTCTGTAAAAAGAGAAGATTTATGAAGCCTTATTTATATGCAGAAAAAATACAGTTCAAAGTTAGCGCAAGAAGTGATCCTATAATTTTAGAGACTACTTTAAATATTGCAAAAGAAGAATTTGTAGTAATATTAGGTCATAACGGTAGCGGTAAGTCTACTTTAGCTAAAATACTTGCCGGTTATTTAAAACCAACAAGCGGACAAGTATTCCTAGATCAAGTCAAAATTGATAAAATATCTCAAAAACACAAAGCACTTATGCTTGTTACAATAACACAAAAGATTGAAGATAGGTTATTTACTGAGTTAACTCTTGAGGAAAATATTATTCTTTGGGAAAGTCGATACCATAGTAATGAAAGGTTAACAAGTAGTGATGTATTAGAGCTTACAGGTTCGCCTGAACGTTTTTTACCTTTACTTTCGCAGCAACTAGGTAAATTCTCAGGTGGAGAAAAGCAGGTTATATTGCTTGCACTTAGTATAGCTCATCCACCTAAAATATTATTTCTAGATGAGCATACGGCAAATTTAGATCCGAAAGCTTCTTTGGAAGTGATAAAAAAAACAGCAAAGATTATAGAGAATCATAAGATAACTGCCGTTATGATTACGCATAATTTGGAAGCAGCAGTACATTACGGCAAAAGGCTTATAGTACTTGATAGTGGTAAAATAGTACTAGACTACCTAAAACCACAGAATTTTTCCCTAAAAGAACTTAGAGTGATCTTATCATCTAAGATTAATATCGAAGGTTAATTTAGTGGTATCAAATTCACAGTAAATTTTATATTCGCATTTGGTATATATATTAAGTGTAGTATTTTAATGAATGTATCAACTTGCATTTGATCTAAATAATTTAAGATAGAGAACGGTTTTTGCACTTTTTCCCAGTGAAAAGGTACTGTACTACCGCAGTATAATTTATACATTTTGCATTTATGTTTTAATCAATTATAATTTGCTTAATTAACTATGAATACTTTAAAGTATAATAAATGATTGTTACTCAATCTGCTTAATCTTAGTGTTAGTATTAGTATTAGTATTAGAGTTACTTCTGTTAGTATTTGTTTATACAATTATAATATGATTATTAAAGGAATAAAAGAAATGACGCATACAAAAATTATACTTAGATATCTAAGTATCTCATTTTTATTCTTGATATAAAATATATAGATGAAAAATTTAAGCTATTTCATGTGGTAAAATAAAGATTTTAATCTTGCTAAATTAATTCTTTAATCATATCTGAATTTATGTATTCTCTTTATACTATTATCTTCTGTGTTGAATCGTGTTGACTATTTATGAAATCGGTTCATATATATCATCCTCAGTATTTATTATAATTTTAAGTTGTTTCTTCATTAAAATTTTCCATTTTTTATATTATGTACTTACATAATTTGGTGTATCATAATCTTTCATTAAGAATTCTTGTTATCTGTATATAGACAATCTAATATGTTTTATCCTTTAGAAGGTATAAACATATGCATCTTGTGAAAGAAAGTATAATCTTTCTATATTATGTATCTAGGTATGTAAAGTCATACTACAGTGTCACAAGTAGGTCATTTGCATTATTTGCTTGCTTCTTCATCCTAAAATCTCCTTTTAAAAAATTGTATTTATTTGATTGAGCTAAGTTATTAATATTTTTAGTGTGTGTAGTTATGTTATCACTGCATATGTATTGTCTATATAGATACTAAATTGCTATTGCAAAAACACTATAAATTGCAACTAATTAATCTTAATATTTTATTATTATTAGTTGCTTGATATAACGTAAATAGCAAAATATAACATATGCTTATAATATAAGTAAGTGCACTGTGTACAATAACCAAATTAAACTATTTATTAGATTTTGGATAAAACAAAATTAGGCCTAAAAAGATTAGAAGACAAATATTTAAAAGCAGATTATACTCAGTCATAGAAATACCTAAGATTTTGATTGCTGGTTTTGTACATGAGGTGATTGGCTGCGAGTAAAACATCTGTTTTATATGTTGTATAGACAAGCCTTGTGGAATACGGATCATGGAAGAGCAAATAGCGCTTGGCTGTACTATTCCTCTTTCTACAAAGCTATGATAGGTTGATAATATGCACGAGCTAAGGATAGTTATGAGTATTAATATGAGCGTATATTTGTTTAATTGTCTGATAATTAAAGCAGTTAAGCTAATTTTAATTAGCATTAAATATGGAAATCTTTCGTAAACGCATAAAGGGCATGGTGTATAATGGAATATATATTCAGCAATATAAGCTGTAGAAAGTGCTATTATAGAAATTGTAATCAGTACTAAATTTAGAACTTTATATCTGTCTTTTTTAATATAATTTATGGTCATGTTAAGTATCATAGGTTTTTATTTTTATTAGGAGCGAATATATGTTTCACACGCATGGATTCTCGCACTGTCATTATAAGAAGTAATTAAGTCGTAGGAGTTCGTGTAATTTAAAAAAATAAAACATTATAGCATTTTTTCTGGATTGTTTCATCGAATTACTGCGTAATGCTCCTTATAATGACTGAGCTTAATTTGATATTTTACAAATAAATAAATTTAGTATATTGTCACTGATTATTAATTAAAGTGCAAGAAAAATAAATGTCAGTAGTTTTGGAAGATGCTATTAGGTCGAATGCTTGGCCTTTTATTGAAGCTAAGAAGATATTAGACAGTTTAAATGGTAAAGCTCCTGAAAAAGGTTATATATTATTTGAAACTGGGTATGGTCCTTCAGGTTTACCTCATATAGGAACTTTTGCTGAAAATGCTCGTATGGTGATGGTACAGAAAGCATTTGAACAATTATCTGATATTCCGACTAAACTAATTTGCTTTTCTGATGATATGGATGGACTGCGTAAAGTTCCTAGTAATATACCACATCCTGAAATGGTAGCGCAGTATATGGATATGCCTCTTACATCTATACCTGATCCATTCGGTAAATGTAAAAGTTATGGGCATTATATGAATGCAAAGCTTTGTGCATTCCTTGATAAATTCGGTTTTAAGTATGAATTTTATAGCAGTACTAACTGTTATAAAGCTGGTATGTTTGATGAAATGTTGATAAGAGTTTTAGAGAAATATGATGAGATAATGGCGCTAATGTTACCAACTTTTAGAGATGAGCGAAAAACTACCTATGCACCTTTCATGCCTATCTGCCCGAAAACAGGTAAAGTGTTGCAAGTCCCTATAGAAAAGTGGGATGCTAAGGCAGGTACAGTATCTTATAAAGACGAGGACGGTAATGATGTAGAAGTACCAGTAACTGGAGGGCACTGTAAATTACAATGGAAGCCAGATTTTGGTATGCGTTGGGCTGCACTTAAAGTCGATTACGAAATGTACGGTAAAGACCATTTGGCAAATAGTAGACTTTATTCGGAGATTTGTCGGATCTTAGGAGGTAAGCCGCCTGTGCAGTTCTGTTATGAGCTCTTTTTAGATGCAAACGGTGAGAAAATCTCTAAATCAAGAGGTAATAGTATTAGTGTTGATGATTGGCTTAAATATGCTTCTGTTGAAAGTATAGCATTATTTATGTATAAAAATCCAGCTAGAGCTAAGCGTTTATTTTTTGATTTAATTCCTAAAAATGTTGATGAATATATTACTTTGAATCAGAAATATCATTTGGAGGAGGATATGGTAACACGTTTTGCAAATCCCGTTTATCATATACATCACGGAAATGTTCCAAAAATTGAGACTTTTGGTCTTACATATTCGTTGCTTTTGAATCTTACTGCTGTATGTAATACTTCAGATAAATCAGTACTTTGGGGGTTTATTACTAAATATGAACCTAAAGCGACTCCAAATACTAGTACTTATCTTGACCATTTAACAGAATTTGCTATAAGATATTATAATGACTTTATTCAAACACATAAATCATATTTAGTTGTTTCTGAAAAGCATAAGATTATTTTACATGATATATTAGATATGTTATCTAATATATCTGATCAAACAGAAGAGGAAAGCATTCAGAAAGCAATATATGATATTGGAATGAAATCAGGATATGAAAATCTGCGTTATTACTTTAAAGATCTATATCAAATATTACTTGGGCAAAATGAAGGGCCAAGACTTGGGACTTTTATCAAGCTTTACGGAGTGGAAGAAACAAAGAAGTTAGTTGAAGAAAAATTACTATGTCATACAGTAGCTTGACAACAATATTTAGCAAAAAAACAATACTGAATGAATCATGGATTCACAATAAAAGCTATTAACAAACACATGAATGAAATTTTTTGTAGTACGTTACCTATTTTTTTAATTACGCTACTTGGTAGTATTATCAAAAATAAATGGTTAACTTCAGAAGAAGTATGGCGTGGTATTGAAAAATTATCATATTTTATACTATTCCCTGCCATGCTTTTTAATTATGTATCTACCGCTGACCTAAGTGTTACATCTATAATTAAACTAGTAGTTGCTCTTATTATCTCTACTATTCTTGTATCACTCGGTCTTATAATTTATCAAAAAAAATGTAACATTGATAAAGTCCAATTTACTTCTATTTTTCAAGGATCAATTCGTTATAATAGTTACATTTTTTTTGGAGTGAGCAGCCCTCTACTTGGTCCTAGCGGACTTTCTATTGTTGCTGTTATTTCCTCTTATATGATTATTTTTACCAACATTTTATCAGCAATGATTTTCGCTTATTATATCCCTAATAAATCAGTTACTAATACTCTTAGAACTAGTTTTGTTTTAATGATGAAATTAATTATACGTAATCCATTAATTATTGCAAGTTTAGTAGGATTCATTTTTAATTATTCAAATCTTGAATTATATTTAGGGCTTAAGAAAACTTTAGATAGTCTTTCTAATGCCGCTTTAGCTATTGGTATGCTAAATGTTGGAGCAGGGCTTAATTTTACTATTAGACAAGAGCTTTTACATAATGTAATGCTTACAAGCTTTATTAAGTTAGTTGCATTTCCTTTAGTTAGCGTAATAGTATTATGGTTAATGTCAATTGAGGGAATAAATAGATCGGTTGGAATATTATATAGTTGTCTTCCATGTGCTAGTACTGCTTATGTTTTATCCCGTCAGCTTGATGGTGATCCTGATTCTATGGCATCAATTATAACATTTACTACTTTTTTTTCGGTAATTACTATATCAATTATTATGTATTTGATGGGGTAGGAAAGGTTATTACTATGGTTTGATTGCTGTACCTAAGAACAAAGATTATAGCACAAGAGCGTCATATATAACATAATAAAAAACAAAACAGGAATTGCTCAAATGGATGAAATGAATAAAATAAATTATACTGAAGCACTTGAATATCATGAAAAAGATAAACCTGGTAAAATTGCTATTACTACAACAAAGTCTTTAGTGACTCAGCAAGATTTATCGCTTGCTTATTCTCCTGGTGTAGCTGCTCCATGCCTTGAAATTTCTAAAAATTTAGAAGCTGTATATAAATATACATCTCGTAGTAATTTAGTCGCAGTAATCTCTAACGGTACAGCAGTGCTTGGTCTTGGCAATTTAGGAGCAGCTGCTTCAAAACCTGTTATGGAAGGTAAAGCTGTATTATTTAAAAAATTTGCTGATATTGATGCAATTGACTTGGAAGTGAATACTGAAGATCCTATAGAATTTATTAATGCCGTAAAGTATCTTGGTTATAGTTTTGGTGGTATTAATCTTGAAGATATTAAAGCTCCGGAATGTTTTCTTATAGAAGAAAAATTAAAATCTTTAATGGATATACCAGTATTCCATGACGATCAGCATGGAACTGCGATTATTACCGCTGCAGGGTTAATAAATGCCGCATATCTTACTAACCGTACGCTTAAGGATTTAAAAATTGTAATTAACGGTGCAGGTGCGGCAGCTATTGCTTGTATTGATTTATTAATTGCTCTTGGAGTCGATAAATCAAAAATTATTTTATGTGATACTAAAGGTGTTATTTATAAGGGACGCACAAGTGGTATGAATAAATGGAAAGAGCGTTATGCAAGTGATACTAAGATTAGAACTTTAACAGAAAGCTTAAATAATGCAGATGTTTTTATAGGGTTATCGGTAAAAGGTGCAGTAACTAAAGATATGATAAGTAAAATGGCACATAAACCGATTATTTTTGCTATGGCTAATCCTGATCCAGAAATTACTCCGGAAGATATAAAATTTGTGCGAGATGATGCGATTATAGCAACAGGGCGATCTGATTATAATAATCAAGTTAACAATGTTATGGGATTTCCTTATATTTTTAGAGGCGCGTTAGATGTGAGAGCTAGTACCATTAATACTGAAATGAAAATAGCTGCAGCAAGAGCTATTGCAGATTTAGCACGTAGACCTGTACCGGAAGAGGTGTATAAAGCT
This sequence comes from Rickettsia prowazekii str. Breinl, assembly GCF_000367405.1. Taxonomy (NCBI): domain Bacteria; kingdom Pseudomonadati; phylum Pseudomonadota; class Alphaproteobacteria; order Rickettsiales; family Rickettsiaceae; genus Rickettsia; species Rickettsia prowazekii. Next base: position 313,755 of record NC_020993.1, on the reverse strand, counting down.
TATTCAGGTCGTAAAATGGTTTTTGGTAATGAATATATTATTCCAGTACCATTTGATCCTCGTTTAATTACTGTAGTAGCCACAGCGGTTGCTGTTGCTGCAATAGAAAGTGGCGTTGCTAGGGTTAAAGATTTTAGTATAGATAAATATAAGCAACAATTAGGTAGTCGATTAAATCCTACTGCTAACTATATGAATTTCTTAGCTGAAAAAATTCATAATGTACCACTTAAACGGATTGTTTTTGCTGAAGGGGAAGAAGAGGAAGTAATTTCCGCTGCTCTTATGATGCGAGATGAAAAATATGGAAATCCAATTATAATTGGTCGTGTTGAACGAATTGAGGTTACATTAAAAAAGATAGGTAAAGATATTAGCTTAGCTGGAATTCAAATAATGAATGCTGCTTTAAGTGATAGGCTAGAGCAATATACTGATTATTTATATAAAAGACTTCAGAGAAAAGGTTATTTATATCGTGATTGTGCTAAACTTGTTAAAACTGATAAGAATATTTTTGCTGCTTGTATGGTAGCATGTGGCGATGGTGATGCTCTTTTAACAGGTGTTACAAAAAGTTATATAGATAGTTTAGAAGATATTATAAAAGTAATTTCACCAAAACAAAATCGTAGAATCCTTGGCTATTCCATTATGATTGCTAAAGATCATAATATTATTATTGCCGATAATTGTATTACAGAGTATCCCAATAGTTTGGAACTCGCACAAATAGCAACGCAAACTGCAGAGATTGCTAAAAATATGGGTATCACTCCTCGTGTCGCTCTTATTGCTTTTTCAACATTTGGTAATTCTTCTAAGGAAAAAACAGTTCGTATTCGTGAAGCAGTAAATATACTAGATAATTTTAGTAAAGATAAAAAAAAGTTAAATGGCATAAAAGTAGATTTTGAATATGATGGAGAGATGTCTGTTAAGGTCGCTTTAGATCATGATTTACGTAAATTATATCAATTTTGTAGATTATCAGGATCTGCAAATGTATTAATTATGCCAGGTTTAAATTCAGCTGCTATTTCTACTGAATTATTGCAAAAATTTTCATCAAATAGTTTTATAGGACCTATAATAAACGGTTTTGCAAAACCTGTCCAAATACTACCAACTACAGCGACAGCTAATGAAATACTAAAAATCGCTACTTTTGCTTGTGTTGAAGCTATCAAAGAAGTCTAAGAGGTTATCTATAAATCAATTCTAATTGATAAATGTATTTTCTAATGTTTAAGTTTTTTTAAAATATCAATAATTATTCTTGCAAAAATCTTATTAATTAGTCTCTATAATAATGATTTGTCAAAATTATTTTTTTAAAATAAAATCTTACAAGACACAGTCAAAGCTAGAAAATATTTAAATAGCGATTTTTGCTTGTTGTGTTAAGTTTATAAAAGATCTTTAATTACTAGATATTTAATTAATTTGTGGGAGATAAAATGGATTCATTACTAAAAAACGAAGTAATTAAACTTTTTAATGATAAGCCAAAAAGTGGGATAGCAAGAATTAAAAAATGGTGTACTGATAATAATCAAGATTTTATAGCAGAAACTGCTAAAATTTTTTATGAAGAAAAAAGTAATCTGAATTTAGAGTTTGTAGGCGATTATCTTGGTACAGATGGGGTTGATAATCAAAAAGTATTAGAGAGTTTTACTAAGCAATTTGATTTTAAAGAAAAAGATTATTTAGAAAGTTTACGTAGGTTTTTACAATCATTTAAATTACCAGGTGAAGCTCAAAAAATCGATAGGTTAGTTGAAAGCTTTGGAACTCATTATTATGAGCAAAATTTAAACATTGACATAAACAGTAAGGATGCTGCATATATATTAGCTTACCAAACAATTATGCTTAATACCGATTTGCATAATCCGAGTATTGCAAAATCAAAAAAAATGACCTTTGAGCAATTAAAGAATAATTTAAAAGGTACTAATGAAAGTAAAAATTTTAATGATAATTTTTTAAAAAAGATATATGATGAAATCGAAGCCAAACCTTTTAAATTAAATTTTGTAGATAGTAGTCCTGGTTATCAGATAAATAATATAAGTTCGCAAAATGATAAAACTTTTAAACAATTAAATCAATTTTTAGAAGAAAAGAGAAATATTCAAAATATCTTTCCTAAATTACAAAATAATAATTTAACGATAGAATTTAAAAATCCTAAAACATTTCTTAGTAAGTTTACCGGTTATAAAGGAAGTGTAATCATTAAGGATGAGAAATCTGGTGCAGCAGAAATACAAGTATATAAACCAAGTATATTTTCAAGATGGTTTTTAGGTGAAAAGTCTAAAATAATAATTCAGCCTTTACGTGAAGAAGGAAGACAACCTTCAGAACAATCATTAAAATTAGCTGCTCAAATTACTGCAAGTTTTGAAACTAAAGTAACATCTATTAAGGCAACTTATGATTATTTAAAGGAAGATTTAAAGAGCCAATATGATAATATTAGAAATCCTAAAAAAGAGTTAGAAAAAGCTAGTGCTATTGCAGAAGGACATAAAAATATTAAATACATTACAGAAATTGTACATCAAATAAATCAACCGGTAAAAAATGCTGTAGCTGTATTTAGTAGTACTATATCAGTGGAACCTCAAATATCTAAGAGTGATCTTCCTATTAAGCCTCCACAACTACCAGTTCCTAAATCGATTCCAAATGTTGTAAAAAAAGCAGCGAAGGATATTAGTAAACAAATACCTCATGAAAGAGATAAGCATAAAGAAGAACTGGCAAAAGCGCTGGAAATACAAAGAAGAAAAATAGAAAAGCAAAATTCAGGGAGAGTAGTATAATTCGTCATAGCTTATAATACTAATAATTATTAGTATTATAAATTTGATACAATGATTAAGATACTAAGTAAAAGAAGTAAAGAGAATTTTTTTAAAAAAACTTAAGAATGATTAAGTTGTATTACAACGAATTCAAATCTTTGCTTTTAATTAAAGCGTCAATTAATGAGATCTTATTTTTAGACTTTACTAATGCCTAAAATTCTTTAATCTATTTTTTAGATTAATTAAGTTAATGCTGTATTAAGTATCAGTATTTCAGAAGAAAGTATGTAATTGATCACGACGTTTTACGTAAGTATTTATTTTAATATATTTAACTAACATTAAAATCATTGAATATATACCAAATATAACATTTTGGAAACTATACAATATATAAAATTAATTTGTTTTCACTCGGATTAAAGAGTTAGTATCATATGATGTTATAACAAAAAGAAAATATTATATGCCTAATTCAGCTTTTTTAGTTGCATTTTTTACAACGATTATCCGCTATTATGATTATGCTTTATTCGGTTTATCGGCTAGTATACTTGCGCAAAATTTTCTACCTAGTATAGAGCAGGATAAACAATTACTCGTTTTTTTTGCAATTCTTAGTGCAGCCGTTATAGTACGACCTTTAGGCTCTTTAATTTTTGGGTTTATCGGAGATAAATACGGGCGTATTAAATCTATTAAAATATCAATGTTCATAAGTAGTATTTCTACTGGATTAATTGCTATTACTCCTTCCTTTGAGATAATAGGTATTTTTGCTACAGTAATCCTTACATTATGTCGAATGTTTTTTTTAGCAAGTCTTGCTGGCGAAGTAGATGGAATAAAGGTTTATGTCGCTGAAAAAACAGGAGATCATCGGAAAAATTTAAATCTAGGAATCGTTTCGTGTTGTAGCCAAATAGGGGCATTACTTGCATCCATAGCTTATTATTATGCTACTAATTCTAATATTTGGTATTTATGGCGTTTAAATTTCTTTCTTGGAACAATATTTGGTTTATGTGCTATTTTGATGAGAAATTTTTTAAAAGAAAGTAGTGAATTTTTATGTTATAAAAATAAACTTGCCTCAAAAAGTACAATACAACAAATTATAAAAGATAATAAACTATTTTTTATAATAGCATTATTAATTAATGGTGCTATTGGAGGAGTATATCATTTTTTGATAATTTTCTTAGGAGTTTTTTTAACAAAAATAGCTTTTATAAATCATCCTGAAATAAAGTTTATGAATATAGCTTTAACTACTACCTATGGGATATCGGCTGTTTTTTCAGGTCTGCTTGCCGATAAAATAAATCCTTTAAAACAGATTATATTCTCTTTATTTGCGAGTATTATTGTTGCTTTAGGAATGCAAATAATATTATATCAAAAAATATTTAACATGTTCTGTCCTATTATATTAATAGGATTTGCAGCATTTTATTCAGTACCGCTACAGATTATTGTACAATCTTTATTTAAGCCTCATGTTAAAATGCGACTTTATAGTCTATCTCATTCTTGCGGAGGTATTATTCTATCATCAACTACTCCTTTCTTTAGTATGTTGTTATGGCAAAATTTTAAGTCACTATCTCTCACCTTAAGCTTTTTTATATTTTTGCTTATAATATTAATTAGTACAGTGTTGGTTTTACATAAGATATTATCCTAATCATAAACTTTATTGTACAGATAAAGCAATTCATGCATTATCAATGCATATTACATACTCAAAATCACTACGATATTGATACAGAATTTAGATGTTTGACAAAATAAACAATGACATGTAGTGTTTTATGTCATGGTTGCTTTAAGATTTGAGCTTTGCGCTGCTTATGTTCAAATTTGTTTATTAAATTTTTTGTCCTCTTCGCTTTAATTTCTATATCTCAATTTTCGACTTACAATTTTTCTTAGGATTGCTATATTAAATTAGTTTCTAGAATTTTTCAATTTGATTATTCTAGCTTTTATACCGATCCTATCGCTATAGATTTTAGGTTTATCTTGAATTAATTATTGAGTATGTTGCGTAAATTTATTGCCTGAAATAAAAGATTTTGAATTAGATATATTCTTTTGAATTTTTTATATTGGCATTTAAATATTATCTTCTTAAATGTGGTATTCATTTCTATGCAAGATTCTTGTATTGCTTTAGTATTTATTTTTCTGTATTAGGACTTTTTTGAAAATTGATCTAATAATTTCATAGATTATTTCATCTTATTGCGCAGTCAATACCATGAGCTTTCTCTCCTTCCTTAATTTTTATTAATATTACTTCAATATATATGGTATTGTAGAGGTTTTATTTATCATCTCGCAGAAATTTACCCTTACTTTTTTTTAAATTTCTTCAAAAAATTTATTGTATAACCATATTATAGTTATGAGTATTCCAGGAAAAAGTAATTGAAATTAGTATCGCTCCATGTATTTGATTAGTTATTGATGCAATTTGATTTTGTGAAATCATCATTAAACAAGTTTTGTATTTTTAGGTAGTATACTGCACCTATGTCTGTTTATCAGTATAATTCTAAGTTTGATCAATTTTGAAATTTATTAACTAATTTTCAATATATCAATCTTATTATTAACATCTAATAGTTGCATATCATTGTATTACAGCAATAATTTTTATTTATTAATATACTTTTTCTTAGTATTCTTTTAGAAGCGTTGATCACCTCTTTCTACTTTTTTCTCTTTTATTAAAAACTTCCCAAAGTTAGTAAATTCTTTGCATTATAAAAGTATAAAAATTTACTTTTTATAATTTCTTATGCTTTTTGATTGGAAGATTGTTAAACTTTATTCTTCTTTTTTATTATTCCTAGAATAATATTTTTATTTAATGAATTAATCAAATAATATAAATTTTTTATTTCATCTAAATTTTTTTATGTTCTTCTATATAATATATCTCTTAATGTTTCAAATTACTCTAATTTACGCCGTGTAAGAAATATTTTCCAATAATCTAGATTATTGATGAGCACTAATATTATAAATTTCAAATTGCTTTTTTATATCTTATTAAATTCTTCATTATAGTCTGATTTTAATTGTTCTTACTCTGCTTCTCTTAATTTTATTTATCCTTTTAGGATAAGTACTACTTATTTGTTAAACACATGTAATAGCTGATTTAATCCTATTGAGAAGTAAGTACTACTTTTATTATATCTAAGCTCTTTAAGAATATAATTTATTGTATTGTATCAATGAGTTTTTTTACTTCTGTGACTGATTTATAAAATAGTATTTTTTCCTCTTCTGTTAACTGTAGTTCTATTACTTTTATCACACCTTCTTTACCTATAATAATCGGGACTCCGATATATAAATCATGTATGTCATATTCACCTTGTAAATAAGCGGCACAAGTTAGAATCTGACGTTTATCTTTTAAATATGATTCAAGCATTGCAATTGCTGATGCTGCAGGAGCATAATAAGCAGAACCTGTTTTAAGCAATTTAACAATCTCTCCGCCTCCATTTTTTGTACGATCAATTATTTTTTCAATATTTTTATTACTTGATAAGCCCATTTTTATTAAGTCAGGTATCGGCACTCCTGATATTGTAGAATATCGTAAGAGTGGTACCATAGTGTCACCGTGACCACCGAGAACTATACTATTAACATTTTTAACTGATACTTTAAACTCTTTAGCAAGAAACAGATTAAATCTTGAGGAGTCGAGTACCCCTGCCATACCAATTACTTTATTATGAGGTAATCCGCTTTCTTTAAGCATGACATATACCATAATATCTAGTGGATTAGTAATCACTATTACAAAAGCATTCTGAGCATATTTTTTTATATTTTGTGCTACGTCTTTCATAATTTTTGTATTAACGCTAATTAAATCATCTCTACTCATGCCTGGTTTTCTTGGTAAACCTGCAGTAATAATTACTGCGTCAGAGCCTTCAATATCTCTATAATCGTTTGTACCTTTTATTTTAATATCAGACCCTTCTATTGTAGCGGCTTGCATGAGGTCTAATGCCTTTCCTTGCGGTAGACCTTCAGATACGTCAAATAATACAATATCACCGAGTTTTTTAAGACTAATTAAGTGAGCGAGTGTACCACCTATGTTACCACTACCTATTAATGAGATTTTTGGATTTTTTTTCATTATGCCCTCTATAATATATTATTTAATACGCATAATACTATATTACAAATGGCTTTAAGAAAAAAGAATTTTTAAATTGTAAATACATAAATCACTTTGACTTTATTCAAAGAGATTAATATAACTAGGCCTATTCAGAAGTACCACGATAAATATAAAAATACACTTTTTAAATTCATGAATATTTAATTTGTATATAAAAATGAAGTAATCATCAATAATATAAAACCATTTCAGATATATTCTGTGATTTTTTTATTAAAAGATAGACTGAATAGTGAGAACTTGTAAAGATGTGAGCTGTGATTTTACTCTCAAGAGTTTGATACATTATATAGCTGACTGATCCGATCTTAAAGTGTTACTTAACCAAAATATTGATTCGAATATATAAAATTAGAGATTACAGTAAAATTATTCTTGTACTATTAATATAAGTAATTCTCATTCTGATTTAGTGATAGTTTTTGCTATTACTTGTTAACACAGAAGTTAAATCAAAGATTATTATGAAATAGCACAAGATAAGATATTATTATATAATTGTTTTGATGAGGCTTTTGATTTGCTTGAGCAAAAGCTCATATATAAGCTATTGTACGTAAATTTGATTTGACGAAACAGACCTTATTGTTAAAAAATCATCATTAGCGAAAAGTCATAGGTGACGTAGAATGTAATCTAGAATAAAATCTGAAAATCAGAATTTTTTACTTAATTGATTAGTAAATTGCTATGTAATTTTCTAGCAATGTTTGATAAACAGTATTATGTAATAAAAAATAATAAATTTTGTAGTAATCTCTATAATCAACAATATTAATATATAAAATTATTAACGTTTTATCATTTTATTATAATTTTGTGATAAAACTTTCACTCCATATAGCCATAATATACATACGATAATAAAAGTAACCATCAATAAGCCTGCTATGTCGTTATGTACAGCATTTGGAAAGATACTAAAGGATATGAATTGAATAATAGCACCTATTGACTTACCAATTTTAGCACCCATAACATCAACTGCTGCTTTACCTTTAGTCTTAATTTCATTCTCTAGTGGAATATACACCATTTCTTTAGTAGCATCGAAAAGGGAATACTTTACAGATTTAGCAAATACATGCCAAAGTCCACCAATAAAAACTATAATGACAAGTGGAGAACTATAGCCAAGAGTATTTACTATATTTCCTAAGTGTTGTTCAAAAATTGTGAATGAAAAAAACATAACCCCTGCTACAAACATCATAATCGGTGTTATAATAGCCCCCCAAAACCAGCCATAAATTCTAATTAAACTACTGCCTAAAAATGCACTAACTAAAGTTAACACTCCAGTCCAAAACAATACTTCACCGTGATATGATATAAAATCCTTTGTAGCAGGATAGAGTTGTTTTACTTTTGACATCCACAATCCTTCTATTAGGTTAATACTCATAGAATAAGACATTACGAGAAGACAAATAAAACCAAGATATCTAGACGTTAAGATTATTTTTGCACTTTCGAGCAAGCTTAATTTTAATATATCTGTTCTTTGGTTTTTAAATTTTATATTTTTATCAGCTTCTACAACTGATTTATCAATTAGCTTATGGAGAGCTAAACAAATTAATCCTGATATTAAAATAACTGTGATGAATGATTTTAAAAGAATTTCATTTGTGTCATTTAAATGAGCAAATAAAGGTAATAAAAAATGTTCGCTCTTAGCAAAATAAATAATTACAGTGCCTGAGAAGAGCAAATTAGTTTGTCCAAATAAAGTAAAAAATGAGTAAAATCTTGGTGCTTCTTCGACTTTGGTGATTTTATTTGCAAGCTGCCAATATAAAAGAGTAAAAACTATAACAGGCCATAACTCACCCATTATATAAAATAATACTAAACTCCATTGTCCCCAAATTATTAAAAACCACTTTAAGTGAGGCAGAACAATGATATATTGATTAATTAATTCAGGGTTAGGATGAAAAAACTCTTTGTATGGGAATAAAATAAAACCAAAAATTGCAAAGAAAAATAAAAAGGTACTGGTAATTATCCTAAAAACTTGCTCTGTGGTCATAATATTACAGAGTTTAGAATAAAGAATAACAAATAAAACCCCCATCGGCATTTCACCCCAAAGTTTTATAAAACTTAATACTTCTGAACTAATTAATGTAACAACAAAACTATCTTTAATACTACGCACTAAATTTTGATTAAGTAAAATAAAAAACATTAATAAAGTCATCGGGATGAATTTTGTTAATTCATACGATCTAATTGGCCATACTATATGCCTAAATTTACTATTTCTTGCTTTATGCCAAATTGTACAGTTAGAATCTACTATATTCATTAATTTACTATGAGCTTATTTTTAGTACCAAGTAGTTGTTAAAAAGCATTAGATGTCACTCAATGGAAATTTAGAGAAAGTAAAATGAATTGCACTTTTATACTAATTCAATATTATCCAGAGCTTTTTATTAGGTTTTTACTTTCGTAGGAATGACTACATATAAGGCTTTAAGTATTAAAAATAATATTTTTAAAAACAGTGTCAAGATTTTTTAAAAGAGTTTCATATTATTGTTGTTCATTACTTTTATTATACTCAATTGTTGCTTTAATAAACTGAATAAATAATGGATGCGCTTCAAATGGTTTAGATTTAAATTCTGGATGAAATTGTACTCCTACGAACCAACGCAGTTCTGGTAGTTCAATTATTTCTACAATTTGTTTATTTTGAGAAAAACCACTAAATACTACCCCATGTTGTTCAAAAATATTTTGAAATTCATTATTAAATTTATATCTATGACGATGTCTCTCATTTATTTCGAGGCTTTTATACGCGTTAGCTGCGATAGTATTTGCGACCAAGTTACAAGGATAAGCCCCGAGTCTCATAGTTTTTTCTATATCAGACATATTTCTAAAATTTGTTTCTATCTGCAATTTGTCTGTAGACAAGTTATTTGAATCCTCATGTATATTTGTATATACAGTGGAAGCGTCGCATTCAAATGCTTCACTATAAGTACATTTGGAAATATGTGCATTTTTAATTTTTATTGTTGCATCTTCACAGTTTTTATTTATTTTTTCAATAATTTTTGTACCTTTGATTTTAAATTCTTCTGTTACTGCATCTTGAATACCGATTAAATTTTGAGCTATTTCGATCGTTGCAAGTTGCATACCGAAACATATTCCAAAAAAAGGTATGTTATTAGTACGTGCATATTTTATTGCTATCATTTTCCCTTGAGTGGCTCGTACTCCAAACCCTCCTGGAACTAAAATTCCGTTTATATCTAATAATTTTTTATTAATATTCTCTTCAGTAAGATTTTCAGCATTTATCCATAATACATCAATTTTATATTTGTAATAAATACCTGCATGATTAAGTGCCTCGATTACTGATTTATAAGCATCCTGTGTTTTATGATATTTAGTTATTATAGCGATTTTAACTTTAGAATTAGAATCTTTTATCTTATCAATTATATCATACCATTTATCTAATTTAGAAGGCACGACATTAATATTAAAAAAATTTAATACTTTATTTTCAAGACCTGAATTGTGATATGCAATTGGTACTAAATATATATTTTTTTGATCTATTGCTGGAATCACATATTCAGGCTTTATATTACAAAATAACGCTATTTTATCTATTGCACTTTTTGAAATGTTACGCTCTGCGCGACACACTAATATATTAGGTGAAATACCTATAGCCCGTAATTCTTTAACTGAGTGTTGTGTAGGTTTTGTTTTTAATTCACGTGCGGTTTTTACATAAGGTAATAACGTTAAATGAATAAATAAACAATTTGCATTTTTTAATTTATTACCTATTTGCCGTATAGCCTCAAAAAATGGTAAACCTTCAATATCACCTACTGTACCACCTATTTCACAAATAATAAAATCAAAACCATTGGTATTTGACATTATAAAATCTTTTATTATGTTTGTAACATGTGGTATAACTTGAACTGTAATGCCTGTGTAATTTCCTAAACGTTCATCTTTAAGTAATTTTGAGTATATAGCTCCCGTTGTGATGTTATCACATTTGCATGCGGTCACTCCTGTAAAACGTTCATAATGTCCAAGATCTAGATCAGTTTCTGCTCCATCATCCGTTACATATACTTCTCCGTGTTCGTGAGGATTCATAGTGCCAGGGTCAACATTGAGATATGGGTCTAGTTTTCGTACACTGACTCTAAAACCTTTAGCTTGTAATAACATAGCAAGAGATGCAGCAGTTATACCTTTACCGAGTGATGAAACAACACCGCCAGTAACAAAAATGAAACGTACCATTATTGATTATAAACCTAGTTTATTAATTTTTTTACAAAATTTTATTGCTTTTTTTAAATCTTCTTCCGTATCTACAGAAATAGGCACATTTTCAACTAGACATGTACCGATAGTCATGCCGTTTTCTAGAATACGTAATTGTTCTAAACGTTCTGTTTTTTCTAAAAAAGTTTGTTTAAGGGATACAAATTTTTCTAAAGCATTTTTGCGAAACCCATATATGCCAAGATGATATAAAAATTCTTCTGCACCGTGTGGAATAGGACTACGCGAAAAATACAATGCTTTCCCTGTATAGTCAACAGCTACTGTAACATTACTACTATCTTCTATTGACTCTCTATCTACTTTTACTACCGGTGTCACAATATCATACTCGCTGTTTTTTAAATATTCTATAATTTTTAAAATAGATCTATGTTCAATGAAAGGTATATCGCCCTGTACATTAATTATATAATGAATATTATGATTATTTGGAATTAATTTGAAAGCTTCATAAGCACGATCAGTACCAGTAGGGATATTACTATCAGTGAAAATTACCTTTCCACTTATTTTTTTTATAACGTTTGCTATCTCTTCTGAGTCAGTTGCAACATATGTATGATGAATGTTGGCCTTATTTACTTGTTGGAATACACGTTCGATTAAAGTTATAGAACCTATAAGTTGCAGAGGTTTTTGTATAAGCCTAGTTGAATTTAGTCTTGATGGAATGATTATAGCAACGTCTTGATTCTTCATAAACTGCCTATATTTAAAATTAAAAAATAATTGTTGACAGATTAGCCTTTTTCGGCGATAAAGTAAAACATATTTTTGAATATATTCAATATTCGATCTGTTTAAAGAATGGCTACGTTGTCTTAATAAAGTTTGTAGTTTTTTGTGTTAAGCTGCATTCCTCAATTGATAAACTCTTTGCTCTTTTTAAAATTGATCTTCATATTGCTACATATTTAAGAGCTCGTAGCTCAGTTGGTAGAGCATTTGACTTTTAATCAAAGGGTCCCGGGTTCGAATCCCGGCGAGCTCACCACGCTTCCATTATTGTGGGTTTGTAGCTCAGATGGTTAGAGCACACGCCTGATAAGCGTGAGGTCGGAAGTTCAAGTCTTCTCAAACCCACCATTTAATTGAGTATAATCTTTTTATTTTTTTAATGAGTTTTTAGTCTGGAGCAAAGTTAAAATGTAGCTATACTTACAGTTTGAGGCTTAATTTTTAATTATAAACTTCATGTATAGTACTTTTATTAATCACAATTCAATATCAAACTACAAGAAACAGCATAAAACTTATTATCGTGACTAAATACTTTTACCTATACCCAATTTCTATTATTAAAAATTAAAATATTGATACTGATATACTATTTATTAATCGACCTAGAATGAATAACATTCTATAAAAAATTTTTACTTTAAATTTTTTAAATTAACAATTAAAATTATTTTTTAACAGTCATATAGATTATGTACCTTATCAAAGGAAAAATATTTTTAAATACCGTGAGCTATTTATAGGTTATATTTAATTTTTTTGTAATCATGCATTCTACAAATAAATCACACAATAATAGTTTAGCTAATGCTTGGCTTAAGCTTGGTATAATATCCTTAGGTCTTGGTGGTTTATATTCAATTATTTTAGTAGTATTACGTACTCCTCAATTATCAAGCTTTTTTCTAAACCAGCGTATTTTTAAATCTGCTTTAATTATTCACGTTAATTTATCTATATTGATTTGGTTATTGTCTATTACGGCTAGTGTTTGGGGAAATGAAACATCATTGCGATTGGTTAAGCGACGTGGAATTTTTATCCCTTTTGGACTTCTTCGTGAAATTGTCACGTTTTATACGTTTGATCGCAATGATGTGTTGTACATTTACCCAAAACTAGCTTTTTTCGCTACTCTTTTGATCGCTATTTCCCCATTAGCAGGGTACAATACGGTCACGAATAATTATATACCAATGCTTGCAAATATCGTATTTATTTTGGGGTTAAGCTTATTTGGCGTTACGTTGCTATTATATGCAATAAATATTTTATATTTATTCGATTGGATGAAATTAAATAATTTAGTAAATGTTACTGTATTCTCGACTATTATAATGTTTATTTTAAGTTTCGTTTGTTTTGGATGGTCTTATAAAAGCTTGCAAAAGATAATTCAAATTATTCCTATTGAGATAGAATTTTATTATGAATTACTTTTTTGGAGTGGAGGTCATTTATTACAATTTATATATACTCAAATTTTAATTTTTATTTGGGTTAGTTTATTAAGAACAATAACAGTGAGAGAATTAAAATTCCAAACATTTTATCTATTTATACTTTATTTAAATTTTGTTTTCAGTATTCTTATACTTTTCGGTCATATATCTTATGATATTATCGATATTGCATTTAAAGAATTTTATACAGATCATATGAAATATCTAGGAGGGATTGCTCCTATTTTATGTTTAGTAGGTATGGTAGTGGAATTGGTATTAATGTCATATCGTGACAAATTAGTATTGTTAATCTATAGATTAAGCACTAAATCTAGTAAAATAAAAAAAGATTGCATCACATTGTCAAATCACAGAACACACTCTATAATCAAAACCATATTACTTTGTTCTATTACTTTGTTTTTACTCGGTGGTCTTATTGCAATAAATATCAATGATATAAATTTAGTGATACCTGCTCATTATCATGGATCTATAGTAGGGATTAGCATTGCTTGTATGGGGTATAGTTATCAAACTATCATACCATTGATGGATCATGATATACACAAAACAACAAAACAATATTTGATTACGTTGTCAATAAATTGGATTAAGTTTGCAATTTATTTGCTAACATTTGGGCAAATTTTACACATACTAGGGTTAGCATTCTCGGGTATTTATGGTGTTATGCGGAAAGACCCAAATAGCATAGTACCGATGTCATCTAAACTATTAATGGGAATGATGGGTATTGGAGGGCTTATTGCTATAGTAGGTGGCTTGATGTTTGTTTATATTTGTGGTAAAACAATGTTTTTTTTAAAAGGTATGAAACTAGAATATGAGTAAACCAACTAGAGAAGAAGCAAAAGAAGCAGTCAGGACATTACTCAAATTCATTGGTGAAGATCCAAATAGAGAAGGTTTGCTTAAAACGCCTGATAGAGTAATAAATAGCTATACGGAAATATTTTCCGGTTATGGAAAGGATGCACAAGAAATATTAAATACAAAATTTTATGATATTTGTAATTTTCAGGATTTGATTTCACTTGAAGGAATAAAATTTACATCATTTTGTGAACATCATATTTTGCCTTTCAATGGTACAGTACATATAGCTTATATCCCTGATAACTGTATTATCGGTGTAAGTAAATTAGCACGAATAGTCAATATTTTTGCTAGAAGGTTACAAATTCAAGAAAAAATGACTTTAGAGATAGCAGAAAGTGTACAGGAGAATTTAAAGCCTCTTGGTGTTGCTGTTAAGATTTCTGCCTTACATAGTTGTATGTCGATGCGTGGCGTGATGCACGATAACAGTGTTATGAATACTATGTATTATACAGGTATATTTGCTGAGCAGCAAAAATATCGTTATGAGTTCCTAAATCTTATCGCTAAAAGGTAGAATCTTGATAATCGATTTGTCTCTAGTATGAGTAACACAATTTAGCAATCTCATGAAATAATAAAATTTATTAGATTGCTTCATCAAAACTAATGGTTTTTCCTTATAATAATAGGAAAATTATTAAACTAAAACAATTTTATGTTATTATCAAAATATTTTTTACCTATTTTAAAAGAGGAACCAAGTGAAGCTAAAGTAATTTCTCATAAATTAATGCTTAGAAGTGGAATGATTATGAAGCAAGCAGCAGGGCTTTATACATGGCTTCCTCTCGGCTTAAAAGTACTTAAAAATATCGAAAATGTAGTGCGCTCAAATATGAATAAAGTAGGAGCTTTGGAAGTATTAATGCCTTGCATTCAGCCTGCGCATTTATGGATCGAATCTGGGCGTTTTGAGCATTATGGTAAAGAAATGTTGAAATTTCAAGATCGGCATGATAATACTTTATTATTTGGGCCGACTAACGAAGATATGATTACAGATATTTTTCGTCGTAATATTAAATCATATAAGGATTTACCAAAAAATCTTTATCATATCCAATGGAAATTTCGCGATGAGATTAGACCACGTTTTGGTGTTATGAGAGGAAGAGAGTTTTTAATGAAAGATGCTTATTCTTTTGATATAAATCAAAAAAATGCAGTTAATACCTATAACAAAATGTATAAAGCTTATATGAATACTTTTAGGGATTTAGGTGTTTTTGCTATCCCAGTTATTGCTGATAATGGCCCTATAGGTGGAAATTTAAGTCATGAATTTCATATTGTTGCAGAAACAGGTGAAAGTACTATTTATTATGATAAAAGATTTAAGATATTAAAAGATAATCCTGATATTGATGTAGAAGAAATCAAAGGTTGGTACGCAGCAGCTGAAGAAAAGCATGATGTAAATAAATTATCTTCCTTTCCAGAAGGAATAACGCGTAGTAAAGGAATAGAGGTAGGGCATATTTTTTATATTGGTTCAAAATATTCTGTTAATATGAATGCCCTTATTAATGATGAATACGGTAAATTAATTCCTGTAGAAATGAGTTCTTATGGTATAGGTATTTCAAGGTTGGCTGCAGCTATTATAGAAGCAAATTGTGATAAGAAAGGTATCATATGGCCTTGTAGTGTTGCTCCTTTCAAAGTTTCTTTAATTAATTTAAATATTCATGATAATAAATGTGTAGAGCTTGCGGCAAAAACTGATAAAGAGCTATCGCATCAAAATATAGAAGTGTTATATGATGATACTGATGCACGTCCGGGAAGTAAATTTGCAACGCATGATCTTATCGGTTCACCTTATCAAATTATCATTGGTCCTAAAAAAGCTGCAAATAATATTGTTGAATTAAAAGACCGTAAAACTGGAGTACTTGAGGATATTGAGGTAGAAAATATTATTAATTATATTAAGAATATAGATAGTATATAATATTACATATCCTAAATACTAAATCGCCTTTGCAAATAACTAAAATATCTTGTGATGATACAATATATTTCTTATGAGCCTAGCATTTTAGCTGGTATGTAAGATTATTACTCTTAATCTTATAAAACTTTGTACAAATAATCAAATTAAAACTATATACGTTTCTTTAGCAATTTAATGAAATAACTTAAGCGTAGTACAGATAACCGATATAATAAGGTAAATGTATTTGAAATTTAGCACTATAAAATTCAATAATGCAAGCTATATTAAATGTACATAGATTATACATTTCATACTTAAGGCAAGTTGTTATATCCTTTTTAAAGTTTGAATTTATAAATTCAGTATATCTGGAATAATTAAAGTGTTTATATATTTCATCATGAGTTTGAATTCATCAATCCTTTTAGGATAGTAATAATATTCGTAATTTATCGCAATAATGACTACTAATGTAATATTTTTGAATATATTCAAAGTTTGATTGGAAATATATCAATTGAATGTACTGCTGCATGCAGTAAAATACGCTAATTAATGTTATGTATTGTCGCGTTTTGCTTAATAAAATTATATCAAATAAGACTGGATCTAGATAGAATTTATTAAAGTACATTAAATATATAAATTGTTTTCTAGAGCAGATTGTATTAATTTATAAAAAATATTGCTACGGTATTGTTTAGAGCTTATACTAATAATTCAATGTGATAATCAAATTTACTATAATTTTTGTTACCATGTGGATAAAACTATGTGGTAACAAATTAGGATTTGACATGAAAAATTTTATAAAATATTTATTTTTTTCTGTTTTATATATTGTAGTAACAATAATAATTGCTTATATGGTGTTAGCCCAAACTATTCCTAATGATGGACAGTGTCATATGATGGATAGGCCGATTATTATTCACTATATCTTAGCAGCAATTATTACCGCGTTACCAACACTAATTTTAATATGTAGTAACAGTAAGAATAACAAGAAATAAATTATATGATTGGTAAATTAAATGGTAAGATTGATTCACACTGTGATGATTATGTAATAATCGATGTAAACGGGGTAGGTTATCTTGTGTATGCTTCAGGTAAGACCTTAGCGAAACTTGTGGAAGGTAAGTTTTATAAACTATTCATCGAAACCCATGTTAGAGAGGAACATATTCATCTTTACGGTTTTCTAACTCTAGAAGAGAAAAATTTTTTTAATTTGCTGCAATCTGTTAATGGTATTGGTACAAAAATGGCTTTGTCTATCTTATCAAATCTTACTCCTACGGATATTCAGATCGCTATAAATAATGATGATAGAAATATATTTAAAGCAATATCTGGAGTTGGTGCTAAGCTTGCTGAACGTATAATGCTAGAATTGAAAGATAAAATAACGAAAATATTTAGCAGCTCTGCTATTATTAAAGATAGTAACATTTCATCTATTGCAATTAATGAAGTAATGAAAGCATTAGTAAATCTAGGATTTACTCGATTTGAAGCTCAAAACACTGTTCAAGGCATAATTACCCAAAATCCTAAAATCTCCATTGATGAACTAATTAAAACAGCATTAAAAAATCGTAATTCTAGTTTTTAATTAAATTAAAATATAGCATAAAACTATTTTTTAGCTATTATATTCGATTTTAAATAATGACTAATATATTATCACCTGAAAAAAGTGAACATGATCAAGAATTGCCAATAAGGCCATCATATTTGAAAGAGTTTGTTGGTCAACAGCAAATTAAAGAAAATCTTTTAGTATTTATCAAGGCTGCAAAATCTAGGAATGAGCATCTTGATCATACTTTATTTTATGGCCCACCTGGGCTTGGTAAGACTACTCTTGCTAAGATTATATCAAACGAAATCGGTGGTAATTTTAAATCTACTGCTGGTCCTGCTATAATTAAAGCGGCTGATCTTGCTTCTATTCTTACAAATCTTGAAAAAAATGATGTGTTATTTATTGATGAAATACACCGTCTAAATACCTTGGTTGAAGAAGTATTATATTCTGCTATGGAAGATTTTGAGCTTGATATAATTATTGGTGAAGGATCTGCTGCAAGGCCAGTGAAAATAACACTACCGAAATTTACTTTAATCGGTGCTACTACTCGCTTTGGGCTGATTAGTAATCCTTTGCGTGATAGGTTCGGCATTCCAATGCGTTTAAATTTTTATAATACTGAAGAATTAAAACAAGTTCTAAATAGAGCAAGTAAACTACTTGACATTGATTTAACAGATTCTGGTTCTGAAGAAATAGCTAAAAGAAGTAGAGGAACACCGAGAATTGCTTTAAGGTTATTGCGTCGTATAAGAGATTTTGCAGTAGTTGATGGTAAATCAAGAATAGATAAAGAAATTTGTGATTTTGGGTTAAAGCGTTTGACAGTTGATAGTATAGGACTTGATAGTAATGATTATCGTTATCTAAAATTCATAGCTGATAATTATCATGGTGGTCCCGTAGGAATTGAAACAATAGCAGCAGCACTTTCTGAACAGCGTGATGAACTTGAAGAAACTATAGAGCCTTATCTTATAAAAATAGGTTTAGTAAAAAGAACTCCTAGAGGTAGAGTAATAACAATTGCCGCTTTTGAGCATTTAAAAATGCCAATACCGAATAAATCACAGAATCAATTGAATATTTTAAACGAGAATGAATGATAATAATTTAAATGATAACTACACAGTAGTATATATTATAAAAAGGCTTATAAAAGATCATGTTAAACCTTATGCATATAAAATATATTTTTCAATATTTTGTATGGTTATTGCAGCACTTTGTACAGCAGTGATCGTACATGCTGTTAGACCTATTATTGATAAAATTTTTTTAACGCATGATAAGACAATGCTTGTAATTATGCCTATAATACTTACTGTAACTTTTTTTATCAAAGGCATTTCAGAGTATTACCAGAATTATCTAATAAAATTTGTTGGGCAGATGGTACTAAACGATTTGAAGATAAAAATGTATGAGCATTTGTTATCTGCTGATATTGCTTTTATTCAAAAGCAATCTTCAGGACGTTTAATATCTCGTTTTACTAATGATATTTCTTTGATGCGTGGTGCTGTTTCTAATTTACTGGTCGGATGTGCTAAACATTTTCTCACTGTAGTATGTTTAATAATTACTATGTTCCACCTAGAACCAATATTATCTTGTGTAGTTTTTCTTGTTTTCCCTTTAGCAGTTTATCCTGTGCAAAGAATGGGTAAAAAAATACGAAAAATCTTTGCTCAATCACAAGAGGAACTTGGACATTATACTTCTAGACTTGATGAAACATTTCAGTCAATTAAGATTATTAAATCTTTTGTAGGGGAAAAAATAGAAAGTCATAGAGCATCGTTGATTATGAATAATATTTTAGAGTTTTACAAAAGAACATCTAAGTTAGATGCAATGGTTTCGCCAATTATGGAGGGTTTAAGCGGTATTGCAGTAGGAGGGATGGTTTGGTACGGAGGTACTCTAGTGCTTGATGGTAAAACAACACCAGGTGCATTATTTGCTTTCTTAGCTGCTTTTGCGGCAGCTTATAGACCATTTAAAAGTTTAGTATCATTAAATATTAATTTACAAGAAGGCATAGCAGCAGCTAAGCGGGTATTTAGTATTTTAGATACTGAACCTATTATTAAAGATCATGAAAATGCAAAACAAATAGATTTATATAATCCACAAATCACTTTTGAGAAATTGACTTTAAATTTTGACAGTAAAATAGCTATAAAATATATAGATTTAAAGCTAGATTCGCATAAAATAATTGCATTTGTTGGTCGTTCCGGTAGCGGCAAGACTTCTTTGAGTAATTTATTAGTACGTTTTTATGATCCGAGTCATGGAAGAATTCTAATTAATAATCATGATATTAAAGATATTAAGCTTACTGCGCTTAGACGTCAGATTTCTTTAGTTACTCAAGATACTCATTTATTTGATGCAAGCGTTGCCGAGAATATAGCATACGGTCATGCAAACGCTACAAGGGAAGAAATAATTAGCGCAGCACAATATGCAGATGCTCATGAGTTTATTATGCATCTACCTAATGGTTATGATACTCAAATAGGAGTGCATGGCAAGACTCTTTCAGGTGGTCAGCGTCAGCGTTTATCTATTGCAAGAGCTTTGTTAAAAGATGCGCCTATTTTAATTTGGGATGAAGCAACGAGTAACTTAGACCAAGCTTCTGAACAAAAAATTCTCAAATTTTTAAAAAAATTACGCCAAGGGAAAACCACTTTAATTATTACGCATCGTTTAAGCAGTATTCTAGATCTTGATAATATTATTGTTATGAAAAACGGTGAGATTTGTGAGCAGGGAACTCATACTCAATTAATACAAAATAAAAATGAATATTATATGTTATATAATAACGAGTTAAAGGAGAATGTTTGAATTATAAAAATGTACATATTATTTTTTACAATTTTTATTGTAGTACTTAATGTTATTCGAATAACTTATTTAGTACAAAAGAAAAACTTGATAAAGTGTATAAGTCATGATTATGATATGGCATTCCTTTTTCAAGATATGCTACAAAATTTCTAGTTTAGATATGGAAAGCATTATGACATAAAGTAATACTAATCACCAGGATTTTTTTTAAGATTATAGATTATTTATAATATTTGTTTTTTGTTTTAGTGATCGTTAGCGGAGTAAATTGTTTATATTCTTCTATTACAGTAAAAAGTATGCAGTTTAGATATCGCAGTTATTAATACTTATCGCAATTGCACGATTATTTTATTATAACTATTTTAGTCATCGGGTGTCAATAATTTAACAATACTTTCTTTAAAGTATGTTGTGACATTGAAAAAGTTAGTTTTTAGTAAAAAATCCTACAATGTTTATACTGTTTATCAAGTATATTCGATATTGTATTTGATAGTTTCGTAAAATAAATTAGTATAACTACTATATTTAATTATCGAATTAGTATACTTATTATATTATTAAGTGCAGGTATTTTATACCTGGGAAAATAATTGGATATTAATTTTTTTAATGATAGCTATGTTTGCCATTGCTATATTTATAACTGTAAATACAAAAGTAAGAGGAATAATATGGATTTTATAGTCATTAATCCTTTCAATGATTTTGAACCGAAATATATTATTCCTTTAATATTTTTATTATTAGGTGATAATATATTTTTTGAGCGGTTTCCTAACTATTTTATAGTATTTAGAGTTTTGTTTTACAAAAGTAGAAATAGCAATGATAGTTAAACTTTCTGTCTTTGGTATATAGAGTCTTCATTTAAAGGTTTGATTTATTAATGATTGCCTAACGCTGAACACATTTGTTGTCAAATTTTCTGCTTTTAAAGCTTTATTTAATTATATAAAGTATTTTGATGCTACCGCTATTTATGCAATTATATTAAGTAATTTGTGTAATAAAAATCTTTTAATATAGATTTAATTAGTAGTACAAGTATGTGATAATACTATCACTATTCCTACCAAGAAATTCGTAAATAATGATGGGTTGATACTATTTTTTATCTTTAATATAATTTTAGTATTGTCTGCTTTGTTTATATTTATGTATCTTAATAAAGAGATTAATGAGTACATTTTATCATTGTGATAATGCATTATTACTAAAGAATTCTTGCAAAGAAACCTTTAAATTTTGTACTTACAAAATTAAGTAACAGAATTTTATTATTTTTAGAGATTGTAATGTTTCCTTACTCTTCGCAATGATGAAATACTTCTTGACAATGATTAAGAACACACTTGATTTAATTTGAAGAATATTTTATTTCTAATGTTTAGAAGATTTTTACTACCTTATATCTTTATTTTAATATTTTGCTTTGCTCCTATAAGCGAAGCAAAAAAAATTGTAAAAAATACCAATAAACATCCTATCCAAACTAGTTTAGTAATTGACGCAAAAAATGGTAAAGTTTTGCAAGCACATAATGCACAAGTGCGAATTTATCCCGCTTCTTTAACTAAGTTAATGACTCTATATTTAATATTTGAAGCAATTGAATCACGTAAGTTATCTTTAGATAAAAAATTACTTGTATCGGCAAAAGCTTCAAAAATGCCGCATTGTAAACTTGGTTTAAGAGCAGGTGACCATATAACCGTTAGAGAGGCAATTAATGGATTAATAATAAAATCTGCTAATGATGTTGCAGTAACTGTTGCTGAGGGTATGAAAGGTTCAGAAAAAGCTTTTGCTCATTTAATGAATGTGAGAGCTAAAACATTAGGTATGAAAAACACATTTTTTAAAAATGCTTCAGGTTTGCATGATCCATTTCAACAAACTACCGCAAGAGATATAGCTAAACTCGCTATTGCACTTAAAAGAGATTACCCCAAATATTATCCATTATTTTCTAAAACTCATTTTGTATTTCGTGGGAATGTAGTAAACGGACATAATAGTGTTACTAAACATTATCAAGGTGCTGAAGGTATGAAAACAGGATTTCATACTCCTGCAGGTTATAATTTAGTAACAACTGCTTCTCGGAATAATAAATCATTGATTGCAGTTATTACTGGCGGTAAAAGTGCAGCATCTCGTGATCAAAAAATGATGAGGTTATTAGATCACCATTTTGGTGTTAAAACTATAACTTCTAAGCCTTCAATCAAACTTGCCTCTAATAATAAAGCTAATACAAAAGCGAAATCAAAAATAATAAAGAGAAAGAATATACGTAGTTGATATTATATTTATAAACCATAAGCACTGTAACATCCTATTGCGTTTTGACATGTAATAATGTACGAGACTATTCGATAATAGTGATGTAATATTCACACACAATCTTTAAGGATTTACTGCGAGCTTATATTTTAGATTCACAAGTTTTATATGACAATTAATGCTACATTGATTATTTTTTGTAATTTGAGTAAATAAAGATTTTTTATGGTTTTTAGCAAATGTTTTATTTTCTGGTTTTTTAAGATTAATTTTTTTTAAAAATTTTTCAGTTTCATTAGGTAAATATTCTATTCTTACTTTAGTTACACCTTGATTTTTAAATGCTAAAATTTCGGCCGCTTTTTGAGAAACATCTATGATACGATTTTTCTTAAAAGGACCTCTATCATTAACCATTAAAATTACTGATTTATTATTTACTTTATTAGTAACTTTAACTAAGCAGGGCAGTGGAAGAGTTTTATGTGCTGCAGTAAGTAGATTTCTATTAAATCTATCACCGTTAGCAGTTGTTTTCCCATGAAAACCATCTTTACGTCCACCGTACCATGATGCATAACCTGTTTCGGTAAAATATTTAGGGGTATGAGGTTTATAAATTTTACCTTTTATTTTATAATTTTTACCTACTTTATAATGTCCTATATAAGTTAGATTATGAGGATCATCTTTCGATAATTCCTTATAAGAATATTTGTTGCTATAAGATAATTTTTTTGAAGCATTACAACCACTTAGATTTATACAAAAAATTAACACAAGTAATATATTGATTAAACTTATAAAATTGTTAACAATATCTTTGAATCTTATAAGATGCTGAATTTTTATTATACGCTCAGCTTTTGTGATTATAAATCGATTACTCTGTTCAAATTTGAATGTCGTATAACAATTTTTTATTTTACAGAAGTATAGGCTTAATTTATATATTAATCTTCTACTCCAATTTGCCTGTAATGCGATGATGTATAGTGCGGTGCTGTGTACTGTATATCTTTTAAATGCTTCTTGGCACTGCTTCAATGGTTCTAATTTGAATTTATAATTCCTCATTATTATCATTATTTGTTGTAAAGTTATTCATTATATTAGCGTAACACACAACTTTTTCAACCCCTTTTATTTTCGATGCAATAGAAGCAAGCTTTTCTAGCTCTTCTTCTGATCTTGCAATTCCAAATAAATAAACAATATTATCTATAGTTAGAATAGTATAATTAGCAAATTTAATATCTTTTCTAACTAAGTTTTTAGCTTTAATTTGTGTAGTAATCATACTATCTTTAGTATATTGTACTAGGTCAAAATGATTGTTGTTTTTATTTACTTTTAACTCATTAATAACTTCTTGTACTCCTGTTTGATTCCAAGCAATTTTTACTGCTTTTAATGCATCTGTTTCTTTTTGAATGTTTCCTGTTAATAATACTCTTCCTTGCGATACTTCAACCTTTATTTTAGCACCTAAATCTTTAAAATTATTTTTTACTAAATCAGCTTTAATACCTGTAGCAATCTTTGCATCATTTAATGTTTCAGACATTGGTTGATCTTTCGATGCAGCAATGCCAGTAGCAGTAACTGCGGTAAAAATTGCAGGTAAACAAGCAGATATACTAAAAAGAAGAATTATAAAAATTAGAACTCGTAATATCATAACAACTACAATTTTTAAGATCATTTTTGTTTAAGCATTAAGATTGTATATTGTGTTATAGATTTCACTTTAATCTTAGCTAACTTGAACATGAAATTTAGATTAAAATACTAAAATTTAATATCAACTTTTTCTTGATACTGTAGATTAGTAATGGTATGACACCAGACATTTTTAAAATCAACAAGGAAATTAATATATCATATCTTACTATCCGGTAATTTATTTTTTAATAAAAGAGGTAATTGCAGTAAAATAAATATAAAAGTGATAGGTATTACACCGAATACTTTAAATTTTACCCATGTTTCATCTGAGAAATTACGCCAAACTACTTCATTCACTACCGCCATGAAAAAGAAAAAAGCGGCTGTTCTATAGCTTAAAATTATCCAACTTTCTTCTTTAAGACGTACTATGCTCTCTAAAGCATATTTGATAAAAGGATTTTTCTTTATACCGCTCATGAGAAATATTATTCCAAAAATAACATATAATATAGTCGGTTTAATTTTTATATACATTGAATCGCCACTAATTAAAGTAATAATTCCCGAAATGAATAAAACAGTTGAAGAAATAATAGAGAGCTTAGAGACTTTCTTATCTATAATATAACAAAGGGTAATACAAATAATAGATGTAATAAGCATATAAAGGGTAGCGTTTTGTATACCACCTCCATAAAAAAAACCTGCAAAAAATGCTATTACTGGTCCAATTTCTGATAAAAGTTTTAACATATTTAGTTAATTATTCTCTTTTAATATTAAAATTAATTTGATTCATTTGTTTGTACTGATATTAAGTTATTTTTGTAATATCTTAGTTTTATTTGTATAAAAATATTTATTAGTACTATAGTAGTAAAATAAGAAAGTACCTGTAGCCCATTAGGTCTTGCAATATAACCGGTAACAATATGTAGTATTTTACCTATCATAGTTCTATCGGCTACTAACCATGAACTATCCCAAAGTTGATCGGATAAAAACATCACTAGGCCTGAAGAGGTTAAAATACCTGCAGCACTTGCTGCAAATCCACCTGCTATTAACATTAATAATATGGTAGAGATTTTAAAAATATATTTTTGATTAGCAATCTTAATTAAACCGCAATATATTACTAAACCAAGTAAGAAGCCACTTGTAGCACCTATTATTACGCCTTGCAAGTAAATACTGCTTGGTATTGTTTCAACTGATGAGATACTATACACTAAAATAATTATTTCTGCACCTTCTCGTAATATAGTAGTCGCAACTAAAAAAACTAACATGAAATAACTTCTATTACCTTCATGAATTTTTAGTGATAAGTCGTTTATATGTTGCTTTACTTTTATACCATAACCTTGCATCCATATTATTGTCCAGCTAATCAGAATTGTTATTAGTATCATAATTCCGGAATCAAATAGTTCATCACCTATTCCTCCAAAAGATAAAGATAATTTACGTGTAAAAAATGCAAAAATTGAAGCAAAAACTACTCCAAGCATTATTCCAGCAATAATATAAAGACGAGATTTTTCTATTTGTTTTGTTACGGCTAGTATTACACTAAGTAATAAAGATATTTCTAAACATTCACGAAACACTACTAAAGCAATTTTAAACATATTTTTATCTAATCATTAACAATTATAAAACCCTGAGCTGTATCTTGATGAAAATCTCCAAAAATTTCATATTTCCCCGGCTTAAGCGGTGCAAGTATAATATTTATTGATTCATGTGGCATAACTATTTTTTCACGATGTAAATCATGACTTTCAAATTCTTCTATCGTATCATCTGCATTATGAATAATTAATCTTATCTTAGTCGATTTTGGTACTTCAACTATATTCGGAACAAATTTATGATCTTTTATAGTTATTTTTACTTCTAATATATTATCGTTTGTTTTATCAGGACCATTACTTTTATAGATATACACCATTATTGCTAAAAACATTAAGCATACTAGTATAATAATCTTTTTATTTTTTTTAATAATGTCCATACTAAACTCCTAGCTTAATTAAAGTTTAAAGTAAGAATACTAGCTTTATTCAAAAATTGGCTACACGTTTTATTAATCAGAGCTGTAGTACTATACTAACATATTTAAGTATACTCTGTTGTTTACCTTATAATAATCATTGTTTTTTCTTTTCGAAATTAAACTTCGTCTATTTCTATTAAATTATCATATCTGAATAATCTAAGTTTCAAATTTAGATAATTACAAAACTTATCCTGCAATTTTTATTAATGCTATAAGATATACAATTATTATCATAATGACAAGGATAGATAATAAAATATAATTTTTTTGTTTTGTATTATCCGAGATTTTCGTTTGTTTCATATTTATTTAATTTGTTTAAAATCATTAAGTTCAAGTAAAAGATATTCGTGTATCGGTAATGATTCATGAGCAATAATTTTATTTAGATTAGACCCTAAGGCTTTAAAAGTTTTGCCTTCAGCAATAACACTACGTGTTCCAACCTGTACTTTACCCTGTAAAGCATAAGAAAAAATTAAAGGATATGTAATATCACCGATTTTCATATCTAGTGGTTGTCCTTTTGACTTAGAATCAAATAGTATTTTACCATTTGATAAACGAGTGATTTTAGCATGAAAGCTTACTTTTTCCCCACATAATAAAGGCACGCGATAAGCTATCTCATCGTCATAAATTTTAACTTTATTACTTTCAACAAAATTTTGTGGTAATATAGATTTTAAAATTACAGTAACTTTATAATTATAAGCATCATCAAAGATAATATTATTACTATTATTAACAGTATATTTTGCTGGAATAATAGCTTCTCGCGCTTCTCCTACCATCATACCAATTATTACATTATCTAAGCCAAGCATTACAGGAGCAGAGCCTAAAGTAAAAGTCTTAGTATCTTCAGATATTAAATTATTGTTCATATCTGATATTTGATAAAATACTGTGACTACATGCCCACAAGAAGCGGGACCAATATTACCGCTACCAAATGTATTAATTTTGAACAATGTTTTTACTAAATCTTTATGTACTTCAATAGTATAATCATTAGGATTTATAGGTCCATTGAGAGGTTGTAAAATATTTTCAAAAAATATTTTACCTTCTTCAGTTTTAAGAGCATTGATTACTATTTTTGAAACTGTACGTTCAAATAAATTGCCGTTTAATGAAATAGTTGGTTCATTATTTATACTAGTTTGATGTTCATTGGTGGATGAATTATTTGAAGTTGTTTGTTTTATAGTTGTAGAATTATTATTGTCTTCTGGATATATTTTTAATTTTACTATATTGTAAAGTATTAGAATTACAATTATTAAAGATAAAAATTTTTGCATAAAGAATAATATCTGAATTATAACAAAGTTTACTATAACAATCAATTCATTAATAATCAAATGAGAATAAAAATAATTTGATTAATAAAAATAATTGATTTAAATTTAGATTTAGAACTCTATAAAGATAGTTATAAAAAGTGAAAAAAATAATATTTTGTTTTTTATATTTATATACATTAAATGTATTCGGTGCTTCTAAAATTGACCATAATAAGCTAAATTCCTGTTCAATTACTAGAAATATATTTAATAATTATGAACCAAAAGTTTTTGAGACTACTAATAATTTATTACGTAAAACAGGGACATTATCAAAATTTTATGGGGAAATGATATTAATTAGAGGGAAAATATTAGATCAAAATTGTGTACCTGTGACAGATGCTAAAGTTTATTTATGGCAAGCAGGAAACGGAGGTAAATATCCTTATGAACCTTTAAAAACTAGAGTTGATAAAAGCAGATTTACAAATAAAAGCGATTCAAGTTTTACTGGGTCCGGTATTGCTACTACTAATAATAAAGGAGAATATTATTTTATTAGTATGTTGCCTTATAAATCTCCTCGTTATTTGAGAAATGCAAACATAAGAATAGAGCATCCAAATCTTACTACTCTTGAAACGCGCTTAGATTTATTTGATAAAAATATGTGTGATAATGAGTGTGGTGAAATAAGTCCGATATTGATAGAAACGAAGAAAAATATACCGTCCTATTGTTTTGACTTAGTTTTGCAAGGTACGACCCTTAAGAGGTACTGATATACTTGCATAATTGATCACGGTATCTAAGGATACATTCTGTAATATGTGTGTCCCATTGTCAATTCCATATGATGACAATACTATCTCTTGCTGCGGTGCTTCTAAAGGCTTTTTTATACCACAACTAAATATAAATACTAATATGAAAAAATAATAAAATGCCTTCATTACTATAAATTATTATATGACCTTAAGAAATTATAATAAATATCTTATATATATTATAGTATTTTTATTATCTATAATAATTTTTTTTCCTAAAATTCAAGCTAAGCTTTATGAGAAGCCAAAGGGTAAATTAGAATTTTTAAAAGGTTTAAGCGTACCTGATAATATATTTTTTTTTGATGAAGAAAAAAATCAATATTCTCTTGATCAGTTTGAAGGAAAGACTATATTGTTAGTATTTTGGGCTACTTGGAGTGCAACTTGTATCAAAGAAATGCCTGATTTTGATATGTTGCAAAAAGATTTTAGGAAATTACCTTTTTCAGTAATTCCAATTTCAGAAGATTATCAAGACATAAAAATTGTTAAAGAATATTTTAAAAGATATCACATAAGATATTTGCCTATTTATCATGATTATAGAAATGCTTTATTTAAAGCATTAGGGATTATTAGTTTACCGACTAGTATATTAATAGACCCAAACGGTAAAATAGTAACTAGCTTTGTCGGCACTACAAATTGGTATGATGAAAAAGTAAGAGATACTATTTTATCTGTTATTCCTGGAAATTATCCTGAACCTAAAAATAGTTATAATGAACAATCTTTGAATAAACCGGCTAAACATTTGCCAAAAATAAAAAATTTTATAATTAAAAATGAGCAGAATAATGAATGAAGTCAATAAATCAACTATGGCTAATGCAGAATTTGATCAAATAATAACAAAACGTCAGATAAGTAAATTAGATCAATTATTTGCTTCAGTTTTTGGTGATTCTAAAGAAGTGGTTGCAGTTTTACGACTTAGCGGTGTTATTGGCAAAGTAAGTACTATGCAATCAGGGCTCACGTTAGAATCGTTAAATGAATTAATAGAAAAAACTTTTAAAATAAAGAAGTTAAAAGCATTATGTTTAATTATTAATTCTCCAGGCGGTTCTCCTGTACAATCAGAACTTATTGCAAAACGTATCCGTGACCTTGCTAAAGAAAATAAAATAAAAGTTTATAGTTTTATTGAAGATATGGCTGCCTCAGGAGGATATTGGCTTGCTTGTAGTGGAGACCAGATATATGCTTTACCAAGTTCTGTGATCGGTAGTATCGGAGTAGTATCAAGTGGATTTGGGTTTCATGAAGCAATTAATAAACTCGGGATCGAACGCAGAGTTTATACAGAAGGGAAAAATAAAGCAGTTCTAGATCCTTTTAAACCTATTAATAAAGATGATCTTAAAATTATCAAAGATTTGCAAAAGCAGGTATATGAACATTTTGTAGAATATGTAAAGAACCGCAGAGCAGGTAAGCTAACGCAACAAGATGAAATTTTATTTAATGGTGAATTTTGGGCAGGCCAAACGGCTCTTGATTATGGCTTAATTGATGGCATAGGTGATATGTATAGTGTCATAAAAGAAAAATTTGGCGATAATATTAAGTTTCAATATCTGTGTGCTAAGCAGCCTTGGCTTAAAAAGAAACTTGGTATGAGAAGCAAGATATTAATAGAAGATCTTGTTAATACTGTAATTGATACGATAGAAAATAAAATTATTACAGATAAATTTAATATGAAATAATATGACAATAATAGAAGTAAAAATTAAGAAATTAGAAAATTTTTTAGGTAATTTGCCAGAATATGCTACAGAGCATAGTGCTGGAATGGATTTGGTAGCTGCAAATGAGCAATCTATAACGATAAAAGTAGGAAGTATACAGCTAATTCCTACAGGTATTGCTATAGCGCTGCCAGAATCGTTTGAAGCACAGATAAGACCGCGTTCAGGGCTTGCAGTTAAACACGGCATCACGGTTGCTAATTCACCAGGTACCATTGATGCAGATTATCGAGGTGAAATAAAGGTTTTGCTTATTAATCTAGGTAACAAAGATTTTATTATAGAAAAAGGTATGAGAATTGCTCAAATGATCATCGCAAAATATGAACGTGTATTATGGGCAGAAACTAGTATCTTGACGGAAACTATGCGTGGTAGAGGCGGTTTTGGTTCTACGGGTCTATAAGATTCTAAAACGTCATTGTATTCCTAATTGTAATCGATTACAAGTAGTGTAGCAATTTTATTTTAAGTAATCTAAAATTCCTGAGATCGTAGTTTCGATTCTAGTATTGCTTTACAGTGATGTTGCTGTATCCACGCAGCAAATCATAAAACCTATGAAAATAAAATTATTTATTGCTATATTCTTGTTATTAGCTTTAAAAATAAATGCTAATTCTGATTCTATAGATAATGTACAACAAGTTTTTACTTATATTGATCAAAAAAAATGGTCACAAGCTAAAGATTTAGCTCTAGCAATAAATATTAAAGTTTTAACAAAAATTGTATTGTCGCAAGCATTTTTAGATAATAAATGTTCAGATAATAGTTTTCAAGAGATAATAAAGTTTTTACAAAAGAATCCAGATTGGCCTCAAAATAAGCTGATTGCAAAAAGAGCAGAAGAATATCTAAATAATCATACGAATAAAAAAGTAATTTTTGATTGGTTTAGTACCCATCCGCCTCTTACTGG
Organism: Rickettsia prowazekii str. Breinl; assembly: GCF_000367405.1. Classification (NCBI taxonomy): domain Bacteria; kingdom Pseudomonadati; phylum Pseudomonadota; class Alphaproteobacteria; order Rickettsiales; family Rickettsiaceae; genus Rickettsia; species Rickettsia prowazekii. The sequence goes on along the minus strand of NC_020993.1, from coordinate 282,042 downwards.
TAAAGGTTATAAATTTTATGCAGTTGCAGCAATTAGTTTAGTTAAAGATTACAAAATATTGTTGCCTATTATTAAGAAAGCTTGGGTATATGGCAATTTTACGCCTGAAGAAGAAAATATATATTACAATAAGTGGAGTAAATATTTAACGGTGAATGATCATTTAGAGCGGATAGAAGAGCATTTATGGCTAAATGATATTAAAACTGCCAAACGATCACTAAAATATGTAGATCAGGGTTATCGTAATTCTTTTAAAGCACAAATTGCTATTATATCTACAGCGCCAAATGCTGAAAAGCTTTTTAAAAATGTTCCTGAAAAATATTATACTTCCGGTTTATTATATCGTTATCTAGATTTTAAAAAAATGCAAAAACCAACAAAGGAAATGATTGCTTTATTTAAGAAAGCTAAAAATAATCGTAAACATTTTGCAAAATGGTGTCGTCTTCAGTCTTATTATGCTCGTGCATTCATAGATTATAAGGATTTTGCGAATAGTTATAGAATGGCAACAATGCGATTCCCTGCTTGTCACAAAACCATAAGAGAGCAGGAGTGGTTAGCCGGATGGCTTTCTTTAAGCTTTTTAAAAAAACCTGATCAAGCATTAATGCATTTTAATAAGTTTATTAAAGTTGTTAAGACTCCTATTAGTCTAGCACGAGGATTTTATTGGCTTGGGCGTACTTATGAAGCAAAAGGTGATAAGCAAACGGCCAGAAAATTTTACGAGCAGGCATCCAGATATTCTTTTACCTTTTATGGACAGGTAGCAAATATTGAATTAAATAGGACCAAGTTAGTTTTACCTAATATTCCTGTAATAACTTCTGAAGTAAGAAAAACTATTGAAAATAAAGAGATTATTAAAGCAATAAGGTTGTTTGTTAAATATAATAAAAATCATCTAGCTATGATTTATTCTAAAGAAGCAATTAAAAATACTAGAAACCAAGCTGAAATTCAAATAATTGCGAATATTATTAAGGAATGTAATAATACCCATTATATGGTTGATGTAGCAAAAATTGCTGCTCAAAAGCATGCTTTTATTCCGGATTGTGCTTTTCCCACTCCGTATAATTTAACTGGTTTGCCAATTTCATCCTCTTTAACTTATGGAATAATTAGACAAGAATCAGTCTTTGATCATAAGGCAATTAGTTGTTCAAATGCCATGGGGTTAATGCAACTTATTAAAGGTACTGCTTGTGATATTGCAAAATCTATCAATATGAAATGTGATGTAGGGCAGCTTATTAAAAATCCATCATATAATATTAAACTTGGTTCACATCATTTCAAAAAATTATTAGATGATCATAAAGGTTCTTATGTTTTATCAATTGCTTCTTATAATGCCGGAAGTAATAATGTAATGAAATGGATAGAAAAGTTTGGTGATCCAAGGGATATAAAGGATACAAGAAAAATTATTGACTGGATAGAACTTATTCCTTATAAAGAAACACGAAATTACGTTCAAAGAGTACTTGAAAATGTTCAAATTTATAGGGTAATTTTAAATAAGAATAGTAACTTGTACTTTAAGCGTGACTTACATGCTTGCACTATAGTCAGAAACTAATTTTTATTAGCATTTAATTATGGTATATGATAATATGTAAGTATTTTTCAAGAAAAGATTAATGAAAAATTATGCAACAAATAGAGAAGTACATTAAAAAAAAACGTAATGCTACAGATGTCCAAGTAAAAAAATATAAACAAGCTCTTACTGAAATTGGTATTAAATATGATTATGAGTTTGCACATGTTGCAGTGCCTAATCATGCTACTGGTAGATTTGAATATTTTAAATGGGATTGGATGACAAGCACTACAAGTAGTCATTCAGAAATAGTAGAAATATTTAAGGAAATAGTAATGATTTTACAAGAAGCTAAAAATAACCAAACACAGTATGAAAATTTTGCATCTAGATTGGATTCTAATACTAAAGATATACTTGCTTTTAATATTAAGCAACATAATATTCCTATTATACACCTTAGTCAAAATGAATTAGTAAGAAAGGCTTTAGCAGAAGCAGAATATTGCACTAAAACAAGTGATGTAACTGCTGCATTTAAAAATTATTTTTCAAAGTTAAACCCTGATGGGGTAGTAGAATTTATGAATTGTGCTAAAGGAACAACGATTAATGTTGATGGATGTATTGGTACTTCTCTTTTAGATAATGCAGTAAATATCAAATATCCTGCAACATGGAACGGTATTTTTACACAAAATTTTTTTATAGAAAATGGTATAACAAATCCATATGCTTCTTTTGAAGATAAAATAGATAAAACTGTACAGGAAGATAGTGTCAATAAAAGTACTATTGAAGAAGTACAAATTGAACAAGTAGAGCTTATTGGTGGTGCTTCTGATTGCTAATAATCTTAAAGTTATTTTTGTTTTCAATGTTATTCCTTTAGATGTAGGCATCAAGTTCTTCCATTTATCATATTGTAGATCAGTTACAATATAGTATAGGGAATATATAATTATCATGGTTCTGAAAAACTTATCTTTACTAATCATATTATTTTTTTCAACATCAGTATTTTCCGTTAGTAATAATCTAATAAATATACCGATTACAGTTGTTGCTACTGCAACAGGGGCTGATAGTAAGACTTTATCAGATTTAAAAAATATTAATGGATTAAATTTACAAATTCCTGCTAAGTGTTTTACTAAAGGTAAATTACCATTTCTTGCAAGTAGTGACGAAGTGAGATTTAATTGTTTGAGGGATGCATTATTTGATAAGTCAGATAATGTAGTATGGAGTTTACGAGGTGGTTATGGTTCTGCTCGAATAATCCCCGATTTACTCAAGCTTTCAAAACCAAATAAAGAAAAATTTTTTATAGGATATAGCGATATAACAGCATTACATCTTTTTCTATCACAAGAATGGGGATGGAGAACAATTCACGGTAGTAATATAGCAGATCTCTTAAAAACAGAAAAAGATCAAGGGAATTTCACCAAGCTTGGTGAAATATTAAAAGGTAAAGTAAAGCAAGTAACTATAGATAATTTAATACCTCTTAATGATATAGCAAAATCAAGTGATCTTGTTAAAGGCAACTTAACAGGAGGTAACTTAACTATGGTGCAGACTAGTATAGGTACACGTTGGCAAATCAAGACTAAAGGCAAAATTCTTTTTTTAGAAGATACAAATGTAGCACCTTTTAGATTAGATCGTGAGCTTTTACACTTAAAGCAATCAATGTTACTTGAGGGTGTTAAGGCTATAATATTTGGTTCATTTGGTAAAGATCTTGATGCGACAATGTTAGTGCTTCGTAATTTTGCATATAGTTTGAATATACCAGTATTTAAAACAAATAGGTTTGGTCATGAACGCATTAATGATCCAATTATTTATAATACGAATAGTAAGATTATTATGTCGAAGCATAAAGAATTTAAGTTAATTATGGAATTATAAAATTCATTGTAAATGAAAATAAAATACCAGTATGTTATTATCTAGAACAATATTAACAATACTAAATATTAATAATCTTTTGAAGATGATTAATAACTCATGTAGTCACATCGAGTCAAGTGCCAATAATCATTATAGTTTGATAAATTAAAATCATAAGAAAAAGATTTATTGGTAACGTAATATTCGAGTAGTCTTATTAATCCTACTTTATGTTTATGTAAAGTCTCAATGTTTAAGTCTATTTCTATTGTTTGTATATATGGTTCCGTACTAGTGATTTTTACATAAGCAATTGTGAGTTTTGTATTTATATAGCTAGATTTATAATGATTGAGATAAGATGGATTGACCATTTGTTCTGTAGAGCATATGAAATTACCTTTGCAAAAGTGGATATTAGAAAATTGACTTGTTTCAAGATTGTTGAATGACTCTATATTGAATCCGTTTTCTATTAACATTAAACCTTCAATAATAAGCTGAGGAGAAAGCCCAAACTCTATTTCTTTCTTTGTTGGAATAGTGCCAGTTTTATAATCTAGTATAGTTATATAGTTTGATTTACTAACTTCAATTCTATCTGCGATACCAATTATTTTTATATCTTGACCTGCAATATTTAGCCGTAATTCACCTTTAATTTCAAAATAGATTTTTTTACAGTTTTTCCGGCGTTCTATATCAAATAGAATAAACGTTTTACTGAAAGCTGTAAGTTTTATTTGCCAAGTTTTTTTTGTATATGCTGGTAAGATAGTGCTGTATAAAATATTATTCCCGATATTTATTAAAGCAGCTTGCTTATCATGTAAATTTAAATAAACATATTGTTTATCGTAATTTTTAGAATATTTTTCTAAAACTTTATGAATAAAATTACCAAAATCTGATATTTTAGGTTCTTCCCATATGTTATCTTTTTTATGTAATCCAAGTATTTTCTTAGCATAAAAACCGTATGGGTTTCTTATTAATGTTTCTATATCAGTTACTGATAGAACGCTTGGAAATGTGTTACTAATGGTTGTGAGTTTATGATCATCTTGTGGCTTTGTATGTTCATCTAGTGAATTTATAGCAGGAGTGAATAATTTTTTTTTGATATCGCATTCAAAGCATGGTATGACATATTTAAGTTGTAGTCTCAAAAATAAATTACATGCTGCAGATAACTTGCCATTATATTTTTTAGCGTTTAGTATAACTATTTGTTTATTTTGTAGTAATAAATTGAAGTAATCTGAATATAGAGTGGTAGTTATTGCATCATCGTAATCTATATTTAGTATTTGCAACGCTTTTTTGCTAAGCAATGGATGTGGTTTAGCATTAGAGGACCAGTGTTCATTATTAAAATGCGGTAGTATAATTAAGTCGAATCTACATAATGCTAAATCTTCAGGTTGTCCTATAATAATTCTAGAAGAGTCGATATTTTTGTAATGTTTAATATTAGATAATAAAAAAGAAAAAATTTTAGGAAAATCTTTTTTATTCGTTAAATTTATATGTTTGCTATATGAGATTAAATTTGTTAAAAACTCAATTAGTACTGTCCCTCCTTCTTGTTCCCAAATATTAGGTAAAAGTTTTTCAGCTATCTGTTGAGTTAAGATTAAAATATCTGTTATATTATGCGGATTATTTGTAAATAAAATATCTATTAAGTTAACGCAATATTCTCTTATTTCTTCATCATCAAATTGTAATTGCAATAAATATTTAGGCGATGATATAAAACGGTTTTTATTAGATAGCATTAACTCTAACTTTTGCACAGCATGGCAGTTAATTAAAGGATTTTTAAGTAATAAAAATAGAAGTTTCAAATCAAAATCATTACATATTATTTTAATAATTGCATTTAGTAATGCGCCTATATTAGTAAGTCTTAAATCATTACCTAGTAGATCTGAGTATTTTTGATCTAAAAAATTACAATATACTTTTTTAAGTTTATTATCGTTTGTAACAATTGCAATATGTTTATCTTTATTAAGTTCACATATATAAGCTATTTGTTTTGCTTCTTGATAAATATTATTAGGTTCAGAATAAGATATATTATTACTCATATGGTTGTATGATGGATTATAATGCATTATATAATCCTTTAATTCTTCTTTAAATCTTTTAAAATAAATATTAGGTTTGAATATTCCAGCGAGTATTATTCGATTCTCTCTTTTCTTTATTTTTATTATCTCTTCTTGTAATAGATTAAATTTATGTATTGTTTTAGTGTATTTTTGAGTAAGCGCTATTGTTTTTTTCCATGTTAAAAAGCAATACTCTAGAAATTTATAAATCTTTTGCCAATAATTAGAATTGTTATAGACTTCAATTAATTTGATATCAATATTATTGATTATAAGGTCATTAAATAATTTTCTTAAGATTTCTGCAGCTTTTAATGATTCTTCGAGATTAAAAGGTAATGCTTTATATTCCGTGATAATAGATGATAAAATAAATAATTCTTCTATTTTAGATATATAATCCGATTCATTTTTCTTTGAAAAGATAAAATTAAAAGGGATAATGATAGGTAATTTTATTTTATATTTATCGGTTAAAATCTTTTTTAATTTTAGACATAAGAAATTATTAGGTAATATTATTTGAACTTCTATACCTTTCTTTAATTGATCAATAATATACTCAGCAAAGTTTTGCAAAAAAGAATAACGAGCAGTCATAAATAATATTTTTATTATAATATTGTATGGCAAGTATTATTGATAATATAGTACACTCAATAATATTTGATTATTAGTTACTTATTAAGGTCTTTCACCAATATATAAGGTAGGGGAGTTGATACAATTTAAATTGTATAGATTATTGTGATAATATACAAGTAATAAAATAAAAGTATCGTATTATTAGCAACTTTTTATAGTAATTTGTATGTAAGATAATCATGTTAAATATTTAATTGCTTAATAAGAACAATGTGACCTGTACTTTATTATAAGTATCCTATAGTAATGGTAAAGGTTCTACTGTCATATCTGAATACTATATACTGTTATTTTATTTTTAGATATACTTACTAGCTTTTACTAGTGCTTTAAATAATTGTAAATCTATTCCATTATCATTAAGATATTCAGGATGCCATTGCACGCCGATAACAAATTTATGTTTTGTAGCTTCAATTGCTTCAACTATACCATCTTCTGCTTTTGCAGATATAATAAGATCATTACCAAGTTTGTTAACAGCCTGATGATGAGTTGAATTAACCATAGTTTGTAAACAGTTATTAGCTATTTTAGAAAGTTTAGTACTGACTTCTATATTAATTGTATGTGAAACTATGTTTTTAGGTTTAGGTTGTGTATGGTTAATTATAGTTTTAATAGGTGCATTCTCGAATTCTAATTTTATGGGTAATGTGTAGACTGTGGTTGCAAATGCTTCAGTATTGCATTCAAATTTCTTGCTATATGTTAGTTTAGAAAAATGTCTAATATAATCAGGAATATGTTTAATAAGTGTGCCATTAAACATAACATTTAATAACTGCATACCGCGGCATATTCCTAAAATCGGAATATCTTTCTCCAATGCTTTTTTTAAAACTAATATCTCAAAATGATCACGTTCTTCATTAGAAATTACTAAATCTTCAGCATATTTTTGCTCATAAAATTTAGGATGTATATCTTCATCACCACCTGGAATTACAATACCATCAATAAGTTCCATTAGTTGATTTATTGTATCACTTTGATAAGGTAATAATATCGGTATACCACCAGCTGCAATAATGGCATCGGTATAGTTGCGTCGCAAAGCGTACCATGGGAAATCAGCATAAGTATATTTTTGACAATTTTTAGCTAAATCAGGTGTTACACCTATTATCGGTTTCTCTTTCATTGTGTTATCGATTTATTATTTATATATTAGAAATATATCATGAAGAGCTTTTTATATTTATTAAATAATGTAACAATATAGGAGTATTATGATGAGATTTATTAATAAATCTAAAAGATGTTTTTAAAAATTTACTCTTGTACTATTCTAGTCCAGTTTTTTCTAGAGTATCTTATATTTGAGGGCTTATAATAAAGAATAATATAGTATTCTAAATTAAAGATCACATTATATTAAATATTAAGAGCGTCTGTTAAATTTAACTTAAAAACTTATTACTATCGTTAAGAAAAACATTAATAGCATGAGCTGTGTATTAAAAAACCAGTAATATATTGCTCATAAATTACTCCACAATATGTGGTGGTGTTTCAAAAGTATGGAATGGTGGTGGTGAATTAAGTTTCCACTCGAGTGTATCAGCTCCATCACCCCAAGGATTTGCTGTACAATTTTTGCCGTATTTTAGCGTGTAGAAAACGATAAATACAAAATAAAAAGCAGCGAATATAGAAATACCTGCGCCTATTGATGAAACCATATTCCAACCTGCAAAAGCCTCAGGATAGTCAGGTATTCTTCTTGGCATTCCCGCAAGACCTAAAAAATGTTGCGGAAAAAAAGTTAAATTAACACCAATAAATGTAATCCAAAAATGAATTTTGCCTAGAATTTCTGGATATTGTTTTCCAGATATTTTTCCAAACCAATAATAAAAGCCTGCAAATGCCGTAAATAAAGCGCCGAGAGACATCGTATAATGAAAATGTGCGACAACATAATATGTATCGTGCAGGACTCTATCAAGCGCAGAATTTGATAATATTATACCTGTTACGCCGCCAATTGTGAATAATATAATAAATCCAATTGCAAATAACATAGGAGTTGGAAATGTAATAGAACCACCCCACATAGTTGCTATCCAGCTAAATATTTTAATGCCTGTTGGTACTGCTATAATCATTGTTCCAGCAGTGAAATATATCAGTGCATTATAAGAAAGTCCAACAGTAAACATATGATGAGCCCATACAATAAATCCAACGAAACCGATTATGACCATAGCTCCAACCATACCTTGATAACCAAATATAGGTTTACGTGAAAAAGTTGAAATAACCTGACTTACTATGCCAAAGCCTGGGAGTATTACAATGTATACTTCAGGATGACCAAAAAACCAAAAAAGATGTTGAAATAATAAAGGATCGCCGCCACCATCAGGTTTAAAAAAAGTGGTGCCAAAGTTACGATCGGTCAGTAGCATAGTGATAGCTCCGCTAAGCACAGGCATAGCTAAGATTATCAGAAATGCGGTTACTAATATCGACCAAACGAATAATGGCATTTTGAAAAGCCCCATCCCTGGAGCTCGCATATTAAATATAGTAACGATTAAATTAATTGATCCGAGTATTGATGAGAGACCGGTTAAATGTAAGCTAAAAATAGCTACATCGACTGCTGCTCCAGTATGACCGTTCAAATTACTTAAAGGAGGGTAGAGTGTCCATCCAGTTCCAGGCCCGCCGTCAATAAAAGTTGAACTAATAAGTAAAAGAAAAGCAGGAATTAATAGCCAAAAACTTATATTGTTAAGGCGTGGAAAAGCCATATCAGGCGCTCCTATTAATAGAGGTACAAAATAGTTACCAAATCCACTAAATAATGCAGGCATAATCATAAAGAATACCATAATAATAGCATGTACCGTGATAAGCACGTTATATAACTGAAAATTATGATTTAAGAAAGTGCCGCCTGGCATTGCAAGCTCTAACCTAAAGAGAAGGGAAAATAACCCTCCGACAACTCCAGCAAAAATAGCAAATATGATATACATAATTCCGATATCTTTGTGATTAGTAGAAAAAATCCATCTCCTAAAACCGTTTGGAATATGTTGATTATCACAATTTAAGTCTTCTATATTTGTTAATGAGTTCATAGCAATTGTAATTTTTATAAATTTTATATTAAAAGTACATTTATTATATAAGGTTGATCTATTGTTCTTAAGTTATTATTATTTAGACATCAATTTTGAACTTTTATTATTCATAGCGGTCTTATTCTTAAGTGCAATCCAATTGTTGAAATCTTCCTTGCTTACTACTTCTATTGCAATCGGCATGAAGCCGTGGTTGATGCCACATAGTTCAGAGCATTGTCCGTAATATACTCCTTTTTTAGTAACTCTTGTCCATGTTTCATTTATTCTGCCTGGTACTGCATCTATTTTAAAACCAAGTGATGGTACAGCAAAACTATGTATTACATCACCCGCAGTAATAAGAAATCTTACTGTAGTGTTTTCCGGAATAACAATTCTATTATCAACATCTAGTAATCTCTTTTGGCCAATTTGTAAATTCTTATCAGAGATCATTACGCTATCAAATTCTAAATTATCATAATCAGGATATATATAATGCCAATACCATTGATAACCTACTACTTTAATAGTTAAATCAATTTCAGGTATTTTTTCGGCATGACGCAATATTCTAAAAGATGGTACTGCAATAATAACTAAGATAATTATAGGTATTACAGTCCAAATTATTTCTATTAAAAGGTTATGTGCAAATTTCGCTGGTACAGGGTTATTTTTTGCATTAAATCTTATACATACAAAGCCAAGTAATCCAGCAACAAATAAGACAATAGCTGTGCCAATATAAAGCAGAAAATTATGAAAATGATATAATTCCTCCATAATCGGACTTGCTGGAGGCTGGAATGTTATTTGCCACGCTAACGGCTCAGAAGCAAAACAGTTACTATTAGTAATCAAAAAATAAATTAAAGTAATATATATCTTCCATAATTCCATTTTTAGAGGTAATGTATACGTCGAACCTAGACTCGTGCTATTACATACGTTTGTGTATTCTGTGGTGTTATGTTCTTGATCTACTTTTAACTTTTTATAAGATTGTTTGGACCAATATCTAATAATATTCATAGCAAGTATATAAGTTACCACATTAGTATAAACAGATATGCATTTTTGTTAAAGTAAAAATCAATAAATTTTTGTAAACACTATATATTTAATAATATTTGAGGTAGAAATAAGATGTTAAGGTAAGTCAATAACTTCTATTACTTTGGCATTTATTAATTTTATCTGCATTAGTTTATTTATTAACGGAGGATCGTGTTTTGTTACAATATAAAGTACTTTATCGACAAATGTGAAAAAACTTAAAATTTTTGCTCGTTAATTTATAGGTTGTTACCTTTTTTTAGCTTTGCATAGAAATGCAATATGACTTATAAATCAAAAGAAACAAGTTACTAATAATTATATTCACCATTTACATTACAATATTTATTTAAAAAATATTATCATAATATTCTATTTATGATGTTTTAGAACATATTATTCTTAGTTACATATATATTGAAAATACAAAAAGCATAGTTATAAATCTTATTTATATTAATGAAAATTAACTTATATTTAATTAATTTTAAATCAATAAAAAACTCATAACCCAGCAATCAAAATTTTACAATTTTTTATTGTAATTTCTTTATATATAGTTCATATTATTCATAATCAAAAATTGATTCAAATAATCTTCGGAGCAATTTTAATGAATGATACTGCACTATATGATTTTAATGACATATTACAATCATCTTTTATTAGTGCACGTTTTAAGAAAATCTTTACCCCTTCATTTTTCTTATCATTATTATTATTTATAGGATTGGTTTTTTTTGTATCTTTTGCAATTAATAATTATGTAAACGATACTTTATCCATAACTTTAGTACAGCCTGATAGTAATGAAGAAGAAACAATTTCATTTAAAGAAGTAGTAGTAAAAAAAGGTGATACTATAAAATCAATTTTGGTAGAACAAAAGATCCCTAAAAATGACATAGAAAAAATTATAAATTTAGTGAAAGTAGGTAAATTATCTTCTATTCTTAAAATAGGTCAGCACATTATTTTTGAATATGAAACAAAAATTACCGAAAACGATGATGAAGATTTAACTTCAGAGATAACATTCTTAAATAAAATTGTTATAATTATTGATAAGCTAAAAACTATTAAAGTAATTAGAGAAGGTGATAATTTTAAAGTTGAAGAAATTGTAGTACCTTTAAGTAAAAAAGTTTCTAAATCATCTGTAAATATTGAATCAAATTTTATGTCAGCCCTTAAAAAGCTTGGCTTATCAAATAATAGTATAATAGAGTTGATTAACGCTTATGCTTATCAAATCGATTTTCAGCGTCAAATAAAAAACGGTGATACTGCAACAGTAATAACAGAAAAATATGTAACTGAAGATGGTAAATTTTCTCATCATGGTAAAATTTTATATGTTTCATTAAATCTTTCAGGGAAAGAATATAATATATATCGCTATTCACATGATAATAATGCAAATAATTATGCATTTTTTTCTGAAGATGGTAAAAGTGTAAAAAGAAGTTTACTTAAAACTCCGCTAAAAGTAATAAAAGTTTCTTCACATTATGGTAATAGAAAACATCCGATACTCGGTTATACTAAAATGCATAGAGGTGTTGATTTTGCAGCTCCAACCGGTACACCTATATATTCTGCTGGAAACGGTGTTATAACAGAGATAGGTTGGAAATCAGGTTATGGAAAATTTATTCAAGTAAAACATAGTGGTACATTATCTACTGCCTATGCTCATGCTTCAAGTTTTGCAAAAAATTTAAAAGTAGGAAGTATAGTAAAACAGGGGCAAGTTATAGCATATGTTGGTAGTACAGGTAGAGCTAGCGGACCACATTTACATTATGAAGTAAAAATTGATGGCAAACATGTGAATCCTATGTCAGTTAAAACAACACCTGGTATAGAATTAAACGGGAAAAATTTAGAAAAATTTAAACAATTTAAACAAGAAATAAAAACTTTAAATGTTAAGCTTGATAAGGAGTCGTATACTGATGCAATAAACGCAATGTCTTATGATACTTGATCAATTTTATAAATTGATGTTTTGTTGCAGATACGGTGTACACTTATTAAAGGATCTATTTTTCTCCTTTTTGGAATGATTAGACTTACTATTGTCCATTTTGATAATTAACATTCCTTTTTTGTATTTATAAATATATTAATTATCTATGATCTCATTATTGAAAAAACTATATTTTACGTTTTCTCGTAGTAGTCGTATAATAATAACCTTAGTTATTATTGATCAGTTAACCAAATGGTGGTTTATTAATAATTTAAGATGGAAGCCAGGCTTAATGCTTAAGGTGACTTCTGTTTTAAATATGGTTTATACTTGGAATTACGGTATTAGTTTTGGTTTAATGCGTGAATATTATCAATATAGTAATACTATTTTCTTAATAACAAACATGATTATTGTGTGTTATTTATATTATTTGATGATATGTTCAAAAACGATAGGTAGTTTTGCAGGTTATAGTTTTGTTATTGGTGGGGCTATTGGTAATTTAATTGATAGGTTTTGTAGAGGGGCGGTTTTTGATTTTATTCATTTTCATTATCGTAACTATAGCTTCCCCGTATTTAATTTAGCTGATTGCTTTATTACATTAGGAGTAATTATCTTAATGGAAGATTATTTTAGTACTAAAAAAGTTATTGAAGAAACGTCAAAAGGGAATTATGATAATCTACAAATTGAAGTTATGGCTGAAAAAATTCGTCACACTGATCATGACAGTAAAATATAATTTAAATATAAAGGTATTTAAGTGAAACAGATTTTTTTATTATTTACGCTTTTATTCATTACTTCTGCTTGTAGTAAAAAGTTAAAAGAAACCTTGGGTTTATCAACATCAGGACCGAATGAATATCAAGTACAGCGTGTTAAAACATTAGAAGCCCCCCCTCATTATTACTTAATAGATCCTAGAAGTAATAAAACAACTTATAATAATATAAAAGGGAAACATGAATTGAATGAAGGTGAACAAGCTTTAATGCATGATATGCACTAATATATTTGATGCACTTTAAAAATTTGCTAATTAATTCTATAAGAACTGGAGGTATTAAGTCACAGTTTTTTATCTTCACTGTATTAATTTCATATTCTTTTTGAAGTCATCTCTATCTATTTGTCTTAGATACTAAACTACAATGACTAATGAATGCATATAAAAAACAAAAAATAGGTATTTTTGGGCTTGGTAAAACAGGAATATCTGTTTATGAGGAACTGAAAAATAAATATGATTTAATTGTTTATGATGATTTAGAAGCAAATAGAGATATATTTAAAGAATTGTTTGGAAACAATCTTATTACTGTTTTATCTGATTCAAGATGGCAGGATTTAGATAAAATTGTTTTAAGTCCTGGCGTTCCGCTTACGCATGAAGTAGTAAGAATTGCTCATCATTTTAATATTCCAATCATTTCAGATATAGATTTATTTTTTGAAAAATCAAAAAACTTAAAATTTATAGCCATAACCGGTACAAACGGTAAAAGTACTACTACTGCTTTAATAAGTCATATCTTAAATAGTAACGGTTTAGATTATCCTGTTGCTGGTAATATTGGAGTGCCTGCTTTACAAGCTAAAGCAAGTAACGAGGGATATGTACTTGAATTATCTTCTTTTCAACTAGATTTAGTAAAAAGCTTTACAGTTAAAGTTGCAGTGCTTCTTAATATAACTCCTGATCATTTAGATAGATATCAGGATATGAACGATTATATTGCAGCAAAAGCTAAAATTTTTGATCGAATGGATAAAGATAGTTATGCAGTAATTAATATCGATAATGATTATTGTCGTAAAATTTTTGTGCTATTACAGAAAGACCAGTCTATAAAATTAATTCCATTCTCGGTTACTAAAATTCTTAAAAATGGTATATCAATAGTTGATGATAAAATTCACGATAATGATTTAACTTATAAATTGCCTTTGAATAAAAATTTGCAAGGGCTGCATAATTGTGAAAATATAGCTGCAAGTTATGCAGTAGCTAAAATAATAGGATTAGAATCTAAAAAAATACTTGAGTCTATAAGTAGTTTTCAAAGTTTGCATCATAGAATGCAATATATCGGTAGTATAAATAATATAAGTTTTTATAATGATAGTAAAGCAACAAATGCTATATCTGCTTTACAATCAATTAAAGCACTTGATAATATTTATTGGCTTGCTGGAGGAATCCCTAAAGAAGGTGGTATTGAAGGAATAAAACCTTATTTTAATAAAATTAAGAAAGCTTATTTTTATGGTCAAGCTAAAGCAATGTTTGCAAATACTGCTAAGAATATAATAGATTTTGTAATATGTGATAATCTTGAGTATGCTTTCAATATTGCTTATAAGGATGCAGTAAGTGATACTACGGAAGTAAAAAATATCTTGTTAGCACCAAGTTGTAGCTCTTATGACCAATTTAAAAATTTTGAGGAGCGTGGAGAGTTGTTTATAAAGTTATCAAAACGTCATTGGCAGTAATTATTTACTAAGGAATCTCAGAATATTTGATTAGATTGGTACTCAGTTTACTATTGCTTGAAATAATATGTAATATGAACAATGAAATATCTAATAACTTTATAAAATTATGGTGGCGTAGTACCGATAGGCAAATAATAATTTCTTTAATTATTTTATTTGCTTTTAGTCTCATACTTGTTACTACTTCAGGTTCAATAGTAGCAAGTAGAATAGGTCTGGAAGAAAGTTATTTTGCTTCTAGACAAATATTTTATTTAGCTACTGCTTCAGGATTAATATTATTATTGTCATGTCTTAATAAAAAATGGTTAAGGCGTTTTGCAATATTGGGATTTATTGTTAGTATTATTTTATTAATAGCAGTTAAGTTTTTTGGATATGAAGTAAAAGGTGCAGTGCGATGGATTAATATTTTAGGTCTCTCTATTCAGCCTTCAGAATTTATAAAACCATTTTTTGAAGTTGTTATTGGATGGATATTAGCGCTGAAATTTAATGATAATTTTCCAAGTTTTACAATTTGTATAATATTTTATTTTATTGTTGCTATTCTTTTAATTATTCAGCCGGATTTTGGGATGCTTGTAATGATTACAACAGTTTTCGGTATCCAGCTTTTTATTGCGGGTATGCCAATATTTTGGATTATGCTAGCAAGTTTTTTAGGAATGTTAGGAGTAACTATTGCGTATTTTTGCTTACCTCATGTAACGCAAAGAATTAATTCATTCTTAGATCCTGATAGTAGTGAGAATTATCAGGTGAGTAAATCTCTTAAGGCTTTTGAACATGGAGGTTTATATGGATGTGGTCCAGGGGAGGGCGTAGTCAAGCATGCACTTCCTGACTCGCATACGGATTTTATTTTTGCTGTAGCAGGTGAAGAATTTGGAGCTATTATTTGCCTTATTGTTATCGCTATATTTGCTTTTATAGTATTAAGAAGTTTTGTGAAATTATTAAACGAAACAGATAAATTTGTACAATTCGCTGCTAGTGGTATAATTGCACAATTAGGACTGCAGGCAATAATTAATATTGGTGTAACTTTACATTTATTGCCTACTAAAGGTATGACATTGCCATTTATTAGTTATGGAGGTTCTTCAACACTTGCAATAGCTATCGCTACTGGTATGCTTCTTGGATTTACGAGACACCGAACCCCTTTAAATTCATATAAAATTTGTAATATTGAAATATGAAAAAAATAATTTTAGTAGCAGGTGGTACTGGTGGACATTTTTTTCCTGCAGTTGCTCTTGGCGAAGAGCTTATAAAACGTGGTTATATCGTGCATTTTATTACTGATTTAAGATGCAAAAAATATATCAACAAAGATATGAAAATAATTTTTCATATCTTAAATTTGAAACGATTCAGTAATATTTTTTTGTTTTTGCCAATATTATCAATTACATTTTTAAAATCCATTAGATTAATATATAATATAAAGTGTTGTGTCATTATAGGATTTGGTGGTTATCCTGTCATAGCACCAATGTTTGCAGCAATTTTTTTAAGAATACCGATTATAATTCATGAACAGAATTCTTACCTTGGCAAGGTTAATAAATTTTTTGCACGCTTTGCTAAAAAGATCGCTACTTCTTATGAAGACATAAAGAATTTACCAGAATTTGCAAAAAGTAAAATAGTATTGACCGGTGGAATAGTTAGAAAGAATATTAGAGAATTAGATTCTTTTATGTACTCAGTATCACAACATTCTCTCACTAAATTAACTCAAACAGCCTTAACCAACACATTTAATCCTTTGGTTAAGGGACGTAATGATGAATTTGCGAATAGTAATATTTTTACAATATTCATCTTTGGCGGTAGTCAAGGAGCAAAATTATTTTCAGAGCTGATACCTGCAAGTATCAAAATTTTAATGAAAAAACAGCCAAGTCTTGAATTAAATATAATACAGCAAGCAGCATTAGATCATCAAGTAAAAATAAAAGATATATACTCAAAATTAAACATTACGTATGAATTTGCTGAATTTTTTGATAATATTGCATTGCAATATAAAGTAGCCAATTTAGTGATTTCACGAGCAGGAGCATCTACTATAGAAGAATTGACATATATAGGGTTGCCAGCAATCTTTATTCCACTGCCTAGTGCTGCAGATAATCATCAATATTACAATGCAAAATTATTAGAAGATAACAAAGCAGGGTGGTGTTTAGAACAAAATAATATTTCTTCTGAAAAATTAGCTGATAAAATACTGGATTTGATAAGTAATAGACAGTTATTAGAGGATGCTTCACAAAATTTATTAAACAGAAAAAAAGAAGGTCATGTGTTGCTAAGTAACTTAATAGAAGATACTGTTTTTCTGTAGCTTTACTCTGCATGTATTTTTATTTTTGCAAAAAATTGTAAATAATAAATATGCAGCAATTTTGTTTTAAAGTTTAGAGATTGTAATACGCTTTTCAATTATAGTTGTATCTTCATACAAGAATATCTCAAAATAATAATAATTTCATTAAGTTCATAGAACTTTAGTGCTTTATTCTTGCATAATTGCTTATTATATGGCATTAATCATAATAAAGGTTTTGGAATAATTATGTTTAAAAAAATTATAATATTATTTTTAGGAATATTTTTACTTTCATCTTGTACTGATAATTTTCGCAACTATTTTCAAAGATCAGCAAATAATAAATTACTTGATATTAAAGGTGCTAAAGGTGGTAAAAGAAAACCTGTATATAATAATAAATATATTGATTTGGCTAAAAAGAATATATTAGAAGATAATATTGATGATGATGATAATGATTCTGATGCTAACTATGATAGCGATAGTCTTTTAATAGGTGAGAAAATAGATAATATCAAGAAAAATCGTGAAATGTATATTAATATGATTAAAAGGGATATAGCAAGACAAAAAGCAGAATCTAATGCAACTCAATCCAATAATGATATGACTTTAAGTAAAGCAAATAAAAAAGTTAGGAAAGACGATAGCTATAAAGAAAAAAAAATAGAAGAGGAATTAAATCAGATAAAAGCAATGCTTAGAGAGACTAAGCGTGATATAACAAAATATACTTGTCCAAATGCTACAGTAAACCAAAATTATGTACCTCCTGTCACAAATTATGAGAATGAAAATTATCCGCCGATTAAAAATAGTAGGCCGTATAATAATACTTCTAAGGTAAAGCAAAAATTTATACGTGAAGATGATGATAACACAAGTAATGCTTGTTCTATATAATATCTTTTTACAATTAGAAATTTTATTTTTTTAGATTTTGCGTTTACAAAGAAATGGAATTCTATGTAGAAAATATATTTATTAAGATTATAATAATTTATAAATTAAGTTTATTAATATATCTTTTTATTGTTGTAAACAATTAAACTATTGTCTGCCTAAAATACCTTAGTACCCAAGATTACATATAAAATACTTTAAAAAGTTTAAGTAAGATCAGAAAAAAGAAAAAGTTAATAAATAGTGTATCGTAAATCATATACTAGGTATAGTATAGTGGATTTGTATTGTTATTTATACGTCTATCTTAATAGTTAGTATATTTTTCATATGTCTCTTAAACTTACTCAATAAATATAGTTTTGAGCGTAACTTAATACATTACACTCAGTTAGCTCAAATTTGTTGAGCATGGTTTAAAATTACACAATTATTAATTCTAAAATTTTTATTCAAAATACCTAAGATTTAAAAACATAATCTATGTTAATGTTTTTAAAGGATCACTTAACTTGTTACTTTTCTTTTAGTATCGTATCAAAAAAAATAATTTGTGCAGCTTCAATTAAAACTAAGATTTGTTTCTTATCAGGATCAAGCATAAAATCTTTACAGATTTTTCTAAGATAAATAGGAAGTTGTATAAGATTAAGCGTAGTAGTTTTTGAATGTGCTAGTAAAGTTTATACACTAAATTTGTATTTGATAATAATTCAAAAGCTTTTTCAATATCAGTAAATCATGATTATTCTTTGTTATTTTGCATGTTGATTGTATCATATTAATATTTTTTGGGATCTTACTATCAAGTCGCATGATGGAAAAATAGTTACATTGAAATTACTAATTATCGCATATCGCAATAATTTCTGTAAAATAGCAGTAGTAGTCACAACAGTGAAGTGCATTCAGTAATTCTTATGAAAGTTTTGCTCCTATCCTAAAATATCCTTGCGATTTGTCTCATGATATTTTAAAGAACTAAAACCAATGCCTATAAATAGATAAATATAAGGTAATAGTGCTGCATACTGTAATGTAGGATTATTATTGCGATAATAAACAGATTAAGTTATACAGAAATATAAAATGAATTATACCAATAATATTGGTATGTTGTTATTTATGAATAAGTATTATTTTATTATTAGTTAAATTTTCAATAACTGTCTTGATAAAAAGTGTATTACCATTATTAATTAATCACTGACTCATTCTATTTTATAGCATTTTGTAATTTCCTTTGGTTTTAATTTGTGCAAATATTTTCGCAGTGTTGCATCGTAATATTCAATTCTGTATATGAGCATAATATAAGAAGTCAAATATAAATGAATATTGGGCATTTATATGATGCAATTTATTATATGACGATGAGGAGACGGATTATCACTTCGGTAGCACTGCTTCGCAGTACATTTTGAGTCATGCCTTTACTTACTATGAACATGACTCATAGTTATTAATGTCGGATACTTTTCAAATTGTAATGTAACTTTGTAATGTAACTCGCAGATACGAGCTAGCTTACTTAAACATGAAAAATGGTTAAAAAATATTATATTACGTAAAATGCTTGCCTATTCTATTATAACAGAATGCTCAAAACATTAAAATAATTATCATGAATAAGTCACAAAGAATCATATAATACTTCTACTCTAATCTGAATATAATATGAGCACTTTTATAAGTTTTGTTATCTAAATTAGAGTTATCTTGTTTCTTAGTATTTTTAATATCGTAATGTTAAGCTTCTCTGATGAAAGGATATGTTAAAAATGATTAGCCGAGTCTTAATAATATTAAGAAGTCGTATGACTTTTTCATTATTCTCCTCTCAATGGGATTCTAGCACTTAGCTTTAAAAATTTTATAGCAACCTCATTAATTATTCCTCAGTAATCTGTATATACTACTCATATTATTACTTGCAGTAATTTTTACATATCTAATATAGATGATTAAGTTTATTATTTTCAAATCTGAATAATCTTATTAAAGAGATTTGTAGACAATAACTATTTGTATAAATTTCAAGTTTTATCTGTTGCAATCAATTCAGTAATGCTTTTTAAATCCTGTCTTTATTATAATAAGTTCCGATAGTAATATTTATGTAACACAGTTAGAGTATGAAAATAATCTATTAGGTTATCATATTAAATTAAACAGTTTAATAAATTTCATCTATTAAAATATCAAAAGATTGATCGGTTGTTGTAAGGGTATAATGAAAAATTACTAATTACAAGCTTTGTTAACTAAAACGATATTACATCACCAAAAGAAGATAGTAGAATTTCTTAGTTAATTTATAAATTCTGTTTTAGCTTCAATTAATTTGTTTAGTTAGATACTTCTATAACTAACTCTACAAGATTAAATTTAGTTATAGTTCTGTTAATGATCACAGGTAAATATATTGCTGTCATGCTATACATTCTTTGTAAAGAAATTTTCTTTAGTTGATGCGCTAGCATTTGTATCTTCCATACATATAAGTTTATCATTAAGAATATTTGTTCGAACAGCATTATTAAATATTAAAGAAATTTTCGTTAATTTAATATTTTTATTTTTTTATTTGTTGAAATCTATATAATCTAATAAGTTGCACTTTGATTATTAAGATATTACTCATTGCCAGATCAATATTTATTTTAGTTATATAATCATATAGTAGAAAAGATGCAATCGTCCTAAGAAAATAAAAAATTTGTATTAAAAAATCCATTTCAAAAAGAACAAAAATTAATCAGATGATGGCTGAAACGTTCAATACAGTAATACTTGTAATATGACTTAGCCAATTCTTGTAATGCATTGAGTTGGTTTATTAAAATAAATGTTATTTTAAATTATTATGTTAATATAGAATATTATTTTATAATTAACTATTTTTATATTATAATAATATTACGATAGCAAATTTTAGTATCATAATACAAGAGCATTTTTATGCACCTCTTATAGCAACGTATTCATATTTTCGCAAATTCATTTTTAAATTTATCTGAAATTTTTTAAAATATACTGTAATTTTTTAGAAACAACCTTAATATCATAATTTTGTTTAAGTTTAAGATAGGCGTTTTTAGAAAATTTTGCTGCTTGTAAAGGATTATCTATTAAATAGATAATTTTTTCTGCTAAATCTTCAATCGAGCCAACTTTACATATAAGCCCATCTTTTAGGTGTTTTAGGATTTCTTTTGGACCTTCAGTATCAGTACTAACAATAGGTACACTTGCTTGCATTGCTTCAAGTATTATAATGCCGAAAGGTTCATGAAGAGACGGTAAACAAAAAATATCAATCTGTTTAAAGAATGTATCTTTATCGTTAACCCATCCTGTAAATGATATTTGATCTTGTAAATTAAGTTTATGTACTAAAGCAATTAAATTATCTTTTTCATTGCCATTCCCACCTATAACAACTTGAATATTATATTGCTTGTCTTTTAAAAGTTTAATAGCCTTGATAAAAACATCAATACCTTTCTTAGCTACAAATCTTGCTAGTACACCAATTACAATAACTTTTTTATATATTTTATTTGGAACAAAATTTTTAGTAATATTTATCATATTAGGTAGGATAAATATCCTAGATTCAGCAAAGTTATTTTTTAGTAGAAATTCTTTCATATGATACGTTAATGCAATAGCAAAATCACATTTACGTAGTCCTTTTAGACTATAATTATGAGCAATACCTATTAATTTGGTATTATGAGGTTTAGCAAGTTTGCTAAAATTGATTGATCTATTGCCGTGTGCTATAATTATATCAGGCTTAGTTTTGTAGATTATATATTTAAGAATAAGTACCGATAATGGGTCAATTGGTAATAAATTAATTAGTTTAAAACTTCTTTTATGTAGTAAAGAATTTATTTTTGCTCTATAAGAAGTGACATTTATAACCTCAATTTTCTGTATCTCAAGTGCTGCATTATAATCTAAAAATGCTTGTTGAATGCCGCCAAGATCACGACTTAGCATGATATTAAGTATCTTCATTATTTTAATTTGTCACTTTTTTTACTGTGAAATCAGTGAATCAGTCTAAAGGTCTGTTTTACGAATATTTTTTAGATATAGAAACTGTTTAAGATTGCTCCTATTCTAGCTTCTGCTCTTACATAGCATATTATTGCTAATTTAATTTCAGTCTCCATAGTTTTTTATTCTTCTATAACTAAATTAGTTATTTTAGTTTTTACTAATTTTGCCATAGATAATTATTATTTAGATAGAAAAGATATAATAAGCTTTATTATTATAAATATAATCATAAAAATTAAAATCCATTAAATATCTTGTTTCTCCTATATTGCATGCATATGCATGCTGCAAGTAATACGGCTATTTTGTTTGAAGAGTCTTGAATTGATTTTATTTCATGTTGTTAGTGCTAAAAAGCTAAACACGTCTTTTTAAGTATTGGTGTTTTATTAGACTTTATTATATCAATCTTAGGATACTTATTTATATATCAATTAAAATGTTATTTAGCAATGATTATTATCTTTATTTTTGTCTTACTGCAAATTTTTTAAAATACTAGTTATTGTGAAGTAATAAGAAGCATGAAATTAGTATAATAGTCTATATTTTATCCTCAATTCATTATAGTAAATTTAAAGAAATTTGCTATAATACAAATTTTTAATATGTAAAACATTATGATTAATAAAATTAACTTTGTAAAAATGCATGGTCTTGGTAATGATTTCGTGATTGTGAATAAACGGGATTTAGCAACTTCATACAATTTATCGCACTTAGCCAAAAATATGGCTGATCGTCATACAGGTATTGGTTGTGATCAGTGTATTATTTATGAAGAGAATAATGATTTTTATACAATGATTATATACAACATAGACGGATCTAGTGCTAAATTATGTGGTAATGCTATACGATGTTTAGCAAAGTTAATTTATCTTGATACAGGAAAGCAAAATATTACAGTAATGGTAGGCAAGAAAAAATTGCTATGTAATGTGAAAGCTGCAAATAAGATTAGTGTTAATGTAGGCAATGTGAGTTTTAATGAAACTTGGATGCCAAGCCGTGATAAAATTTGGAAATTTGCAGAGCGTTATATGCTTGATTTAAAAGAAATGCTGTGTGTTGATATAGGTAATCCACATTTAATTATTTTTAGTAAATTAGAACCACAAGATAAAACAATTATTGGTCAAAAATTACAGGCTAAAGAATTATTTGCAGATGGAGTAAATGTGAATTTTGCTGAAGTAAAAGATAATAAAATTTATTTATCTGTTTGGGAGCGAGGAGCAGGGTTAACGCTTGCTTGTGGGAGTGGAGCTTGTGCTAGTTTTGCTGCTGGTTTAAAGCTTGGTTTTGTTCATTCACCAAGTACTGTAGTATTTGAGTATGGTAATCTTATAATGCGAGAAGAAGATGGTAATATAATAATGCAAGGAGCAGCCACCTTTGTAATGCGTGGAGAATATTATTATGAGAAATAATTTAAGACAAGAAATAGTAACATTCGGCTGTAGACTTAATATTTATGAAAGTGAGATAATACGAAAAAATTTAGAATTATCTGGTCTCGATAATGTAGCAATATTTAATACTTGCGCTGTTACTAAATCAGCTGAAAAACAAGCAAGACAAGCTATACGCAAGGCTAAAAAAAATAATCCTGATTTAAAAATCATTGTTACTGGCTGTAGTGCTCAAGCAAATCCTAAAATGTACGGGAATATGTCAGAAGTGGATAAGGTTATAGGTAATGAAGAGAAGTTATTATCTCATTATTATCAAATCACCGATCAAAAAATATCAGTTAATGATATCATGTCTGTTAAAGAGACCGCATGTCATTTGGTGAGTAGTTTTGACGGTAAATCTCGTGCTTTTATTCAGGTGCAAAATGGTTGTGACCATAATTGTACTTTTTGTATAATTCCTTACGTCAGAGGTAAAAGTAGATCAATACCTATAGGAACTATAGTAGCACAGGTAAAACATTTAGTATTAAAAGGCTTTAAAGAAGTAGTTATTACTGGTGTAGATGTAACAGCTTATGGTAGTGATTTGCCGGGCAGTCCAACATTTGCACAAATGATTAAACGAGTTTTAAAGTTAGTGCCTGAGCTAAAAAGGATGCGTTTGTCTTCGATAGATATAGCTGAAATAGATGATGAACTTTTTGAGCTTATAGCTTATAGTGAGAGGATAATGCCACATTTTCATATTAGTGTACAATCAGGTGACGATATGATCTTAAAACGTATGAAAAGACGTCATAATAGAGCAAGCGTAATAGAATTTTGTCAAAAGTTGCGAGCAATACGACCTGAAGTATCGTTTGGTGCTGATATTATAGCAGGTTTCCCAACTGAAACCAATGAAATGTTTGAAAATACAAGAAAATTAATTTTAGAAGCGGAATTACAATATTTACATGTTTTTCCATATTCAGAACGAGAAGGAACACCTGCAGCACGTATGCCACAAGTACCTCAAAATATAAGAAAAGAAAGGGCAAAAATTTTAAGACAAGATGGATTTAATCAATTAAATGAGTTCTTCAAAAGGCATATAGGGCAGAAAGTGGAATTATTAATAGAGAATAATAACATTGCTCATACCGAGAATTTTATTCCAGTAAAGCTAGATAAATATTTAGCAATAGGGCAGATATTTAAAGCGGAATTGGTGGGAATAGAAGAGGGGTATATGAAGTGTGTATTGGTTTAGTTATATATTGTATACAGGATCAACAATATTGTATTGATTCACTGGACTATTTAGCAAAGTTATGTTGTAACAATGTTGAGATAAAATCTAAAAACAAAAAATAATTATGAAAAATATAGAAACAATATTAAAACTTGCTGAGGAAAAAATTGTATTAGTACATAACTTAAAAGATTTGCAAGAATATAAAGTAGAATTTTTAGGTAGAAACGGTATAGTAACGAGTGAGCTTAAAAAATTAGGTAGTTTAATAAATGGACAAAAACGTAAAGAATTCGGCTTAAAAATCAACACATTAAAAGATAAAATACACGATATAATAAAAGCAAAAGCGCAAAATTTAGAGGCAGAAGAACTGCACTTAAAACTTGCTGCCGATAAAATTGATTTAACCATTCCTGCAAGAAGATATAAACAAGGTTCTATTCATCCAATAACTCAATGTATGGATGAGTTAATACAAGTATTTTCGCAGTTTGGTTTTACTATAGAAAATGGACCGAATATAGAAAATGATTTTTATAATTTTACTGCTCTCAATTTTGAATATGACCATCCAGCAAGGCAGATGCACGATACTTTTTATTTAAAAGGTCATGAAAATGATAAACCATTGCTATTACGTACTCACACCTCAACAGTTCAGATTAGAGCAATGAAAAACGGCAAACCGCCTTTTAGATTTATAGCACCTGGTCGGACTTATAGATCAGATTCAGATATGACACATACTCCAATGTTCCACCAAATAGAAGGACTTGTTATTGATAAAAATATCAATATGGGGCATTTAAAATATGTTATCATAACATTTATAAGAAGCTTTTTTGAAAATTCTAATATTGAACTACGTTTTAGACCTAGCTTTTTCCCATTTACAGAGCCTTCTGCCGAGGTTGATATTCGCATGAATAAAAATGATAAATGGCTTGAGGTCCTTGGGTGTGGGATGGTACATCCAAATGTGCTTAAAAATATTGATATTAACAGAAGTGAGTATCAAGGTTTTGCGTTTGGCCTTGGAGTAGAACGCTTTGCAATGCTAAAATATAATATCAAAGATTTAAGACGATTTTTTGAAGGAGATATACGTTGGCTTAAACATTATAATTTTGAGAGTTTTGATATACCGAATTTAGCAGGAGGTTTGACAAAATGAAATTTACATTATCATGGTTAAAACAATTTTTAGAGATTTCAGCTTCGGTGACTGAAATTGCTGAAGCCCTCACAGATATTGGTCTTGAAGTAGAAGAGGTGATAGATAAATCGAAAGAATTACAAAAGTTTGAAGTGGCATATATTAGAAATATTAAACCTCATCCATCAGCTGATAAATTAAAGCTTTGTGATGTTGAGACTAAAAATGGTATATTACAAATAGTTTGTGGTGCAAGTAATGTAAGAGCAGATATAAAAGTAGTACTTGCAAATATCGGAATAGAAATACCAAAGGGCAATTTAAAGATTAAGGAATCTGTTATTAGAGGTCAAAAAAGCTATGGTATGCTTTGTTCTGAAGAAGAATTATTGTTATCTTCAAATTCTGATGGTATTATAGAGTTACCTAAAGATGCCGTAGTTGGAGATAATTTTACTAAATATTACGGTTTAGATGATCCTATATTTGTTATTAATGTTACTCCTAACCGTGGTGATGTACTGGGAGTTTACGGAATCGCAAGAGATTTATCAGCAAAAGGACTCGGAACACTTAAAGAGCTAGAATTGTCGGAAATAAAGAGTACATTTTTTTCTAAAATAAAGCTTAACGTGCACGATAAAGAAGCTTGTCCTTTGTTTACATTTAGAGAAATAAGAAATTTAAAGAATAAACCAAGTCCTAATTGGTTACAGCAATTATTAAAAAATGTCGGTATAAAAACTATTTCAAGTTTAGTGGATGTAACAAATTATATTTCCCATAGCTTTGGGCAGCCTATTCATGCTTACGATGCAGATAAGATATATGGTGGAATTAGCGTAGATTGTTATATACGTAGTGATAAAGTAATTTCTTGCAAAAATCATGAAATGGCAACTGCTGTTTTGCAGTTTAGCAATGATTCAGCCAATTTTTATGCTATCAATGGTAAAGGATATTTACTTACCGAAAATGATTTGGTTATAAAAGATGAAAGTGGTATTCAAGGGCTTGCTGGTATTATTGGTGGGGCTAAAAGTAGTTGTAATGACAGTACTACTAATGTCATACTTGAAGCTGCTTGCTTTAATGCCAAAATGGTTGCAGCTAGTGGACGAAGATTGAAAATTGATACGGATGCTAGATATCGTAATGAGCGTAATATTGATAGAAATTTTACTGAAAAGGCTTTAAATATAGCAACTAATCTTATTTTATCAATATGCGGGAACTGTGAAGTATCAGAAGTAGTAAAAGTGGGTGAACAAGAGCCACAAAAAAAACCTTTAGATTTTTCAGTATATTTTTTAGAAAAAATCACAGGAATTAAATTAAGTATACAAGAGATAGAAGATATATTAAATAAACTTGGATTTATTACGGATGTTAAAGGTGATATTATAAAGGTGATAGCTCCTTCTTGGCGTCATGATATCAATATTTTAGAAGATATAGCTGAAGAAATAGTGCGTATTTACGGTTATGATAAAATAGAAAGTATAAAATTACCTGAACTGTACCAAAATAATAATCTAAGAGAATATAAAAGAATATCTAGTTTTAAAAGGATATTAGCAAGTAAGGGTTATGATGAGGTAGTAACTAACTCTTTTATGAGTAGCGAAGATGCCAAATTATTTGCTGAATTAAAAGAAGGATTATTTTTACTTAATCCTATGAGTATCGAGGAAAATTATATGCGTCCTACTGTGTTACCGAATTTGATAAGTATAGTAAGTAAAAATCTAGCACGAGACGTAAAAGATATGGCTTTTTTTGAAGTTGGACCAAGTTTTGTAAATTTAAATATAGAATCAACTTATTTGACGGCAATTATAAGTGGTGCATTTAATAATAAAAACCCTCATTCGTTTGGACGAAACTATGATATTTTTGATATTAAAGGTGATTTAGAGCAGGTAATTGAGTATGCAGGACTATCTTTAGACAAATGTATAGTTATAGATGAGACAGTATTGCCACAATATTATCATCCAACTAGAGCAATCAATATAAGGCTTGGTAAAAATTTATTAGGTCATTTTGGACAAATACACCCTAAAATTTTAAAATATTATGATATTAATCAGGAAATATTTGCATTCGAGTTGAATATTACTAATCTGCCGTTGATAAAAGCTAAATTTGGGAAAAGAGATGAATTTACAGTATCAGATTACCAAGCTAATTTTAGAGATTACTCATTTATTGTTGATCAAGATCATAAAGTCGGTGAAATAATATCATATATAAAGAATTTCAATAAAAAGCTTGTCAAATCAGTGATGTTATTTGATATTTATAGCGGTGATAAATTACCTGAAGGTAAAAAATCTATAGCTATTAAAATAAAACTACAAGCAGATGATCGAACATTATCGGAAACTGATTTAAATTCATTTAGTGAAGATTTAGTTGCATCTATTTCGCAAAAATTTCAAGGAATATTAAGAGAATAACAATATGTTAAAATTAATCGTTGAAACAAAAACGTTAATGCAGTCACTTGGTTTTGCAAGATCTATCATTGAAAAACGTAATGTAATACCTGAATATGCAAACATTAAATTATCAGCACAGGATGGAAATCTAGAGCTTAGTTCTACTAATATGGATTTGTACTTAAGTCAAAAAATCGCAGTACAGGTATTAAATGAAGGGGAAATTACCGTTGCTACACAAACTCTAAGTGATATAGTACGCAAATTTCCAGATTCTGAGCTTACGTTAACAGAAATTGAGATAACGCAACTTGAGATCAAAGGGCAAAACTGTAAATTTAATTTATTTACTTTACCTGTTAGTTCTTTTCCTGCAATGGATAGTATTAAACCTGAAGTAAGCTTTAAAATTTCTTGTGCAGATTTTGCTAAAATAATTGAGTCAACAAAATTTTCAATTTCTTTAGATGAAACTCGTTATAATTTAAATGGTATTTATTTACACATAAAAGATAAAGAATTTTTTGCGGCAAGTACTGATGGATATAGACTTTCAATTTCATGGATAACATTAGAAGAAAAAATAAAGAATTTTGGCGTTATATTACCTCAAAAAAGTGCAGAAGAAATTTTAAAAATAGTTAAAGATCCTAAAAATATACATGAAGATATAGAGATTTTATTAAGTAGTAATAAAATTAAATTTATATGTAATGAAAATACTATTTTGTTGTCAAAGCTTATAGACGGGACTTTTCCTGATTATAGCGCTTTTATCCCAAAAAGCAGCGTATCAAAATTAGTGATTAATCGAAAAATATTTGCAGATAGTATAGAAAGGATAGCAATAATAACCGTTGAAAAATTTAGAGCGGTCAAATTATCATTATCTCGTAAGATCTTAGAGATTAGTGCCGTCGGAGAAGCAAGAGGTACCGCAAAAGAGATTATTACTGCTTCACAAGATAAAGAAAGTTTTTATGAATATAATCATGATGAATCTTTAGTCATAGGCTTTAATCCGCAATACTTAGAAGATGTCTTAAAAGCAATTAAATCGGATATAGTAGAATTATATTTCTCAGATATTTCAGCTTCAGCACCAGTACTTATTAAATTTCCTAGAAATCCTAAAGATATTTTTGTAATCATGCCTGTTAAGGTTTAACTTTTATAAAATCCAGAATATATAAGTATTACAAAGAAATATTATATCAAGTTATAGATACAGTAGAACATATTAAATAGTTAATAGCTTATAAAGTATAATAAGATAATTTTGAGTTTGTGATAAGACCAGTTTAGATATTTAATGAAAAAATTTTTTTAAATCAGGACTCCAGATTTAAAATTTATGCTAAGAAATAATTAAATCTTCCATATGTTCTTTAGCAAAAGTCAGAATTTTAAAAGCGAAATAAACAAAACTTTGTTTTTTCTATATATGTATGACATACAATTAGTTTAAATAATTTTTGACTAATAGTCAAAGCTCCTTTATGATTTCCATCAAGCACTTTAATTAAATTTGTTATGAAAAAAATTATCGGATTATTTTTTATAATTATACTTATTGTAATAAATATTAGTATCTTAGCGTATGATTATCCAAAAGCAGAACAAGAACAGAAATGGGATGAGGTAGATTCTATAGCGGGTGAAGGTGGGTTAATCTTTAGACCTGGTAGGGTAAAAAACGAATCTACTAAAGCTGTAGGATGTACAGTTAATAAATATCTCTGGCAAGCAGCATTGGAGATTATAAGCTTTATTCCTCTTGCATCAGTTGACTCAAACGGCGGTGTAATCATTACGGAATGGTATAGTCCACGCTCTAATACTAATTTTCGATTTAAGATCAATATCTTTATTAAGGATGATGTAATAAGTCCTGATGCAATTGAAGTCAAAATATTTGAAGAAATACTTAAAAACAAACAATGGGTACTTAATGAAAATACCTCAAATCTTGCTATCATGCTTGAAGATAAAATTTTAAGAAAAGCTAGAGATATATATATTAATAGTGTAAGGTAATTTTTTACGGTTGTATTACTTAGTGTGAGAACCAACATGATTACACATAAATTAAACGACAGATATGCACAAAATAGAAAAAAAATGGCAGAAAATTTGGCAAGAAGAAAAAGCTTTTCAAGTATCAAACGAGAGTAGCAAGCCAAAATATTATGTACTCGAAATGCTTCCTTATCCTTCTGGTAAAATTCATATAGGTCACGTACGCAATTATTCTATAGGTGATGTGATTGCCAGATTTATGACTATGCAGGGCTTTAATGTGTTACATCCGATGGGCTGGGATGCTTTTGGATTACCTGCAGAAAATGCTGCAATAAAAAATAATTCTCGCCCACAAGATTGGACATATTCTAATATCGAGTATATGAAAAAGCAGCTCCAATCTATGGGTTTTGCTTATGATTGGACTAGAGAGATAAATAGCTGTGATCCAGAGTATTATAAACATGAGCAGAAATTTTTTTTAGAGCTTTATGATAGAAATCTTGTTTATCAAAAAGAATCGCTTGTTAATTGGGATCCAGTTGATAATACTGTGCTTGCGAATGAGCAAGTTGTAGATGGTCGTGGTTGGCGGTCAGGTGCAATTATTGAAAAGCGTTACTTAAAACAGTGGTTTTTAAAAATCACAGATTATGCTGAAGAATTATTAAATGAAATACAGAATTTAAAAGATTGGCCTGCAGCAGTACGTGTTATGCAGGAGGAATGGATTGGCAAATCAACAGGTGTTAATTTCCATTTTAAGGTTAAATATCATGAAAATACTACTATAGAAGTATTCTCAACTAAGCCTGAAACAATTTTTGGAGCTAGTTTTATAGGTATTGCTTTCAATCATCCGATAATAGAGCAATTAATTTGCAAAACGCCTGAAATAGTAAATTTTATAACTAAGTGCTCTTATATCACAAGAAGTAGCGAAATAGACAAAGCTGAAAAAGAAGGTATATTTTCAGGTCTTTATGTCATCCATCCTTTCGATGCAAATATATTTTTGCCAGTTATTATTACAAATTTTGTGTTAATGGATTATGGTACTGGTGCTATTTTCGGTTGTCCTGCGCATGATAAACGCGATCATGAATTGGCCATTAAAATGAATTTACCTATAAAGCAGGTAATTGAAACAGGTAATATACAAGAGGGAATTTTAATTAATTCTGATTGGCTAAATGGTTTAACTAGTAGTGAAGCAAAACAAAAAGTAATTGAGAAATTTGAGAAATTAGGCATAGGTAAACGCAGTGTAAATTATCGTCTAAAAGATTGGAGCATTTCTCGTCAACGCTTTTGGGGTTGTCCTATTCCTATGATTCATTGCAAGACTTGTGGTGTAGTACCAGTACCTTATAAAGACTTACCAGTTACTTTACCTGATGATGTGAGTTTTGATAGTAACTATAACCCACTTGAACATCATTCAAGTTGGAAATATGTTAATTGTCCAAAATGTGATAATAGTGCTATTCGTGAAACCGATACTTTTGATACATTTTTTGAATCGTCTTGGTATTTTACTAGATATTGTAATAGCAATGCTGTAGAAATGACTGATAAAAAAGCTTGTAATTACTGGCTCCCTGTCGATAAGTATATAGGAGGCATAGAGCATGCGGTGATGCATTTATTATATGCACGTTTTTTTACTAAGTTAATGAACGAACATAATTATGTAAGTATTCGAGAGCCTTTTAAAGGATTGTTTACTCAAGGAATGGTGCTGCATGCTACTTACAAAGATGAGAATAATAATTGGCTGTATCCTGCAGAAGTAGTAAAAAAGGGTAATGAATTTTTTCATAAAGAAAACAATACTAGAGTTGTGCAGGGACGCATTGAAAAGATGAGTAAATCTAAAAAAAATATAATCGATCTTGAAACAATTCGAGAACAATATAGTGCAGATGCTATTAGACTTTTTGTATTATCTGATAGTCCGCCTGAAAAAGATCTAGAATGGTCAGCAAGCGGTATTGAAGGATGCTCACGTTTTATTAATAAACTTGAAAATATGTTTGAGGCAATCTTTTCTTTAAAAGATGATATGAAGAGTGAAATTAATAAGGATCTTAATAGATTAATTCATTTAACCATAAAGCACGTTGCAGATGATATAAAAACTTTTTCCCTAAACCGAGCAATAGCACGTATGCGTACGCTTACTAATGCTATATACTATGAAATCTCTAAAGATAGGATTGATGTTAGAACTATAAAGTATGGTTTTAATGTTTTAGTACAGTTACTAAACCCTTTTATCCCACATATTACAGAAGAAATTTGGCAAAAGCTTGGCAATAAAGAACGATTATATAAATCAGTTTTTGCTGAATTTGATGAATCAATTCTTGAGTTAAGCACATATATTATGGCGGTGCAGGTTAACGGCAAACTACGTGATACTTATGAATTTGATGTTGACATAAGTGAAGATGAAGTGAAGCAAATTACTGTTAATTTGCCAAAGGTACAAAAATTCTTAGCAGGAAAAGAGCCTCGAAATATTATTCTCGTGCCTCGTAAAATTGTAAATATTATTGTTTAAATTGTAATTATGTGAATATTGATGTATCGTTGTGAATTGATGTACAGTATCGATTAGATAATATCAAAAATTAATATTGCATGATGTTGCAACATAGGTTCTAATTACTTGGAAATGATGCATTCGATATTCATATAGAAAATACCTTCATTTTATGAAGGTAGATATGCCTTATAATGATGAATGTCAATAGATTATAACTAGCTCAATCAATTTATAATTTAATTAAACCATTGAAGTCATACTTATCTTAAAAGTAATATGTTAATTAATTCTCATCTCTTTACAATGAAATAGGTGGTATGTCGCTGTATTTTTTTCTGCTTGTAAAAATTAGTCTTTTAAAGATAATTCAAAATTTCTTGCGATTAATTCCAATATACATTACCAAAAATAATACCCAAAGAATTTTTATTACTGTAATCTTATCTAATAGTGCTATCTAATTAAGTAAGGGTTATGATTGCATGTTTTAGAATTAGGTTTAATGAATTTTTACTATTGCTCCTTTTAGGATTATTATTCGCTACTTCTTATCATTTATTTTCTTATTCTTTTTTGCATCATAGTTAACATTAATTAATGCATAAAAATATCGATTTGATCCCAACCTATAAGGTCTAAATGAACTCTTGTTGGTAAAAAACGGAAAATATCATGTGCAAGTTCAAGTCTATTTTCTCTTAATAGCATTTTTTGTAAAATATCTTTTAATTGATGCAAATAAAGTACATCTTTTGCTGCATATTCTTTTTGTTCTAAAGATAAATGATCAGTACCCCAATAGGAAGATTGTTGTTGTTTTGAAATATTTATATTAAGCAATTCTCTGCATAAATCCTTAAGACCGTGACTATCCGTGTAGGTCCTAACTAATTTTGAAGAAATTTTAGTACAAAAGATATTTTCTAAATCTATACTTAAATATTTTTTTATAGATGCTAAATCAAATCTAGCAAAATGAAATATCTTGCATCTAGTTTTATCTAGCAATAACATTTTAAGATTAGGAGCAGTATAATCTTGATTTATAAAATGCACAAGATGAGCTTCACCGTTACCGTTACTAAATTGGAGTAAACATAGTTTATCTCTATGTATATTTAATCCCATGGTTTCGGTATCTACTGCGATATCTCCTTCAAGTTTGAAATTACTAGGTAAGTCGTTTTGATAAATTTTTATATTCATAAATTATGTTTTAATTTAATGTTATTATTAACTAGTCTATTTTTTATTAATTACAAAGATTAGAAGTGATACTAAATATCTTGTGAGATTTGATTAACAACTACTTTGTAATTTTTAAATTATACCTATCTTTGACTAGCTATATCTTTGATTGTAAAGACCTGCTCATTTGGAGCAGCAATGCCTAAAATTTTTTTTGCTTGTTCTTCTAACATATCTTTATTTAATGATTCTGTTCGCAGTAATTTAACATTATGTTCAAGTTCTACTCTTTCTGCTCGCAAGTTTTTCAATTCATCATAAGCTTTTTCAAGTTGCCTATTAACTTTTAAATATGCAATAATACCTTTGTTTCCATATATGCAATGAAAGATAAAATATACAAGCAGTAACGCTAAAAAGATATTTAAAATTATTTTTTTAGAATGCTTGTTAAAATGTATTATCATAAATAAATATTTATACAAAAGAATACTGGAGCTGTTAAAATAATACTATCAAATCTATCTAGTACCCCTCCATGACCAGGTATTATATGACCACTATCTTTAATATTAAATTTTCGTTTAAAATATGAAATAAATAAATCACTTGATTGAGCTATTAATGCTAGTATACAACTAATGATAAATAAATATATTTTGTTTGAAAAATAGTAATGTTCAATATGATAATTTGGTATTAAACTTACTAATACTGAAACTAAACCTGCTGATACTGTACCAGTAATTAGACCAGTCCAGGTTTTTTTAGGACTGATTTTTGGAGCGAGCTTTATCCCTTTAAAAGTTTTGCCGCCAATCATTGCAAAAGTATCTACTGACCATAGTATGCAAAAATAAAGCATAATAACCAATCTATTACTCTCTTCCATACTTAAAAATATTAATAGACTTATAGGGATCGGAATAATAATGAGTCCAATTAATAAATAATTAATCGAAGGATATGTCATATTATACCATTCACTTAACATTCCAAGACCAACTAATATCATTAGAATATAAAATAAAGTCTTAAGACATAATATAGCTATAACAAATAACGAAACTAAAGCTATACCAGATATTATTCTTAAATAGATATTTTGTTTATCTTTTGCCAAATGTTCTTTTTCTTTTTGAGTAATCATTTATAGCTTCATGTATATCATCTTTATTAAAATCAGGCCAATATTTTTGTGAGAAATATAATTCAGCATAAGCTGCTTGCCAAAGCAAGAAATTACTGATGCGATAGACTCCACCCGATCTTATTAATAAATCTACATCCGGCATTTCTGGATCATATAAAGCATGCTGTATATCATACTCGCTCACTTGTTTTTTCCCATGCGCAATAATTTTTGTGCAGGCATCAACTATTTCTTGGCGGCTTCCATAACTAAAAGCTATACAAAGTTTTATTTTATTATTATTTTTTGTTAATTCTATAGCATTATTTATTTGTTTTTGCAATGAGCTTCTTAATAAATTCAGCCTCCCTATTACTTTTATTTTAACTCCGTTTTCATGCAAACTATCTAATTCATTTTTTAAATAAATACTTAATAATTTTATTAAGAAATCTACCTCAGAACTTGAGCGTTGCCAGTTTTCAAAAGAGAAAGTGTATAAAGTGATATAAGGTATATTAAGGTTAATAAACTCCGGCAGTAATTCACGAATTTTATCAGCTCCTGCTTTATGTCCTTCAGATTTTGTTAAGTTATGTCGATCTGCCCAACGTGCATTACCGTCCATTATTATTGCTAAATGTTTTATAGTAGTCATTATTTTATATTTTAGATGTTGCTTTATAGATCAAAAATGTACCTGGTATCATATAGTAGTTTGACCACGGTATACAGAATAACAACTTTAATAATGTTTTTTGTTTATTTTTATGCATAAAATTATACGGAATGATATGGCAAATAAAAGCTATATTTTAGGTATTTCGATTCTTACCGATAGTCCGCCTAAATTCTTACTATCTTCTAAATAAATACAACCTTTATGGTTATTTATTATTTCTTTAGTAATAGCAAGTCCAAGCCCTACGTTACTTGAATTATCAAGCTGTCTTGCTTTATCAGATCTATAAAATGGTTTAAATACAAGATGTTTTTCCATATCATCTATACCGATACCGTTATCTTCAATAATTATAGCTACGGTAGATGTATTATTTATCAAAGATATTTCAATTTTAGTCCCATATTTTATCGCATTATCGATTAAATTAGATAATGCTCTTTCAAAAGAATTTGGTTTCATTAGTACTGTTAGTTTATTTAAATTAGTAGATTTTATAAATTCAATATTTATATGAGACCATTTATTTAAAAGATGATTCATCCAAGGTAATAGTAAAATTTCTTCAAATTCTTCTGTACTTTCACCTTTAGCAAAATCTAAATAAGAATTTATCATTTGTTGCATAGTTAATATATCTTGTTTTAATCCTTTGATTGCTTCGCTTTCTTCTATCAATTCAAGTTGTAATTTCATTCTTGTTAAAGGAGTTCTAAGGTCATGCGAGATCATCGCAAGCATATTAGTTCGTTTATTAATTTGTTTTTCAATACGAGTTTTCATTTTTAAAAAAGCAAGACCTGCGTTTCTTATTTCTAAAGCGCCTGAAGGTTTAAAATTGTTGCTTTTTAAAACACCTCGACCAAATTTATCCATACTATCAGCAAGCGTTAATATTGGTTTAATTTGATTTTTTGAAAAAATAATAGAAACAGAAAGTAATATAATAGTTAAGGATATAATCCATAAAACAAATATATATACTGTAGGGTTAAGTAATAATTTTGCAGGAAAAGTAATGTATAATATTCCATCTTTTAATTCTAAAAATACTTCGATTTTATTTTCCTTATTCAGTTTAACTATATTTTTTTCATAAATCTTTGTAGCTAAAATATTTTTAAATATAATTAAAGGTTCACTTAATTTAGGCTGTTTTATAGATAACTTTTTATTAAGCTGGAACTGATAAGATAAATTAAGATAATTTTCTGATAAATGTGTTCTTTCCCTTGAATTATTTTTATGCTCTTTAATAAGTGATTCAATTTCATTGATAATAATAGTACTAGTATAATATGAAACATTATACCAATGACGATCGTAAAACAAAAATATAGCAACTACTTGTCCTATTAAAATCGGAATGATTATTATAAACATAAACCGTATAAATAATGTTTTCGGTAATAGTTTAGATATAAAGTGCATAGCCCTCATTACGCACTGTTTTTAAATATTTTGGTTCTTTTGGATTATCTTCTATTTTACTTCTGATTCTTGTAATCTGTACGTCTATAGAACGCATACTCAGTCCTCCCATTATTTTTGAAAGTTCAAAACGACTAGTAGACTTTCCGGAATTTTTTATTAATATCTCAAGTAGTTTGTGCTCAGTAGAGCTAAGAGATACAATTTGATCATTTTTAGTAAATTCTTTTGTAGTACAATTATAAAAATTATTGCCAAATTTAATTATATTTGTTTCTTTTTTAAAGTTATAATTATTGATTAAGTTATTTATTCGCAGTAATAATTCTCTTGGTTCAAAAGGTTTAGTGATATAGTCGGATGCCCCAGCTTCAAGACCTTTAACACGATCATTGGCTTCTGATAAAGCAGTAAGCATAACTATAGGAATATTATTACCAGCATCCCTTATAGTAGTTGCAAAATCAAGCCCAGTTATTCTAGGTAACATAACATCTAAAATAATTAGATCATAATTAGAAGTTTTTAATAGATTTTTAGCTTCTATAACTGAATTTGCCGTTGAAACTAAAAAGTTATTTTTATTTAAAAACTGCTTTAAAAGTGCTAATATTCTGCTATCATCATCTACAATTAAAATATGTATTTTATGTGGTTGCATTTATACTCATTTTACATCTCGTGGTTTGACCACGGGTTC
Organism: Rickettsia prowazekii str. Breinl; assembly: GCF_000367405.1. Lineage (NCBI taxonomy): Bacteria > Pseudomonadati > Pseudomonadota > Alphaproteobacteria > Rickettsiales > Rickettsiaceae > Rickettsia > Rickettsia prowazekii. The sequence continues at coordinate 243,907 of NC_020993.1, read as the reverse complement.
AAAATTATTAATATCATAGTTGTTTTTGGCTTTCGTGGTCAAACCACGGGATGAGTTTCTAATCTAATATAAATATAACTTAATGACAATGATAAAACTAGATCAAATTTATGGGTATATTTGGATTAATGGTGATTTAATCCCTTATCAATTTGCAAGGATTCATGTTTTAACTCATAGTCTACATTATTCAGGATCGGTATTTGAGGGTGAGAGAGCTTATAACGGAAAAGTTTTTAAATTAAAGGAACATACCGAAAGATTAATACAATCAGCAGAATCACTAGGTTTGAAAGTGCCTTATAGTGTAGATGAGATAATAAAAGCTCATGAACTTTTAATAATACAAAATAATATTAAGGATGCGTATATAAGACCGCTTATTTGGTGTGGAGATGAGTCACTAAATATTACTAATCCTGATTTGTCTACTAATTTTTTGATTGCAAGTATTTCATCAATGCCAAGATCTTGCGAACAAAGTGTGCATTTGCATGTAAGTAGATGGCGTAAAGCAATGCCTAATAGCACACCGGTACAATCTAAATCTGCTGCTCAATATAATATGGCAATAACAAGTAAAAAAGAAGCTAAAGCTCTTGGCTATGATGATGCATTATTACTAGATTATGAAGGGTTTATTGCTGAATGTACTACAACAAATATTTTTTTTGTTAAAGATAAAACATTATATACTCCTATTGCTGATAGGTTTTTAAACGGTATCACGCGCAAGACTATTATTGAAATTGCAAAAAGTTTATGTCTAGAAGTAAAAGAAGAGCGTTTAAAATTAGCGCAAATAGAACATTTTACTGGGTGTTTTGTAACAGGTACAGCAATTGAGGTGCAAAATATTAGTTCTATAGATCTTGGAAATAAAAAGATTCTTTTTGAAGATAATAAAATTGCAGATCTGTTAAAAAGAGAGTATTGGCGTATTGTTAGAGGATAGGCAAAACGCTATTACAATTTTACTATTTCTACTTCTTGTCGTGTAGAAAGTATATGAGAACAAAAATACTAATATTAATAATATTTTAAAATTTGTTTAATGGGATTCTATGATAAAGCAAAAGTATAACAACAAAATCACTTGTTAGGCCATGTAATCCTATTTATGTATTCATAAAAATCTTAGTATAACAATAACGTAATAATTAAAATAAGGAAAATCATGTATAATATATTTAAAGGTTTAATTACCGCACTGATAACACCTTTTAAAGATAATAAACTAGACTTATATGCTTTAGAGAATATTCTAAACCAGCAAATAAAGCATAAAATCGATGCAGTATTAATTGCAGGATCAACAGGAGAAGCTAATAGTTTAAGTTTTGAAGAATATAAATTATTACTGAAAACTAGTGTAGATATTGTTAATAATCGTATGCCTATAATCAGTGGATGTTCTTCAAATAATACTGCTTATGCAATAGAGCTTGCAATAGAATCTAAAAAAATTGGTGTTGATTGTTTTATGGCTAGTCCCCCATCTTATGTAAAACCGACTCAACACGGGATTTATAAGCATTTTGAGGCCTTACATGAAGCGTGTAATCTACCTATAATGTTATATTCAGCTCCAACTAGAAGCGGAGTAGATTTTTCTGATGAGACAATATTGAGACTTAGCAAATTACCACGTATTTTAGCATTAAAAGATTGTGGGGTAGATTTAGAGCGTCCTATGCGCATTAGAGCAATAGTTAAAGGGGATTTTAATATTTTAACCGGTAATGATGAAGTAGTTTTAGCATTTCATGCACAAGGTGTAGTAGGGTGGATTTCTGTAACTTCTAATATTGCCCCTAAACTATGCAAAGAGTTATTAGAAAAGTGGTATAACAATGATACTCAAGGGGCATTAGAGATTCATCAGAAATTACTGCCTTTATATAAAGCATTATTTTTAGAATCTAATCCAATTCCAGTAAAATATGCTGCATATTATTTAGGTTTATGTGAAAATGAAATTAGATTACCCTTGACTGAAGCAAGTGATAGTGCAAAAAAACAAATTAAAAAAATCATAACATCACTATCTATAAAAATATGATAGAAGATAAGAAAGTTATTGTTCAAAATAAGAAAGCATTGTTCAATTATTTTATTGAAGAAATATTAGAAGCAGGTATTGTATTAAAGGGTAGTGAAGTACAGTCTCTTCGTCAAGGTAAAGCTTCTATAGAAGAAAGTCACGCATCAGATAATGGACATGAAGTATTTTTGTATAATTGCCATATTACAGAATATGAAAAAGCGAATAGATTTAATCATTCTACTCGTAGACCACGTAAATTATTGTTACATGCTAAAGAGATCAAGAAAATTATTGGTAGAATTAGAATAAAAGGCTATACGCTAGTTGCACTTTCTATGTATTTTAATAAAAAGAATAAAGTGAAAGTTGAACTTGGCATTGCTAAAGGTAAGAAGTTATACGATAAAAGAGCTGCAATTAAAGAAAAAGATTGGAAAAAAGATCAGAGTAGGTTAATAAGACAGAAATAAGGGATGTTAGGTAAATTTTTGTTGTGTAACAAGAGTTGTGATTAATATATTAGCAACTGATGTGTCACATCGCAATTTTATTGTTTTTTGAAATTGATTTTTTGTCTACTTTTTACTCATATAATAATAAAATTATAATAAAATTAAAAGGATATTTATGAAGCATATTATAGGTAAAATATTGGTTATATTCGTAGTTATTATAGGAGTTTTATTCGTTTTTAAAACAATAAAAACTTATTCTACAAGTTCAATTTTCGTTGAGGTTAAACAAAGAGAAGATGCAAAAAAATGTGAAGAGGAAAGAGTACAAGAAATAATCAAAGATTATTTACTGAAGACACCGGAAATAATAATAGAATCAATAGAAGGTTTACAAAAGCGTAAAATACATGAAAATGAGACTAAAGTTAATAACTATCTCAAAGCTAATAAATTAACTATTGAAGATAGTACAAATTTCCCTGTTATAGGTAATCACAACGGTGATATAACAATAATTGCTTTTTATGATTATAATTGTTCCTTTTGTAAAAAAGGTGATTTTTCTATAAATGAATTATTAAAAAATGATCAAAAAGTGAAAGTTGTATTACGACCGCTCCCTATACTTGGCGATTCTTCAGAATATCTTGCAAGGATAGTGCTAGCAGTTTATAAGGTTAATCCTAATAAATTTAAAGATATTCATGATAAATTAATAAAGATAAGAGCTGTGTCTCAGGAATCTATAAAAGAGTTATTAATCGAGCATGGATTAAATTATACAGAAATTGAAGAAATTGCTGATAGTAATGAGATTAAAGATTTAATTACTCAAAATATAAAAATAGCTAGAAGCCTTAGAATGCAAGGCGTACCTACATATATAATAAATTCAAAATTAATACATGGGTTAATAGATTTACCGCAATTATTAAATATAGTGCAAGAAATTATGGATAATAAGATTTCGTAAAAACCAAAATAAGATTTGTTTCTTTTTAAAAGCATTGCGTTCTTCTTTCCAAGCGCGAGTAAAGTCTATTTGATGTAATTCAGCGTAGGCAGCAGTGATATTTATAAATAAATATATATTAGCGCATTTAAGAAAGAATTTAATAAAAAATATTTAAATCTTAAATATTATAAAAATTACCTTCATGCTTTGCGCCCTAATATATATGACTATTATTAATTATAGACTTCACAGAATCAATTATTAATAGTATCACAACATTAGCACTTTTATTACAAGTAAAAAACAGAGATTAAATCAAAATTAGTTAATTAATTTAAGTTTTCTAAGTTACTTATTGAGCGAATAAGAGTTTAACTATTTATTGCATTTGATATTGAGTTAGTAAATTTATTCTATTCTAGATTTTATTTAGTAAATCTAACATCGTTTTACCAATATCAGCAGGTGATCTAGTAATAATTACTCCGGCACTTTGTAAAACTTCAACCTTATCCTCTGCACTTCCTTTTCCTCCAGAAATAATAGCTCCAGCATGACCCATCCTTTTATCTGCAGGCGCTGTAATACCTGCAATAAAGCTAACAATAGGTTTTTTGATTTTAGATTGTTTAATAAAATCAGCCGCATCTTCTTCGGCACTACCGCCAATTTCTCCAATCATAATAATTGCTTTTGTTTCATCATCTTGCAAAAACATCTCAATACAATCAACGAAACTAGTGCCGTTAACAGGATCGCCACCTATACCAACACACGTAGATTGTCCAAGTCCTGCTGCAGTTGTCTGTGCAACTGCTTCATAAGTTAGAGTGCCTGATCTTGAAACTATACCTATATCTCCTATTTTATGAATATGTCCGGGCATAATACCAATTTTACATTCGCCTGGTGTAATAACCCCAGGACAGTTAGGACCGATTAATCTTGTTTTAGAGCCGATTAAAGCACGTTTTACTTTTATCATATCAAGTACTGGAATTCCTTCCGTTATACACACTACTACTTCAATCTTAGCATCAATTGCTTCTAATATCGAATCAGCAGCAAATCCAGGCGGCACATATATAACGCTTGCATTCGCACCGGTTTTTGCTTTTGCTTCATGCACTGTGTTATATACAGGTAAATTAAGGTGAGTATGCCCTCCTTTCCCTGGGGTCACGCCACCAACCATGTTAGTACCGTAAGCTATCGCTTGTTCAGAATGAAAAGTGCCTTGTGAGCCTGTAAAACCCTGGCATATAACTTTTGTTTTTTTATTTATTAATATTGCCATGTGAAATAATTTTTTATTGTTTATTTTACTTTATATGTTACTGATTAACTTCATGATAAAATCTTAGTCCTTATTTACTTTTAGATACCGTTGCTAAACTACAGGGTTATACTAAATTGATTTTTCTAAGCTATATAACAACATTCGCTTGCAATGATGTATTTATCGTATAGCCTCAACTATCTTATTTGCCGCATCTGCTAAATCATGTGCTGGTATTATTTTTAAATCGGAATTTGATAAAATTTCTTTGCCTTTTTCAACGTTTGTACCTGCTAAGCGGACTACCAATGGTACTTTTATACCTATGTCTTTTGCAGCCGCAATAATTCCTTCTGCTATAATATCACAACGCATAATACCTCCAAAAATATTCACTAAAATTCCTTTTACTTCTTTATCTGATAGAATTATTTTAAGTGCTTCTTTCACACGCTCACGGTCTGCTCCGCCACCTACATCTAAAAAATTTGCAGGTAAAGCACCGTAAAGTTTAATAATATCCATAGTAGCCATTGCAAGACCAGCACCATTAACCATACAACCAATATTACCGTCCATTTTTACATAACTAAGCCCTGCGTTCGCTGCTCGAGTTTCTAATGGATCTTCTTCATCATGATCACGCATTGCAGTAATATTTGGATGTTTAAATAAGCCATTATCATCAAAAGTGATTTTTGCATCTAATGCTAATAAGTTCCCATAGCTATTTATAATTAACGGGTTAATTTCAATTTGTGTTGCATCAGTTTCAATAAAAGCGTTATAGACTGATTTTACTATTTCTTTCATCTGTTTAGCTTGATTATCCTTGAATCCTAACTCATACGCTATGCCTCTCATATGAAAATCTTGTAAACCAGTTGCAGGATCAACTGCAAATTTAATAATTTTTTCCGGCATTTTTTCTGCTACTGCTTCAATATCAACACCACCTTCGGTAGACGCTATAAAAGTAATACAGCTCGCTGATCTATCAAATACTATACTAAAATAATATTCTTTTAAAATATCACATCCTGATTCGATATAAATACGATTTACTTTCTGTCCTTGAGGGCCTGTTTGATGCGTTACTAAATTAATACCAAACATATCATGAGCCACTTTTTTGGCTTCTTCTTTACTTTTTGCGACCTTAACTCCGCCTGCTTTACCTCTACCTCCTGCATGTATTTGTGCTTTAATCACATATACTTTCGTATTTAATTTATCTATGGTTTCATTAATCTTTTCAGTTTTAGTAACGACTAGCCCAGTGGACGTAGGCACGCCGTATTTTCTTAAAATCTCTTTTGCTTGATATTCATGAATATTCATTTCAAATAATTTTTTAAATAATAAAAGCTCAGTATAATAATTAATTTATAAGCTGTAAAGAAGAGAGTTTAAAATAACTAGTTATTCCACCCTGATACTTAATCTCAGGATCTAGTTTAATAGATTTGAAATACTGTAGTCAAACTAAAGAAAATTAAACTCTCTCAATATTGCTTAAAAACCAATCAACTTCTTTGGTGTTAGCATTACGTGTGAATGTCCATTCTTCTTGTAAATCTTCAATTTTGTCAACTACATTTTTGCCTTGAAATAGCAATTTAATAAATATGTTATTACCAAACATATAAATTTCTGAATATTTTGCACTTAAAGCCGATGAGTCAAAAAAATCGCCATATGACGGTATGATTTTTTCAAATTCTTCTAAGTATCTTTTATCTATAAGCTCAGATAATTCTTTAACATCTTTTTTATAAGCAGCCTCTATAATCATTTGAAAAGCAGTTTTGGCATTATTTATAAATTTGACTGGATCAAAGGAATAAAGGCGTTTATGGATTTGTTCAATCCCATCTACGACCGCATTGATATTATTTTCGACTATTATATCTTTAAAAACTTTAATATCTTGGGTCCTTGAAACATTTCTTTCTACTTTTTTATGGTCTTTAACTGTACTGTAAGTTACATCCTTAATCACAGGTTCACCAAAATAAGATTTGTTCTTTATCTGTTCCTCTTCTGAAGTAGAACCGAGAGTCGTAATTAATTTGTTAATAATGTAAAAGGCAATAATGGCAAAAATTAATAACTCTATTATTTGAGGAGACATTTTCTATTTTTTTTTATTAAACGATTATCATTTATATCTTAATATAAAAAAATAATCTTTTAAAGTATTTAATAAAAATAAGAATTTATTTTTATTAAAGTTATATAAAATTACTATATCTTATTGGATATTATAATTTTGTAAATTATCTTTAATTCAGCATTATAAATTATAGCCTTTAATTATTTATACTAATTAGTCATTTTGTACTAAAATTTAAATTTTTAATATAACGGATATTATCATTTTTAATGATTGATTTTATAGTACATATCTATTCACTTGTTTTGTCTTTAAAACTGCTATTTTTTAATAGCTCTTCTATTTTTATAGCATTATCAAATCCGTAATCATAATAAAATCTTATTTCAGGCGAGAATTTCATGTTTATTCTATTAGTAATAAAATTTCTGATAGCATGTTTAGAATTATTTAACGCATCCATAATTTCATCAAATGTTAATTTAGTATTAAAAGGAAAAAAATAACAATTAGCTATTTTTAAGTCTGCAGTAACGATAATCTTTGTAATAGTGAGTGGACAATCAAAAAGTCTTTTATCCAGCATTTTACCACGTTTTAGAATTTCTATTAACACTTCATTTATAATGCTTGCTAATTTTTGCTGTCTATGAGAGTTAGTTTTAGTTAATTTTTTCATTAGTTAAAATATATAGATTTTTGAGGCATAATAGCATGCTTTGGCCAAACAACCAATACTTAAAAATTTTAGAAATTTTGTTTTAAAAAAACCTGAAAATAAAGAAACAAAGCATCCCCAAAATGGGAAAGAAATTAAAAAAATTATAAACGTTTCATATTGATAATATAATTTTGTTAAATTTTTATGTCTTAAGATATTTTGTTCATTTTTAGAAGCATAAAAAATATTTAGAACTATTTTCCCAAAAAGATAATTAACTGTATTACCACTAAGAGAAGAGCAAATAGCTACTAGCAGCATTATTAATCTATTATAGCCTACAAGCATTTGCATAGAATGAAATATTAATTCATTTTGGAAGCTGATAATAAGATTTGAGACAAAACTATCAACGAATAATAAACTATATGCTTCAAATTGATTCATAAATGTAATAATTTTTTCTTTGAATAATTATTTCTCTCAAGAAAATTGAAATATAAAGTAATAAAAATTACAATGTGCTTCCATCTTTATAATAAATTTAATTTTTAATTTAGTATTTTTACTATATAATGAAATAAAAAATATTAAAAATCAAAAATAATCAACGACAATGAAAAAGCAAATTATTTATCCTGATTTTATAACACGAATTTTTTCTACAGCACTTGATTTATCATTAGTTGCTTTTATAGCGATCCCAATATCACAATTTTGTTTTTTTAATTTATTATGGTTGTTTTTTCATGATTATTTTCTTAGCATTAAGATTAATATTCATAATTCTAATGAAATGTTTAACTCAATTATGAGTCAGGAATTTTATGAATATCTTAAATTAGGAAATTTTAATAAGTATATTTTGTTTAATATTTTAATTTTTGCTACTAATATATTAGTAATATGCTCATATTTCATAACGTTTTGGTATTATAAAGGCACAACGCTTAGTAAAATGTTTTTACGTATGAAAATAGTAGATGCTGTTACATTAAATCGTCCTACTTTAAAGCAATTAATTAAAAGATTTTTAGCATACATTACTTTTCCTATCGGTATTTTTTTTATACTTTTTTCTTCTAAAAAACAAGCTCTGCATGATAGGATAGCTGGAACAGTTGTGATTAAATCTTAATATATTTGGTTAATTTAAAAAATTGAGGCTATTATTTTTTGCTTTTCTTTGCATATCATTTGTATATGCTGTGATTAAAAGCTTTAAGACATGTTTAACACTTTTTCAAATTAAATTTCTTACCGTATACAAACTCTTTATTATAATTATAATGAATAAAACAAATGATATAGATCAATTAATCTATCTTTTTTCAAAATTACCTGGTCTTGGCATTAGATCAGCAAGGCGTATAGTACTTTATCTATTGCAAGATAAAGATGTAAGGCTAAAAAGCCTAATTAATCATCTTATAGAGCTCGATAAGAAAATAGTAAAATGCGAGATTTGTGGTAATTTGGATACAAAAAGTATTTGCCATATTTGTTCTTCTGAATATAGAGATAAATCGACTATCGCTATTGTTGAAACCGTAGCTGAATTATGTGCAATGGAGCGTAGTGGTAATTTTAAAGGTTTATATCATGTACTCGGTCATAATTTATCTGCAGCTAGTAGACAGAACCCTCGCATACTTCGTTTACCTGAATTACTTAAAAGATGTTTTGTAGAAAATATTAAAGAAGTTATTATTGCGACTAATTCTACTTTAGAAGGTCAGACTACTGCTTATTTTATTATAGAATATTTAAAAGAACATCCTGCTAAAATTTCTCGCCTTGCAAGCGGTATACCTATTGGAGGTGAACTTGACTATTTAGATGAAGGCACCTTATCTGCTGCTATTAGCCTACGTCAACCTTGTGAATAAAATTTTAATAAAGTATTGACAATTATGATAAATATTTTTAACATAAATTCATTATTAAAATCTATTTAAAAGGAGGTTTTATTATGCAAGATTTTAATATTGAATCACGATCAGTGCTTCACATGACAGCTCAAATTAGAGCTAAACAATTAGCAATTAGAGATGCGCAAAACAGAGAGCAAGAAGCTATAGTTAAAACATGGGAAGAAAATGGCATTGATAAAAGCGATGAGACAGTAAGTAATGACATTGTAAACTCTTTAGAAACTTTTTATAACATAAGTAAATCATTAAATGATTACTTAAAAACCCAAGGAATAAATGATATCGGTTACCCTATAAAATTTAATAAAACTGATTTGCAATTAAAAATGGCATTAAATTATGCAAAGCAGCAAGAAGATAATTTAATAGATCAAATAATTAAAGGAAAGTTTTATAATGGTTTATCAAACGATATAAATTCTCAAGAATTACCTGTTTTGCAATCCGATAATATGCTATCTTTTTGGGGTAATGAAAACTCTTCTGTGAGTTCTGTATTACTTGCCAGTGTTGCTCAAATACTTAATATTGAGCCTGTACCGTTAGTAGGAGCTGCTACCAATTATAAACTGCATAATCCTGAATATACTCTACCACAGGAATTAATACCAGAAGACTATCGTTTTGCTTCTCAAAAAGGTATGTTAGTTTTTGGAGATTATCAATATGGTGGACATCGTACTTTTGAAGAGCAATTAGTGTTTGGACCTGAGGATTGTTCAAGTAGCGTTGGTAAGGCAACTTATTTATCTAACGAACAGATAAAAAGTATAACTACCACTCAAATGAAAGAAAATTATTCTAAATATGATTATAAGTTAATTACTCTTTTAAAGGATATAGTAGAACCAAAACAATTAGAATTAATTGAAGCTGGTGATATTTATGTTTATAAAGGTCATTGTGCAGTTATTGCTACTAAACCTGACAATAAAGCAGAGATTACTACACTAGAATTTTCAAGGAATATAGATAGAGCAGAAAACAAAATTTCTGGCGGCGGCATTTATAATTACAGCTTAATTGATAAAGCTCAAGAAGAACCATTGAATCCAATTTATATCTTACGTAAAAATTTAGAACCATTGCCTTCGCAATCATCATTAAAATATTTTTTAAGTGCAATCGATGAAAAATATCTAAATCTATATCCTGAAGGTCCTAATGAAGACGTTGTAGGAGATTGCAGAATATTTTTTGAAACTCAAGAGTAAAAACACATAGATTTTATCGAATTTTTTGTGTAAATTAAAAATACTACTGTGACGTGATTAAGGTATCGAGTTTAAAATACTAAAAATCATTAGTACTTTTAGTTATTTTTAGATATCTTGGTCAAGTCACAGTATAACAACAATATCTTTTTCAGTAACAAAGTTAATTGTTAGCAAATCTTGATTAAATTTATCTGTAGTGCACCATAATAATATTGTCAATAATCAACAATTTGCACTATTTTTACTGTAATAACCTAAAGTAAACAAAATTGTGATATCTTATTTTGATTATTATAATTAATTAATCTCTCAACATTTTTATAAGTAATTCTTGATTTTGAACTTCAGGTTATATTGTTTATCTGCAATTAAACTTAGTATTATCAAACTTTTTATAGCTTAGAATAATGATTAGTAATATTTATTATATAGAGTTAGTTATTGCGTTTTAGAGTTTTTAGTAATAATTCTTTAAAACTATTATTTACTTGTATATTTAGATAAAAAGTTATTTTAGGTGCTTTTTCTTAAAACTGTTGCTAGTATATATTGTTGTTTTTAATAAATTTGAGTTACATATATATGATTAAATACGCTAGTATTTAATTAATACAACCTTTAGTTTTTTTACTCACAATTTTTCACAAATCGAATCTTAATTATATTCATCAACAAATTTAAGATACGTCACATTATTTAATTAAGTATATTATATTTATTCATTGAATTTTAATTAGATCAAGAATTAATCTAGCATTCTTATTTTTATTAAAATTTTTCTAGAAATATGTTGTATTAAATGTTCAACTTTTATTAATTTTCAATTAATCTTATAAAAATTATAAAAACTAATATAATTTAATTTTAACATTATTAATTTGACAATGAATTTTTGTATTAATATCTAATTATTATCGATGATGCCAAAAATAATGTCATAAAGCTTCTTTTTTGAAAATCACTTACCAAAGTTGATTTTGGTATTGTTTGATATTTTAAACATTATTTATTTATTCAAGAGTATTTATTTCTTTATAACTTCAATCTGTTTAAGGTTTTATAATATCACAATTTCTTTTAAGGATTATTATGTTGTACCCTTTAAGATTTTAAATTTTTTAATTAAATTGGTTTAATTGCTAAATAATTAGCACTTTACAATTTTGTAATTACAGCTTAAATATATATCATTGTGTAAATAATTATCAGTAAGTGATAAAAATATGTTATTTTCTATAGATAAAAAAGATTTATTGCTTGTATAATAATTATCTTAACAAGATATTAATTTCTTAGTTAAAATTGATATTTGTAATAATTTATTATTCACCGAATTGCTCTTTAATAATTCTATCTTCTAATGTATGGTTTTTATTAAATAACAGTTTAATATATTTATCTTTAGTAGATTTAACAGTAACACGTGTGATATTATTAAATTCCTGAAAATCTGCAGTGGCATTTACAGGTCTTTTAGTTATATTCAATATTTCAAATTTAATAGTATCAGTTGAAAGAAGTAAAGCTCCGTGCCATCTGCGCGGTCTAAATGAACATATAGGTGTAAGACATAACATGTTTGATGCAAGCGGTAAAATAGGGCCTCCAGCAGATAAATTATAAGCACTACTTCCTGCAGGTGTTGCTACTAAAGCTCCGTCCGCTACTAATTCACTCATTCTTTCTACTCCGTTTACGTCTATTCTAAACTTTGCCACTTGATTAGTTTTTCGGAATATTGATACTTCATTAATAGCAAGTGCCTTATATATTTGACCACTAGTATCTTCAACTTGCATAAGAAGAGGATGAAGGATAGAAACTGTACTTTCATATATATTTTGTAATAATTTTTTTGTATCCAAAGGATTCATTAAAAATCCTAAACTGCCTAGATTCAAGCCGTAAAAAGGGATGTTAAGATGCATATAACGGTGAATATTGTGTAGTAATTCTCCATCACCTCCTATTATGATAATTACTTCCGCCTCTTCTATTTTACAATAATTATAGAGTTTTTTTATTTCTTCTATAATAGCTAAATGTTTAGAATTTTTATTATAAATCAATGCTATTTTATTTATATTCATAATATGAATTTCTTTTTTAATATATAGACGCTTAACTAATAATAAGTTATAAGAATAAAATAATAAAATAAATATTAAGTTAAATTATGTCATCATTCAACATCAAAAATCATAAAAATGATCTGCTATTTGTACCGCTAGGAGGATCTAATGAAATAGGTATGAATCTTAATCTTTACCATTATAAAGGTAAATGGTTAATGATTGATTGTGGTAGTGGTTTTGCCGATGATTATCTACCAGGTGTTGATATGATAATTGCTGATAGTAGTTTTATAGAAAAATATAAAAAAGATTTAGTAGGACTGATTTTAACTCATGCGCATGAGGATCATTTAGGAGGTGTCCAATATTTATGGAATAGCCTTAAATGTCCTATTTATACTACTACTTTTACAGCAAATTTTTTGAAGATTCGTTTAAATGAATATGATTTTGCTAAAAATATAAAAATTCATGAAGTAAAACCAGGTAGTAAAATAAATCTAGAGCCATTTTCATTAGAGATGGTACCACTAACACATTCCGCTCCTGAAATGCAGGCAATTATGATCCGTACTGATTCTGGTAATATTTTACATACTGGAGATTGGAAATTTGATAATGATCCGATACTTGGAAAAAAAGTCGATGAGGAACTTTTAAAATCCTATGGTGATGAAGGTGTTTTAGCACTTGTTTGTGATTCAACTAATGTGTTTAATAAAGGAAGCTCAGGGTCTGAAGGTGATGTTAGAAAAAGTTTAATAGATATTATAGCAGGTTGTCCTCAAATGGTAGTAGTTTCAACATTTGCTTCTAATTTAGCGCGTCTTGATACAATAATGCATGCAGCAAGGCTTGCTGGTAGAAAAGTAGTATTAACAGGTAGAAGTTTATACCGTATGATCTTTGCAGCGCAAGAAAGCGGATATTTTAAAGATTTAGCTCCTCTAATTAGTGAACGTGATGTTAGCAGATTTAGAAGAAAAGAATTATTAGTAATCGCTACTGGTTGTCAAGGTGAGTCTATGGCTGCCACCGCAAAACTCGCTAGTAATTCTCATCCGTCTATAAAGCTTGCGCCTCAGGACACAATGATTTTTTCTGCAAAAATTATTCCTGGTAATGAAAAGAAAATATTCAGGCTATTTAATGTATTTGTTAAAGCTGGTGTAGAAGTAATGACCGAACGAGATCATTTTGTACATGTTTCAGGACATCCATCAATTGATGAGCTACAAAAAATGTACTCTCTAATTAGACCAAATATTTGTATACCCGTTCACGGCGAGCCTGTACATATTCATGAACATGTTAAACTTGCTAAGAAAAACGGTATAGAACATGCAATAGAGGTTGAAAATGGTAGTGTAGTGTTGCTTGAACCTAATAATGCAAAAGTAATTTCAAAGGTTGAAAATGGTTATTTAGCTGTAGATGGTAATTATTTACTACCAGTTGAATCTCCAATTTTCAAAATTAGAAGGCGTATGCGTGAATCAGGTATCGTGGTAGCATCGGTAGTAATTAACAAAAAAGGGCTACTTTCTGCGAATCCAATTCTGTCTATGCCTGGGCTGCTTGATCCCAAAGAGGATATTGCATTAGTTAATCTTATAAAAAACGACATTAAGGAACTGATTACTATTCAAAAGCAACGTGCTAAAAAAGTATTATCAGATGAACAAGTAATCGAATCAATAAAAAGCACAATTCGTAAAACATTAAAACAAGAAATTAATAAATCGCCTTTCATAATAGTTAATCTTGAGAAAACTCTGGAATAGTATTATTTTTTTGATTATTATCTAATAGTTTAATCACCAGTTTTCAGAACAAAAATCATGAACAAATTTAAGAATATTGCAGTTTATGGAGGAGGTAGTTTCGGCACTAGTCTTGCTTCTTTAGTAGCACGAAACTGTAATAATGTTACTTTATTTTTACGTGACGAGATAATTTTAAAAGAAATTTTATATAAAAAAACTAACGCACAATACTTAGGTGATATTGAATTACCTACTAATTTGCAAGCTACTACAAACTTAAGTGTAATCAAGGATTTTGAATTAATTATTATTGCAGTGCCATCTTATGCTTTTGATGATTCAATAAAATTATTGAAAACGTACGGCATCTCTAAAGAGCATACTATTCTAGTAGCGACAAAAGGCTTGGCTGATAATCCTACTGAATTATTTTCTGATAGACTTAACACTTTATTACCCGATAATCCTATAGGATTTTTATCTGGTCCAAATCTAGCAAAGGAACTTGCTAAAAATTTGCCTGCTTCGGCAAGTATTGCAAGTTTAGATATAGATATCGCAAATAAAATAGCTTATAACTTCAGTTCAAAAACTTTTTCAACAAATACGACCATAGATATTGTAACGTTACAAATTGCTGGAGCTTTAAAAAATATTTTTGCTATTAAAAGTGGAATTGATTTAGCAAGAGAGCAGGGAGCAAATTCAAGAGCAACGCTTATAGTAGGGGCCTTAAAAGAAATTACTACTTTATCTAAGGTTCTTGGAGGTATGCAAAAAAATTCTGATATTTTACTTGAAGCAGGAGTATTAGGCGATTTAGTACTTACTTGTTACTCTTTAGGTTCGCGTAATACAAAATTTGGTTATGAATTTGAAATTAGTAGGGATAAAAAGAAATTTTTATGCGAATATAAAGAATTAGTAGAAGGACGAGAAGCATTAAAATTAGTTTTGGATCTAATAAAAAAATATAATTTACACATGCCTATAGTTGCTGAAGTAGCTTCACTCATTTTAATTTGATAAATTGACATAGTGATCACGGTATTCGCTTATAAAATAAGTTTTTAGAAATAAAAGCTTATTTTCTTTTGGATTCACTCTTCTTTCTATCTTGTTACATTACTTAATTTTTTCATGCAGCATACAGTAATTTATTCACTGCATCTAGTGTACAAGATCAATATACAATTTGAATTGATATTTATGCTTAGCTTAATAGTATCAGTAACAGTACATAGAATGTATTTTTTATGTATCTGTTTCATCTCCCATTCCTTTTGATAGTTTATTTAAAAATTTTTTATTGTATATTGTGTGTATTTAATCATATGATTAAATTTTACCAAACAATGCTTTTAAAACTATATTTAGTTTAAAAGATGATAACACTTCACAAAGTTATTTCTTCGACCATCTATAGTGAATAGCTTCTCTTAAAATGTATTCATATCATGAAATCTTTAGATTTAATTTTTTCATTTAATTCCATATAATAATTATATCCTTGTCAATAATTAGGTTTATTTTCTATTATAGATATCTAAAATAATATAAGATTTTCAAATTTTGATTTGAAATTAATTTTTGTCTAATGAAATAAAAAATCTTTATAAAATTTAGTGAAAAAAAAATAAAACCTCATATATTATAATTAATTATATTTAGCTCATTACATGATAATTTTTAGTATAGTTTTTTTTAAAACAGTTTCAGTATTATTAAGTGTAGTAATAGGATTTTTAGCAGGTAAATATTCCAATGTCGAAAAAGATAGTATCTCTTCATTACTATTTTACTTTATATCGCCTATAGTATTTTTTACAATACCTGCTAGTACAACCTTAACACTGTCTGCATTAAGCGTTACAGTCGTCACATTTGTAATTGCAACACTCTTGTCGCTTTTTTCTTATTATTTTTTTGGTAAATTTTGGCAGGATCATACACGTAATATTATAGCTTTGTCTGCAGGTACAGCAAATGGTGGATATTTTATGTTACCTATAGCTGCAGCACTTTTTGATGATTATACATTAAGTATTTACATGATGGCGGTGATAGGCATTAATATTTATGAATGTTCTGTTGGCTTTTATATTTGTATGCGCAGTTTTACTAATACTACCGATAGTATATTAAAAGTTATAAAATTACCAATTCTTAATGCTTTTTTCTTAGGATGTTTATTTAGTTTTTGTGGTTTTACTTTACCGGATTTTTTAGATGATTTCATATATAACATGAAAGGTTCTTTTTCGATACTTGGCATGGTGATGGTAGGTCTTGCTCTTTCATCTCTACAAAAATTTGAAGTCGATATAAAATTTACTCTTGCTACTTTTGCTGCTAAATTTCTATTCTATCCTCTAGGAGTAGGATTATTTATCATGTTTGATCATTTTGTAACAAAATGGTATAACAATGATTATTATAATGCATTAAAACTACTTTCTACAGCACCACTCGCTGCAAATACTATAGTTATAGCGAATTTACAGAAATTTTATCCTGAAAAGGTTGCAGCTACCGTGTTTTTATCTTTACTTTTTGTAGTGATATATATGCCGACAATGGTCAGCATCTTTTTAAGTGATTTAAATTAATAATATGATGACAATGATTTCTAAAAATTTATTCTAAATTGGTATTAATAGGTTTATATGAAAATTAATTCAATAAAAATTGGGCCCTATATTAATTTATTACCTCTTCAATATATACCGCAGCATAAAATTTCTTATGTAGAGTTTGGTGACCCTAAAAATAAAAATATAATATTATGTGCTCACGGTTTAACTAGAAACGCTCATGATTTTGATAAAATCGCTAAGGAGCTATGCAAAAATTATCGAGTAATTTCAATAAATTATCCTGGTCGCAGTGATAGTGAAAATTTTAAAAAACCCCATCATTATAATTATACGACTTATATTAAAGATACGTTACTTTTTTTTAAAAGGCTCAATATAAAGAATCCTATTTGGCTTGGTACTTCAATGGGTGGCATTATAGGTATGGTACTTGCAAGTAAATATAAAAATATTTTTAAAGCTTTAATATTAAATGATATAGGTGCGTTTATTGATGCTGCACCTTTAATTAAAATTGGAGATCATGCTAAAAAAATAATACTATTAGATGATTTAGCTAGTGCAAAAAAACATTTAAAACTTATTTATGCTCAAATAGGTATTAAAAATGAAGAAGATTGGGATTATTTAACAAAATATAGCGTTATTTCTACATTTGGCGGAAAATATAAAATGAATTATGATCCTGCTATAACAAAAGGGATGAAAAATGCTAATAACCAGGAAGATGTTAAACTATGGTCTGTATGGAATAAAATAAAATGTAGAATATTAGTAATTCATGGTATGAAATCTCAAATTTTAACAAAATCTACTATTCAAAAGATGAAAAAAACCAATACTTTTGATCTTTATGAAATAAAATATGCAGGTCATGCTCCTTCTTTAATGAATGATGAAGAAATTAATTATATTGAGTCTTGGTTAGAAAAAAGTATTGATGTGCTATAATCCAGCACTTTATTTACATGTTTTAGTCTTTTTAAATTTTTGGATTATGTATGTTATATGGTTATATAAATTCAATACAATAACTTAATAATTTTAAATTAAATTAATAAACAAATAATTATGAAAATTACTACTAAAGTACTAATAATAGGTTCAGGACCTGCTGGCTTAAGTGCTGCTATTTATACAGCTAGATCAGCTCTAAAACCAATATTAATTAATGGCATGCAGCCAGGTGGGCAGCTTACAATGACAACCGATGTTGAGAATTATCCTGGATTTGCAGAAACTATACAAGGACCTTGGCTTATGGAACAGATGTCTATGCAAGCTAAAAATGTCGGTACAGAAATTATTAGTGATTATGTAGAAAGAGTAGATCTATCAAAGAGACCATTTGAAATATTTACGGGAACTGGTAATGAGTATGAAGCAGATAGTATAATTATTTGTACTGGTGCGGAATCAAAATGGCTTGGTATAGCTTCAGAACAAGAATTTCGTGGTTTTGGTGTTTCATCATGTGCTATTTGTGATGGTTTCTTTTTTAAGAATCAAGAAATCGTTGTAGTAGGTGGCGGGAATAGTGCATTAGAAGAAGCTTTATATTTAACCAATCATGCTAATAAAGTTACTGTAGTGCATAGAAGGAATAGTTTTAGAGCTGAAAAAATATTACAAGATCGATTATTTAAAAATCCTAAAATATCAGTAATTTGGGATCATATAATAGATGAGATTGTAGGTAGCAATAAACCAAAAGCTGTGACTGGTGTAAAAATTCAAAATGTTTATACTAACGAGATTAATTTAGTGAATTGTAGTGGTGTATTTATAGCTATCGGGCATGCACCAAATACTGCACTATTTAAAGGACAAATTGCAATAGATGATGATAATTATATCGTAACACAATCAGGGTCGACTAGAACTAATGTAGAAGGTGTTTTTGCTGCCGGTGACGTTCAGGATAAAATTTATAGACAAGCAGTCACTGCTGCAGCGAGCGGTTGTATGGCCGCTCTTGAGGTCGCGAAATTTCTAAATAAATAATTTAATATCTCACGTATAGATTTGATCCTAATATGCTTCTAGGTCTTACCGTACAAATGCATTAAAAAAGCAAAATTTATATTAATAATTAATTTTATATTTATAACACAAAATAACCCTGTACTTTAATTTTAAAAATACAAAATAATCTTGCTTATAACGCTTAACTTCATAAATTAAATATTAAATTTTAAGTTTAGTATGTATATTACAAATATAACTATAATAAAGCCATTTATAAAACAACTTTTAAAACTTTAAACATGGTACAATATTCGTTCATATATTCTTATTCTTAGCATTCTGTCATCAATTACATGTATTTAAATAATAAGGAGAATATACTATACTCTAAACCAGATAATCTTAATCATTCAGGTATATAAGATATTTTATAAGTTGCTAGCTTGTAAATTTATAATAGAGTATTTTTGTCTAAAATTTTATAAGCAATAAGATTTGTTTAATAGCAAGATTTATTAAGTGCTAGAATTTTCTACTAAAATCTCATAAAACATAATATGAATACAGATTTTATAAATGATGATAATAAATCAAGTACAGGAATCAGGATGGGATATTACGCCCATTAATTAATAAATTTTCTAAATTGATATCTCAAATTATTTAGATAATTGTTTAACTTTTATTATAAATAAATGTGGTGTAGGAATGAAATGCATGCATACTTAATAAAGTAGCTATTATCGCTTCTCATTTGGTCTACGTATTTTCAATATTTAACATCTTTAAATATTAATGAAATTAGCGCAAAGTTGTATATTAACTAAGAAATAGTTGGTAACTTTATATTTTAACTTATAGAGTTTTATAAATGAACTAATTATATGGATTAAGGTATAAATTTGCTACGCTTAAAGCTGTTAATACATCTATTATATATTAATCTATTGTATAGGTTATCTAGAACCAAAAATATTCGATCTGATAGTTGCATACGTTCTAATATCTAAAAAGTGATAGAATGTGCAAATAATACAGAATGCTTCTTGAAAAGATATGCATATTCAAATAATATTCAGTAACATAAATGATAGATAGTGATGTTAGTATAAATAGTTATCGTTTATGTAATCTTAAGATTCTGGTTTTGTAGTTAATTGTTTATTTAAATAGTCTACAGTGGTACCTTTTTTATTTATTCTTATTTTCATAGGAATAAATCTAATATTTAAGACTTTTAATAGATAATATTAAAGCAAAAATTAAAAAATTATATTTTAAATCTGAAAAATTAGAATTTATAGTATAAATAGTTTTATTACCATTGACATGTTAGAAGTGCATGAATACTAACTCTTCAATCTCAATCGTTTTAACAGTTTATAATAGAGAAAAGCTATTACCATTTGCTATTGAAAGTTGCCTTAATCAAAGCTTTAAAGATTTTGAACTTATTATTATTGATGATTGTTCAAAAGATAATAGTGCTCTGATAGCTAAGAAATATGCAGAGCAGGACCCACGTATTAAGATAATAATAAATGAGCATAATAAAAGATTATCAGCAAGTTTGAATATTGCTTTTAAAAAGGCTAATGGGAAGTATTTTACTTGGACTTCAGATGATAATCTTTTCCATGAAGGGGCTTTAGCAAAAATGGTTAAGATACTTGATAATGCACCTGAGATAGGTCTTGTATATACTGATTATACTTTAATCGATGAGAAAGGTAATATAGGCGCAAGACTTTATCAAGAATCGCCTGAATTTTTACCCATTAGAGATTGCGTTGGTGCATGCTTTTTATATAGAGCTGATTTAGCAAAGCAGGTAGGTGGATATAACGAAAATATGGCATTGGTTGATGATTATGAATATTGGCTCCGTCTCGGACTGGTTACAAAATTTGCTCATATACCAGAATCTTTATATTTCTACCGGGTGCATAATCAAAGCTTAACCACACAACGTAAAGTAGAGGCAAAAATTGCTAAAAGAACTTTAAAAAAATTATTTAAAGATAAATATATTATTCCTGATGAGATTAAACCTATAAATGATTTATATAATTGGTTTATTGAAGATAGAAATTTCATTTCTTGTTTTAGACTATTAAAAATAATTATTTATAATCCGATAATTACTATTTCTTATATTATTAAAAATCTAAGAAGAATAAGGTAATATTTAAGTCAAACCACGGTATGAAAGATAAAATACAAAATCAAAATTTCATGCATACATTAAATGCAGAACAGAAAAAAGCAGCACTTCACACTGAAGGTCCCCTTTTATTGCTAGCAGGCGCCGGAACTGGTAAAACAAAAGTTCTTACATCAAGAATAGCTAATATTATTCATCAAAATTTAGCCTTGCCTCATAATATTCTCGCCGTTACTTTTACTAATAAAGCCGCAAAAGAAATGTCTGAAAGGGTCCATAACTTAATTAATTGCTATGGTCTGAATATAGGTACTTTCCACTCAATGGCAGCTAAGATATTACGTGACCAAATCGAGAATTTAAATCTTGGTTTTAATAATAGATTTACTATAATTAGTCATGATGATCAATTAACTTTAGTTAAAGATATAGTAAAGCTAAAAAAGGATATTGATGCCAAAAAATATACACCTAAGTTAATACATATTATTATTTCAAGATGGAAAGATCAGGGATTATTACCAAATAAATTATCAACATCAGATACTAATTTACCACTACAGAAAATAGCAAAACTTGTATACGAAGAATATCAAAAAAATTTACTTATTTCTAATGTTTTAGACTTTGGAGATCTTTTACTTTATAACAATGAACTTTTTATTAAAAATCCTGCAGTACTAAAATATTACCAAGAAAAATATCGATATATTTTAATCGATGAATATCAAGATACTAACATTGCGCAATATTTATGGGCAAGAATGCTAGCAAGTTTATATAGGAATATTTGTTGTGTAGGCGATGATGATCAATCTATTTATGGTTGGCGCGGAGCAGAAGTCGGGAATATACTACGTTTTGAAAAAGATTTTGCAGGTGCAACGATTATTAAATTAGAACAGAATTATAGATCAACCTTGCCAATACTTGCTGCTGCTTCCAATGTTATCAATAATAATAAAAATCGTCACAGTAAAACGCTATGGACGGACAGCTCAAGTGGTGAAAAGATAAAAATTATTTCTTGTTTAAGTGATAAAGAAGAAGCAAGATATATAGCATGTGAAATAGATAAGTTAGTTAAAGAAGAAAGGTATAATGCTGGCAATATTGCAATATTAGTACGCGCGGGGTTTCAAACAAGAAGTTTTGAGGAAGCTTTTATAAATAGTGCTATACCTTATAAAATTATAGGCGGTTTACGATTCTATGAACGTATGGAAATAAGAGACGTACTTGCTTATATCCGTATATCTTTGAATCAAAATGACAATCTAGCACTTGAGCGTATTATCAATGTGCCAAAAAGAGCAATAGGTGCAGCTAGCCTAAATAAAATTAGATCTTATGCACTTGAACGCAATATTTCTAATTTTGCAGCAATTAAAGAAATACTAGAAATAGGTAATATTAAAGCAAAATCATATGAATCTCTAAAAGATTTACTTACTAAAATTGATAATTGGTATGAACAATTTATTATAGATACCCCAATAAACGTAGTTAAAGCAATACTTGATGATTCTGGTTATCTTGCAATGCTGAAAGAAGAAAAAACTGAAGAAGCATTTGGTAGAATTGAAAATATTAATGAGATGCTTAGAGCTATTGCAGAATTTAATGATATTCATGATTTTATCGAATATTCAAGCTTAGTTATGGAAAATGAAGTACTTGAAACTAATTACGGTGGATCTGTGACTATAATGACACTGCACGCAGCTAAGGGACTCGAATTTGATGTAGTATTTTTACCTGGATGGGAAGAAGGTGTATTTCCTTCTCAAAGATCTCTAGATGAAGATGGAGAAAAAGGCTTAGAAGAAGAACGACGTATCGCTTATGTTGGTATTACGAGAGCAAAAAAAGATCTTTATATTACTCACGCGGAAAGCAGAAAAATATTTTATGAAATAGTACGCTCTTGCCCTTCAAGGTTCATAAATGAAATTCCTGATGAAATTACGATTAGAACATCTTCTATGAAGCAATACAATTCTTTTTATAAGTTTTGATTAATTTTCATGCATAAATATTTTAAATTAGTTTGCATTCTTTTATTAATTATGATCTTATTTATTAATAAAGGGATGATATATATAAAGATGATAATAAATCTGGATAAAATCCATCAAGCTTCATATTTATAATTATAGGATAAATTAAAATATTATTTATACTAAATCAAATATTCGCATTGAATCTTTTTTAAAGAGATCTACCCTTCTATATTACAACTATTAGTAATAAAATCTTAGTGTATTTCTTTTAGTGCTAATTATTAATCAAATAATGTGATGCAATCTTAAATTGACACTAATACGACGCTCATGATGAAGTTACTAGATTAATTTCAGTAGTGGACAAGACAAATATGGTTTTATGAATACTAAAATTAAAGTTTTGTAATAGATTAAACGTAATAGCACAGATACTGATAGTCCTACAAATTGTTAATGTAGCTAAAAAATAAGTACTTCTAAACCTTGATATTTAATTGAACACGGAAAATTAGAAGGTATACAAAGATTAATCAAAGCTAAACTATAATCGCAGAATAGTATAATATTTTCACTTTTCAGGACTAGGTTCAAAAAAATTATAGATAAGATAGTTGAGATTTTGTCTGAAGTAATGGTTTATAAAAAATTTGTTGACAGAAGTGTAAAATAGTAGGAACACTAAAATCAATAGCGTAAAAGAAATAATGCACTAAGAATCATAATTTTATATCAACTCATATATCTCATATTGATAGGTCTAATAAAAGTAGAGGGCGTTTATAATATCCATAAAATAGTAAGTAGTAATTTATATTATAATATAGTTGTGAGTTTTTAAGAAGTTTGATAATTTTATTAATGAGAAAAAAATAATTTAATAATGAGGGTGATATGTCAGAGATTATAACTAATATAAATGATTCTATTGAAAAAATAAAAAAAATTGAGGAAATAACTGAGATATCAGCTGCAGTACAAGGTAAGATAATTGATATAAAAAACGTAGATAGTAGATTAGATACTTTAAATAAAAATATTGTTATATTAGACCCAATTCAGCAATATTTACAATCTGAAGAATATATCATTAGTACGCTTGAAGTACTTGCTAGTCACATTATTAGTGAAGTTGTAGAAAATAAAGATGTACAAAAATTAGTAGATAATTTGCATATCAATTTAGAACAAATTACAAAATTAATACCTAGCGCAGCAGATAAGTTAAAATTTGATATTGCAAGAGCTGAAGCAGCGCTTAAGGGTTTTGTGCTACCTTTAAATAATGGAGGTCCCTTTGATGAATTATCATTGATGGGTATAAAAGATAAAGAGGAAATATTTGCTGGTCCTATAAGAGCAACTAAAAAAGCATTAATAGCTATAAGTGGCAATTCTATACCTAAAGAGCAATATGCAAATGCTATAAAAGATAAAGCTATGGAAATCTTAAAACAAGATCCTAACAATACTCCTGACAAACTTGAGCAATATGAAAAATTTATTATTCAAGGAGATAAAAATCAAAAATTTAATAAAGATAGTAATCAATTTATCCCAAGAGTAAATAAATTATCTCAAATAGAATTTAAGGAATTGCAAAAGGCAGCAACCGATACGGTACATAAAATTAGTAGTAGATTAGAAAAAAATAATTCAATTAGTAAGCAATTAGAACAAATTGTTCTAATTGCTAACTCATCAGGAATTAAGAAGTCTAAAGTTATAATAAAAAAATTAAATAAGTTAGATTCTACTTATCTAAGTGAAAATAGTACTAAAATCGCGACTGCATTAAAAGATATTAATGATAAAGGCGCTTCTTTATGGGAAAAATTTAAACAGATATTTACAGGTAGAAATTATTTGGAAGAAAGATTGTCGCAATTAGTCGATAAACATATTACTCTAAGCGATGGATATGTAGTTAAGACAATAAATGATAGGATATTTTCAAATGCTTTAACAAATCCTGAAATTGCCGTAGGTTTAACAAAATTTTTAAATAAAAATAAAGATAAAGTAACTACTAATCCTGAATTTAAAAATTTAATTCCTATTACTGGTGAGCATATTATAGTGCAACCACAACAGGTGAATAATTTAAATTTAGCAGAACTTAGAAAAATTAATCCAATAACATTTGATAAAACCATATTTGAAGATTCAATAAAATTAAGAAATTCAAATCGAAAATATCCACAAACCACCCCTAATATTGCTACTAAAAATCAAGAAGCAGTAAGAAGTAAGGGGTAAATTTTCACTTGGTAATGTTATTGTTGGAATCTTGTTGTATAGACTAGATACTGTAGGTCGTAATTGTTAAGTGATAATTAAAGATCACATAGTAATCTTGTTAAATATCTTAACATTGTGCCATAGATTATTTTATAGCTTCCATAGCAATGAAGGTTTTATATTCAGTATTTAGTTACTAATGCTTGGTGGAACAGTTAGATAATCATTTTTCCATAACTCATTATAAAGAGTAGGGTCGATATTGCCGCCTGAGATTAATACTAATAGTTTCTGTGTTTTGGTTTGTGTTTTTAACCAACTTACTACTGAAGCCATATTTATACTACTTGATGGCTCACATATTACTTTAAGTAAATGAGTAAGCCACGCTGTCCAGTAATATATTTCATATTCTTCTGCTAAATAAAAATGATCAAGTTTTTTCAAATATTCAAATGTGCGAGCTGATACACTTAAAGTTTTAAGACCATCTGCAATGGTAATTGGTGAGTCATTAAATCTATATATATTATTATTTTTAATCGATAAATAAGCATCATTAGCCGCAACTGGTTCTGAACCTATTAATAAGCTTGTAGGTGATATTAATTCTTTAGCAAGATATGAGCCGGAAATTAAACCTCCACCGCCGCAAGAAGCAAAAATTGCATCAGGACTAAAACCTAATTGCTGTAATGCTTCATAGCATAACGTACCGGCTCCTGCTATTATAGAATCACTATCAGAAGGGTGCATATAGTAGAATCCTTGTTCTTCATCTGCCTTTGCTCTTGATTCTGCTTCTTGCCGAGTATTCGTGTATATAACTTCACCTCCGTAATAAAGAGCTGCTTGCTGTTTTACTTTTGAAGTATTTAACGGTAAATAAATTCTTGTTTTAATACCAAATAATTTACTTGAATAAGCAAGACCAATGCCATGGTTACCGCTACTATAACAAACTATTTTATCAGGTAATTTTTCTTGCTCTTTTAATTTTAACAAATTATTTAATACGCCTCTAATTTTAAATGCTCCTGTTTTTTGTAATGATTCAACCTTAAAAAAAATCTCATGACCTAGCATCGCATTTAAGCTTTCAGAGTGAATGATCGGAGTTAAATTTATATATTGTTTTATTCTATTATGTGCTATTGCTACATTTTGAGGAGGTTGTAGTAATAAATTCATAAATATAATTAATAATGGTAGCTTGAAATCCAGTTGATACTATATTATATAATTAAAAATTGCTATAAACTATATAAATTTTTAAAAAGGTTTTAATTGATGAATAAAAAATCCCTTCCGTTAATGGCACTGAGAGATATGGTAGTGTTTCCGGGAGTAATTGCTCCTATTTTTGTTGGTAGGAAAAAATCACTTCAAGCACTCTCTCGTACTACCATTTCTGAAGAAAATAATAGTAAATATATTTTAGTAACTTTACAGAAAAAATTTGATCAAGAAAACCCTAGTAAACACGAACTTTATAACACAGCTATACTTGCCAAGATTATCCAAATAGTGAAATTGCCTAACAATACGGCTAAAATCTTAATAGAAGCAGTAGCAAGAGTAAAGCTAAGCAATATTAAAGATGAAGAAGCTTTTGAAGCCAATTATGAAATTATTCCAGATGAAGAAATATTGGACATTCATAATATGCGTTCATTAGTGGATAATGCAGTACAACTATTTAGTAAATATGCAATGAATGATAAGAAAGTGAATGCAGAAATTATTGAGACTATCAATAAAGAAATAAGTAATAGAACTAATTTCATAAATATTATCAATATATTATCTTCACATTTGATTACTTCACTAGAAACAAAACAACAGTTATTAGAAGAAACTAACCCTGTTAAGCGTATCACTACTGTTATTACTACTCTTACTTCTAATATAGTAAATTCAGAAACTGAGCATGCATTGCAACAAAGAGTAAGAAAGCAAATTGAAAAAACACAGCGTGATTATTATTTACATGAACAAATGAAAGCTATTCAAAAAGAGCTTGATGAAGATAAATCGGAACTTGCCGATATTGAGAAAAAAATCAAAAGTTTAAAATTATCAAAAGAAGCAAAAGAAAAAGCTGAATCTGAATTCAAGAAACTTCGTGCTATGAATCAAATGTCAGCGGAATCAGGAGTAACTCGCAATTATCTTGAGACATTACTTAGTTTGCCTTGGGGTAAGTATGATAATAGCAAAATAGATATTAATCAAGCGGAAAAAATTTTAAATCGTGACCATTTTGGTCTTGAAAAAGTTAAAGAACGTATTATTGAATATTTAGCTGTATTACAGCGTTCAAGTAAAATCAGAGGGCCTATATTATGTTTAATCGGTCCACCAGGTGTAGGCAAAACTTCACTTGTAAAATCTATTGCTGAAGGAATGGGAAGAAAATATACTAAATTTTCTCTTGGTGGCGTTAGAGACGAAGCAGAAATTAGAGGTCATAGGAAAACTTACCTCGGATCAATGCCAGGTAAAATTCTAGGTCAACTTAAGAAAATTAAAACTAGTAATCCTGTCATGCTGCTTGATGAAATCGATAAAATGAGTTCTGATTTTAGAGGAGATCCTGCATCAGCCTTGCTTGAAGTGTTAGACCCTGAACAGAATAGTCATTTTGTGGATCACTATTTAGAGGTAGAATATGATCTATCAAATGTTGTATTTATTGCTACTGCTAATTCTCATGATTTACCAAGAGCTTTAAGTGATAGAATGGAAAAGATATATATTTCTGGTTATGTAGAGGAAGAAAAGCTGCAAATAGCAAAAAATTATTTAGTACCAAAACAATTTAAAATGCATAAAATTAAGGAAGATGAAATTACTATATCCGAAGCTGCAATTTTAGATTTAATTAGATATTATACTAAAGAATCAGGCGTAAGAGCTTTAGAACGTGAAATATGTGCGTTAACTAGAAAAGCATTAAAGCAAATTTTAGCAAATAAGACAGTTAAGCATATTTCAATAGATAGTAATAATCTTGAAGAATTTTTAGGTGCGAAAAAATATAATTTCGGACTTGCAGAAAAAGAAGATCAAATAGGTAGTACTACAGGGCTCGCTTATACTGAAGTAGGAGGAGAACTTCTAACTATAGAAGCTTTAGCATTTTCAGGAAAAGGTGAAATAAAAACTACTGGGAAACTTGGTGATGTTATGAAAGAATCAGCAATGGCTGCTTATAGTTGTTTTAGAAGCAGAGCAACAAATTTTGGATTAAAATACGATAACTATAAAGATTTTGATATTCACATTCATGTGCCAGCTGGCGCTATCCCAAAGGATGGGCCATCTGCTGGTTGTGCTTTGTTTACTACTATTGTTTCATTAATGACTAAAATACCAGTACATCGCACTGTAGCAATGACAGGTGAAATTACTTTAAGAGGGAATGTATTACCTATAGGCGGTCTTAAAGAAAAATTACTTGCAGCAAGTAGAGGGGGGATTAAAACCGTATTAATTCCTGAGGAAAATGTTAAGGACTTAAAAGATATACCACCAAATATAAAAGAAAATCTAGAAATTATATCAGTGTCAAATATTGACCAAGTACTTAAACATGCTTTGGTAGAAATGCCAATAAATAAAGGTTTATCATATGACTTATAGAAAGGTTATTAATTCATGCAAAAGCAAAAATTCAATAACAGTCGATGTTATACAGTTGTTTGTTCATTTAATCTCATATTGTATACTAATCTCTAAGATAAAACGCTCAAGTCATGATGGATATATCACTAACATAAAACTTTGATTACTGCTCTAAATACAATGACCATTAATCAGGGGACGAGATATAATATTACCAAAGATGTAATAGCTCAATTTATCTATCCTTTTCTTATTAGTAATTTCTTTAACTTAATCTAAATATAATTAGATTTTTTCAAGTAACAATATTTCCCAATATCATTAAAAAACTTATACAAGGAAATTTTTTGATATGCGCGTTTATGCATGTCTTTTTGTGCCTAATAGAGTCATATTTGTTAATTAATTAATCTAAAATTTAGATCTATATGTTGCAAAAAAGTTACTATAAATTATTAATCTTGAATAATTACTCATTAACATTAACTTTATTAATATAAAATATATTAAGATTTTTTTAACTTAATTAATGTATTATGATTAATATTAATGAAAAAATCAAAAATTTTAAGAAAATTTTTAGCAACAGCCTCACTATGTGGGACATTATTCACTAACTCTAATGCAACAGGAACAATTATTCCTAATAATGGTAGCGTAAGCTTGAATACTGGCGCAGGTCTTGTAGGAGGAGTATTTAACAATGGCGATATTATCCAAATAGTTAATGGAGGGCGTGAAATTAAAATATCGGCAGATAAAGCAAATGCTATCATTGGAGGAATCAATACATTAAAAGAACTGCCTGATTTTGGTGGTGTTGAAGTAAGTCAAAACGACTCAATAGGCCCTCTTAATGCAGGAGAAGATCTTAATACTAATTTTGGCCCTCTTAAATTTATTAGTAATAATGTTACGTCAATTATTACAGGAGTCGGTACTAAAACATTTAGTAATATCGATTTTGCTGGTAAAAATGCTACTTTACAAATTAATAAAGATTTAAATATTACAACTAAAATAGATAATACAGTAGCCGGAAATAATGGTTCAATAACATTTGAAGGTAGCGGTATTATATCAAATCACATAGGCTACACTAACTCTCTTTTAGGAATAAATGTAGGAAACGGAGAAGCCAAGATTTATGCCCCAGAAGCAAATAATATTACAATTAATGCTAAAAATATAAATCTTACTCACAATAACTCTATACTTACTCTTTGTGACGGTAACATAACTACATTAAAGGGTAATATAAATAATACTACAGAAATTGACGGTCAAGGTATATTAAATCTAGCTTATGATCTTGGTAGTAGTAGCATAATAACAGGTGATATAGGTAATATAGGCTCATTAGATACAATAAATGTTTTACTTGGATCTGCAACATTTAATTCTACAATATTAAAAGCGACTAATATTAATTTAAAACATAATACTTCAACACTCAATTTAGATGATAACATAATTGTTATTGGTAATATAAAAGGTAATAATAACAAAGATATATTAAATTTTAAAGTGCATGGTACTAATTTAGATAACGAAATGATTATTCCTGCTCCTCAAAAAACTCATGGTACATTAAATTTTAAAGGAAATGCTACACTTAATGGGAATATAAATAATTTAAATATACTTAAGTTTAGTGGAGGTCACGGTAAAACTTTGAATTTACAAGGTAATACTAAAGTAGATAATCTTGTTTTTGCAGATAGTGTTTTAGATTCAGGTACTATAAGTGTTAACGGGTTGTTAGATACAGACTGTGTGACATTTAACAATAGTAATGTTAACGGCGGAACATTAATAATAAATGCCAAGAACACAATCAGTGCAAAATTATTAAATGCTACAAAAGCAAAAATACAAATCAATGCTAATTTAACGATGAATCATCCAAGTGCTGGGGATATAAGTGATATTAGAATAGCGGATAATACAATCTATACAATAGATGCAAAAAATGGGAATGTAAATTTGCTAAATAACAACGCAAAGATCATATTTGAAGGAGCTGATTCTATGTTAGCTTTAATCAATACTGGTGTTACAGCTGATAGAACCTTTACCATATATAATAATTTAAATCAATCTGGCAATGATGAATATGGAATAGTAAAAATAGAAGCAATTAAAAAAGTAATAACTATAGCAAATCAAAGTGGACCTTATACTATAGGGCAGGATAATACACATCGTCTTAAGGAATTAATAGTAGAGGGAGCAGGTGATATCATAATAGATGATACGATATTTACGAAGTTACTTAGTATAAACAGTACAGGACAAATAACATTTAATCGTACTTTAGATTTAGGTGCAGGTGGTAATATTGCATTTGGAAAGCATGGTACATTAGTAGTAAACGGTGTCACTGGTTCAATTACAACTTCTGAAAATAATCAAGGAATATTAACAATCAATAGCGGGAATATTACTGGTGTTATTGGCACTAATGAACTCGGCTTAAAACTTGTCAATATTGGTGCAGATCCTGTTACGTGCTCAGCAAATGTATTTGCATCGGTAGCTTTAACTAACCCAAGTTCTGTGTTAATTTTAGCAGATGGTGTTACGCTAACTGGTGAAGTAACAACACATAATAATACAAAAGGTGTATTATCACTTGGAACAGGAAGTAATATAACAGGTCAAATCGGTACTAATAGCGCAGCTCTTGAGAAAATAAATATTGGGGCTGGAGCTAGTAATATTGACAGTAATATATATGCAGGTTCTACAGTACTCACAGATCAAACATCGGAATTAACTTTAAACAATGATGTAGTCGTTAACAGTAATATCATAACTACTGCCGGGAACAATAGCGGAAAGTTAATATTTACAGGTAATGGCGGCATAACAGGAAACATAGGAGCAAATGGTGCAGCTTTACAAGAGGTTGTATTTAACGGTACTACTAATATAGGTGGTACAGCGAACTCACAGAACTTTACTGTTGCACATTCTGCAGCAAATGTGGTGATTACAGGACTTACTACTGGTGCATTAAAATACAAAGATACTGGTACAATTATAGCTCATGGAGGATTGGTAGGAGACATCGATTTTAATAATAAAGCTGGTAAATTCATTTTAGGCGATGGTGCTATGATTGATGGATCAGTGTTATGTAATGGAGGGGTTGCTGGTACATTGGATTTTATAGGTGACGGTAATGTAACTCAAAATATAGGCGCAGATAATGCAAATAGTATTTCGACTATCAACATTCAAGGCGATAATACAAAAAACGTAACTATAGCAAATGATATATTTGTAGATAATATTCATTTTACAAACGGTGGGATATTACAGCTTGGCGGAAATCTCACAACGCATAATATTGATTTCGGAGCAAATGGTGGTACTTTAGAATTTAATGGTAATAATACATATAACTTAAATGCTATTATTGTAAACGGACAAAACGGTATATTAAATGCTTTCACAAACTTAAAGGCTAGCGATGATACTATTGGTACGGTTAAAATAATTAATATAGGACAAATAGGAACACCGCAAAACTTTACTATTCAAGTTAATAACAAAAATTTAACTCTAGTAAGTAGCGTAAATAGTAGCATTAATTTTGGTGATGCTAATTCGCAATTAATATTATCTGCACCAGTAGATCAAACTATTAAATTTATTAATAATTTAAACGAAACTGGAGGTGGTATTATCACTTTAGATAGTAATGGTAATAATTTAACCATAAGTGGTAATAATGGAATAAAGCTTGGTAGTAAAGGTAATGAGTTATCTAGCTTAAATATTAAAGGAAAAGTTACTGTAACTAATGATTTAGATATACAAAATATTCATCAATTAAATATAAACAATGGTGCATTATTTGATGACCAAAGTCTCACATCTGCTAAAATCAAAAATATAAATATTGGTACAGTAGCAGGCGGAGCTACTTATACTTTAGATGCTATAAATGATAATTTTGATTTAAATACTAGTGGTATGGTATTTAAACATCAAGATTCAATATTAGAACTGAAAAATAGTTCAAATACTAATGACCACACTATAACATTAACATCTGCTTTAGATCCAGGTAATAATCAATTTGGTATAATTAAACTCATAACAGATACTAATAAATTAACTATAGACAATAATGGCAATGTGGCTTATACACTCGGTACAGCAAATCATATGTTGAAGCAATTAACTTTTGCTAGTATAGATAATGGGGCTATAGCTTTAAAAGTAGGGATCAATGTTGAAAATGTTACCTTAAATATTAAGGATATAGAGTTAAATGAGGTGAATGCAAATGTTCTGTTTAACAAAAACACAACATATACCGCAACAGGTAATATAAACGGTCATGTAGATTTCCAAGGTAATGCAGGTGTAATAAATCTTAATGATGATATAGAAATTGACGGTAGTGTTACAAGTACCGGTAATGTAAACGGTACATTAAATTTCAATGGATCAGGTAAAGTGACTGGTTTAATCAATAACATAGTAATGCTGCAAGCAGGAGCAGGTGATGTATCACTATCTGCTAGCGGTAATTATTCTATTACTGAAATTCAAGGTAACGGTAATAATAATTTGACATTTGCTGCTAATTCACACTTAACAACTGATATTAATAAGACAGGCGGTCAGGATTTAAATTTAGTATTCATAAATGGTGGTAGCGTTAGCGGTTCTATCGGCGCAAATGCAGCAGTTGGTGATATTATTATAAACGCAGGAAGTGTAAATTTCAGTAATACTCTTAAAAGCGGTAATATTGTTATATCGGATGGTGCCACGATGCAAGTTAATAATAACGTAACTGCTACTGATATCTCAGGCAAAAATGCAAATAACGGAACTTTAAAACTAAATAATCATACACCTATTAATATCACTAGTACACTTGGTAATAATAATGCTATAGGGACCATAGAAGTCGCAAATAATGATGTTACCATTACAGGGACATTACAAGCGCAAAATATTCATTTTTCAAATGCCACTCAGGCAGCTACCTTAACTTTAGGCGCAGCATCGCAAGTGACTAATATTACTACGGCAGGAAATAATATTCATACTTTAGAAGTAACAGATTTTGATACTGGTAATGACGGCATAATAGGAGATGCAAATAATAGATTAAAATCAATAGAATTGACAGGCAATGGCACAGTGACTATTAATTCTCCACATGTTTATTCATCTATTACTACTGCAAATAACGCGCAAGGTAACGTAAAACTCAATATAGAAGGCGGTATTACTTATGATTTAGGAAGTAAAATAAAAAGTTTAGCAAATGTACAAATTAGTGAGGATACTACTATTAGAGGTGATGTGTATTCTAAATATCTTAATATAGACGCAGGTAAAACTATAAATTTTGATAGAGGTGATAATAACATGAATCCCAAAAATTTAGATATACCAGATGCTCTAATAGATTTAGATGTATTACCACGCTCGCTCTCACTATTTAATTACTTCACTGATATTAAAGCGGATAATTTAAATTTTGCAGATGATACTGCTACAGCAAATTTTAAAGATGCTGTTGTAATAGATGCACATATTGATAATGGTGGCATTTTAAAATTTAATGACAATGCTTGGTTAACACAAGAAATTAAAAATGCTAACATCATAGAAATTGCATCTGATAAATTTATGTTGCTTCAGAAAAACATTAAAGCAGCTACTTTAATAGCTGATAATGCAAATTTAGTATTATTAGATAATGTGGAAGTAAATACTAATCTAAATGTTAGAGATATTGTATTAGATTTAGCTAATTATGAATTAAAATATACTGGTAATGTTACACATAATGGATTACTGACTATTATCACTTATTTTGATACTGCATTACAAAAAGGTGGGCATATATTAGTTAGTCAAGGATCTAATGTCGATATGTCCGATTTAGATAATTTAATAATTAAAATTAAAGCACACTCCGATATCACTAACATTACCTCAGATACTAAACACCAAATAGTAAAACTCGAAACAGGTGCAATATATACTCCAGTACCGCAAACTAAAGTCATTATTGATGCAAGCGAGGAACAAAATAAATTTGTGAAATGGGTCGCTGATGCAAACGGTTTGGTATTACTTACTGATACTGGAGGTCGAGACGATACTGGAGGTCGAGACGATACTAGGGGTCGAGGCAATACTGACAATGGCTGTCGTGATAATTGTGATGTAGGGAATATCAGCAATAACAGTAGTAATGAAGCAGGTGGGTCAAGTAGCGATAAAAATTATGGCATCACTGATGTTGTACCAATTTTTGATCCATCTCCTATCTTAGATTATACTAAAAATAATTATGTAGCTTCTGGTATAGCAAACCAACTTATTAATCATGTTAAAGATTTTGGTAATACTACTGATGCAGGTAAATTATTAAATGATTTAGGTTTTATGTCTCCGAATAGAGTTACTGAAACATTAGATAGACTTAGTAATAGAATAAATGTTAATGGACTTAATGAAGGAGTAGTAGGACTGAACGGTATCGAGGTTGAGAATTTTTTAACAGATATAGCAATAAATATGGATAATTTCACTGCTAAAGAGATTGGCAATAGGTTAGAAGAATTAAGCGATGCAAATACTGTAAATGGTCTCAACAAAACAAACACATTGCTTAATAATAAGATTAATCTAAAAAGACTGAATACTAATAATCAGGCAATAATTGCTGCAGGTGATGAAGATAATATAGTAACGGGCATTTGGGGCATGTCATTTTATGGTAAAATAAAGCAAAACTCTAAAAACAGTGCAAGCGGTTATCAATCTAATACAGGTGGTGGTATAATAGGCTTTGATTATAATATTGATAATTCTATAGTTATAGGGGCGGCTTATACTATGGCTGATAGTAAAGTCAAGCACAAAAATGATAAAAATGGTGATAGAACCAAAGCTAAAAGTAATATATATTCTATCTATGGGCTTTATAATTGGCTTACTAATAACTTTTTTGTTGAAGCTATAGGTGTGTATGGTAGAAATAAAATCAAAAATTATGAAAAACGTATAACTACTATTACTGATCAAATCGCAATAGGTAAATTTATTAATACTTTTTATAGCTATGAATTACTAGGTGGCTATAACTATCTAATATCGCATCGTACCACTATAACGCCAATGTTTGGTATGCGTTATGCTACATTTAAAAATAATGGTTACAAAGAAAATAATACTACTTTCCAAAATTTATCTATAAAGAAAAATTACTATGATAAATTTGAAACTATATTAGGTTTAAATAGTGTAACTCATTATTTATCACAAGATATAATAATAAAGCCCGAATTACATTGGTTTATAAATTATCAATGTAAAAATAAGTTACCAAATATTGATGCACGCCTTGACGGTATAGATGAACCATTGACAACAATTAGATTTAAACCTGCAAAGATAACATATAATTTAGGCGGTGGTATTTCTACTAAAAATAATATGATAGAATTTGGTATTAGATATAACTTATCTCTTGCGAAGAAATATACAGCACATCAAGGATCCTTAAAGATTAAAGTGAACCTGTAATATATCTATACAAATCGATATTGAAAAAAATACAAAACTCGTGAATTGACTTAGATATTAATAATTTCAATTATAGTAGATGCAAAGCTATACTTAATAAAACTATATCTTCATCTACTATGATAAATATGTACACTA
Organism: Rickettsia prowazekii str. Breinl; assembly: GCF_000367405.1. NCBI lineage: Bacteria > Pseudomonadati > Pseudomonadota > Alphaproteobacteria > Rickettsiales > Rickettsiaceae > Rickettsia > Rickettsia prowazekii. Next base: position 207,092 of record NC_020993.1, on the reverse strand, counting down.
ATATTGATAATTGTACATCTTAAAGATCAAAGATTGATACGTAGCATAAAATATGAAACAATTATATAAGTTAATGTGAAGATTAACATATTTTTTAAAAGTGATCTATAAGGTTTATAGTATCGAATTATTTTGAGATGGAATGATCCTATAACAAATATTAAAATTTTAAAAAATTACAAAAATAACTTTTGATCTTATAGTAATTAATTACTTTTAAAAACTCATTAATTATATAATGATAGTATTATCAATACATAGGAGATGGAGTTAGCAAAATTATCTACGTCCTTAATTGATTTATTTCTTATAAGCTCTTTTATATTTGAGTTATTATATCTCAGAATTATTGATATTTATCATATTTAATAAATTTAAAATTTATTACGTTTTTTATAGATTCTAAGATGTATCATATTTTTCGTTACAAAATTACAAATTATATATTTATTACTACCACATAATTTCGGCTTTTGCTAAATCTTTTAAAGTACATGAGCCAGTACATAGCATAGTAATTTTAAGCTGTTCAATTATCACTTGAATCTCTTCAAGCACTAAACTTTCAGCAATATCCGCCGCTTTTAATAATTTACCTGCAAGTCCAAAAATATTAGCACCCATACGAATTGCTTTCGCACCGTCAATACCAGATTGTAATCCCCCACTTGCAATAATCGTAATATCTTTTGAAATTTCCTGCAACATTTTTAGAGAATCTAATGTCGTAATTCCCCAATTAATAAAGCTACTAGCTATACGGTTTTGCATTGAATTTTTTGCACGATAAGCTTCTACTTGACTCCACGATGTCCCACCGCTCCCAGCAATATCAAGAACCTTAACCCCTGCCTTTATCAGCTTCTTAGCCACTTGTTTAGATAAACCATATCCTACTTCCTTAACGATTACAGGGACAGATAGGTAATTAATAACTTCTTTTATCTTAGGTAAAAGATTCTCCCAGTTTTTATTACCTTCAGGCTGAGTTAATTCATGCAATACATTAAGATGCAAAATTAAGGCATCAGCTTTAATAGTATCAATTAAATACTGACATTCTTTTGGCGTTACTCCATAATTAAGTTGTACTGCACCAATATTCGCCAGTAATGGGATATCTGGTGCAACATGTCTGACTGTAAATGTCTTGATCGTATCAGGCTTCGTTAATAAAATACGCATAGAACCAAGCCCCATAGCAATGCCAGATTTTTGTGCGGCTTGTGCAAGCCTATAGTTTATATCTCTAGCTCTAGCAGTACCACCAGTCATGCTTGAAATTAAAATAGGTGCCTTCATATCTTTTCCGAGGAAAGTAGTAGTAGTATCTATGCTATCATAGTTAATTTCTGGTAATGCATTGTGAATAAATTTAATAGATTCTAGACCACTTTTAAGTGTAGAGTTAACATTTTGTTTAAGATTAATTTCAATATGCTCTTGCTTTCTTTCTATATCTAAATTCTGTTCTTTCGGCATTTTAATTATTATATCCTTTTTATAGTTAATCTATATTAATAGACATAATTTTGCAAAATATATTTCTTTATTACTACCTAATTCTTATTATAAGTTTGATAGCAATATATGGATTAAAAGATATACGACCACAAATTATTATTTAATATACAGATACAGGTTCTAATATGCTTTATATCTGATAAATTGAATGTAAATTAAATGAATGCAATTAAAAGACGTTTAAAGTTAAAAGATGTGCGATTCATCTAGAAAACCTTTCTTGAAAAATGCTTAAACGTTGCAAAAAAAATGAAATAGTGACTGACTTACCTCAAAATAGTTTACAAGCTTAAAGATTAGCATTGCAAACTAACAATATTCAAATTATTACTGAAATAGGAAAATATCAGGAGTGGATATATTAATATTATTCATTTAAGTTTAGTGATAATATTTATTTGATAAATTATCAAAAGTTATTAAGTAAATTGTTGCAACATCGTTTATAATTTTTCAAATGTGGTATAATAAGTTTTATCAATACTAAATGATAGTGTAGTATGAAAATCACTTGCTTACAAATGATTCTTTAAGCATTGAGCAATATACAAATTATTAAGATATAAAGTTAGAATTATTACTTTAATTCTTTAAGCATTCGCACATATTTTAAATCATTCTTTTAAAGAAGTGTGGATAGTAGTAATTTTTTTAAAGCTTAACTAATAATTATGATTATATTACTAATCTATAAAATGTCTAAAAAAGTTTTTAGAGTAAGTAACAAATTATCTCAGAAATAATTAATTATTGCTACCTTTGTAGGTACATTACACAAACTATTGTTAATCTTAACACATTTGCTTTTAGCGTTTGGCTTAATTTTTGAATTACGAATTCTTTTTCAAAATAATAATTAAATTCAGTCCTTTTGATCATAACATCTTGGACGCTTCTATTATTCTTTTTATTTTATAATGAAATAAAGATTTTTTACTTCTGAAATTAACATTATATAGTCATCTTGTAATAATAATTTATTTTGCAATCCTTTAGCCCACTCTTAATATAGATTTAATTACAATTAAGCTTTTTTATCGATGTTTCTGAACTTTAAGTCATTAAACATGAATTTTAAAAACTAAAACTAGAAGAAGAGTAATTATATATGCTGTCTGATTCAAAAATGATTAGGATTTTACAAATTATAGTACTATTAATAAAGATAAAGCTAAAATTTACTGCGTTGTATTGTGATCTAATATAGCACAATGTACTGGAAGAAGGTGAATTAAGACTTTAATAATAAAAAACATTATAATTTAAAGTTACTTAATATTAGTTTTACTATTTCTAGTTACCTTTTAAATTACACTACTAAATTAGTGTAATCATGAGATGAATACATTACATAATATAAAATAGATTGATTTAAAATAACAAGCTAATGCATAATAATGACAGAAATATCATGATGGCGGAGAGAGGGGGATTCGAACCCCCGACACATTTCTGTGAACACGCTTTCCAGGCGTGCGCCTTAAGCCTCTCGGCCATCTCTCCAAAAAAATTTTTAACATTATATCTATTGCCTTTTATTACATCGGTGCAAGATATTAGTTTTGCTTCGAGACTTAATTATCATGAGTTGTGTACGTATGCTATGTGTCCTAATTTCAACTATATTATCTTAGCAAATTATTAGTATTCATTATTATTTCTATAATGTCGTGGTTGAACTTCATTTTCGAGTTACACTAATAATGGTGTCAATATAACAAGCTAAGATTTATTCTGAGACAAAATATTATTAGCTTCTTCTAACTCACTTTGAGTATTAATACCAACAATTAAATCATGATCAGTAGATAATAAATACGAAACTTTTTCACCGTGATTTTTACATATTTTTACTATTTCAGTTAAATAAACTTCTTGGTTACAGTGAGTATTATTACTAACCAATAAAGGTAAATATTTATTTAAAATTCCACTACTAAAAGCCATAATACCTGAATTGCAAAGTTTTATTTTTTTCTCTTCCTCGCTTGCATTTTTATATTCGATAATCTCTAAAAAATTTCCATTTTTATCAATAGCTATTCTTCCATATTGAGCCGGATTTGATCTCTCAAAGCTTAAAGTTACTAACGCAGCATTAATAATATTTAAACAATCTATTAATTCATGCATAAGTGTTGGAGTAATAAGAGGATGATCGCCATATAAAACTAATATTATTTTATTTTGATCAATTAAATCTATTGCTGCATGAGTAGCATGTGCTGTGCCTTTAGGTTCTGCTTGTAGTACAAAGCGACACATATTTTCATAGGGTGTTAAATATTTTTTCAGTGCCTCTGAATAAACTATGATTACATCATGTGTGATTTTAAGCGAATTCCTTAATACCGTTTCTAGCATTGGAACTCCGCCCACTTTATGCATTACTTTTGGCAAATCAGATTCCATTCTAGTACCTTTACCGGCAGCTAAAATAATGATTTGATAATTTGCATCGTTGTGAATCATTACTCCTCTTGGATTATTTCATAAACATCCTCCGATAACATATAATTACCGAAAACTCTTTGTACATCATCATTTTCTTCTAAAACTGCTATGAGCTTTAGTAATTTTTTCGCTTTTTCTTTATCATCTATAATTATAGTATTTACTGGAATCCAGCCTATATAAGAGTCTTCAGGTATGCCGTATTTGTCGGTTAAGAATCCTAGAGCTTTATAAAAATTTTCAATATCCGTATATATCGTATGCGTGATATAATCTGATATAATATCATTTCCTCCAGCTTGTATTGCTGCTTCAAAAATATCTTCATTCGAAGCTATATTTATTGGATATTGAATAACGCCACAATGATTAAATAAATAATTTACACTCCCAGTTTCCCCTAATATTCCACCATATTTAGTGAAACTAGATCGCACTTCTGAAGCAGTACGGTTTTTATTATCGGTTAAAGCTTCAACTATTATAGCAATACCATTTGGTGCATAACCCTCATATCTAATTTCCATATAACTTTCGTTATTAGAAGCATCATTAGCACTATTAATAGCTTTATCTATTCTTTCTTTAGGGAGATTTTGACTACGTGCAGCATTTAAAGCCTTCCTAAGACGTGGATTATTTTCAGGAACATTAGAAGCACCTGTTTTAACTGCCGTCACTATTTCACGAATTAATTTAGTAAAAACTTTTGATTTCTTTTTATCTTGAGCCCCTTTACGATGCTGAATATTCTTAAATTTTGAGTGACCGGCCATATTCTATTCTAGAAACAATTAACCTTGTTTCGCTCTAAACCTTTTATTCTTTTTATTTATTACAAAAATCTTGCCTCTTCTTTTAACGATCTGACAATCTTTATCGCGTTTCTTTAACGATTTTAATGAACTAACCACTTTCATACAATATACTTATTACATTAATTGGGATTAATAATAAACATTTTTATCTAATCAGTCAATTAAGTTCTGTATAGTTTTAATAGAATTAATAATTAATGCTATTTAAAGCTCGGAATTAATAACGTTTTAATGTATTAAACTATTAATTAAAATTAATTTATAAATTCTTAAATGTTATCGCTTTTCTTGCCTCATAAAATAAGTTATGATAAGATATTTATCTTAAGGAACTCAAGTTATTTTAAAGTTAACGGTATGGTTCGACAATACATTTTATTCCATAAATATACCATTATAGGTTATTTTTTAAATAACGTGATTAAGCCACGGGATAACACAAGACAAGTCGTTTTGCGCTTTATACTTTTATTGTTATCTTTTTGTTTCTTTCCAAATCATACTATTGCTGATCCTGAAATATCTGAATCATTAAAATGTTCTCAGCTTTTTCCTTATTTTGAAAAAAAATTTAATATTCCATCTAATGCTTTATATTCAATCGCTTTAAAAGAATCAGGAAAAAAACATTCAACCCGTAAAATCAAAGTAGTATGGCCTTGGACAGTGAACGTTGAAGGAAAAGGTTATTATTTTAATAGTAAAAGAGAAGCTATTAATTTTGTTCGAATAGAACTTATAAAAGGGCGAGATAGTATTGATGTTGGATGTATGCAGATTAACTTAAGACATCATTTAGAGGCTTTTAATTCCCTTGACCAAGCATTTGATCCACATAATAACATCCGTTACGGGGCAGAGTTTTTACGTTCAAAATATGATCAGTTAGGGAGTTGGCACAAAGCTATAGCTCATTACCACTCGGCTAATCATGCTTTAGGAGTAAAATATAAGCAAGATGTAATTAAAATAGCAAGTAATATGGCGCTTTATAAAGCATTATTATTTAGTTATCTAGATAATAATGAAGAAGCTTTAGCAGATATAATGCATGTTAATAATAAAGTTCAAAAGAAAACACTTTTTAGTAGCAATAAAAGGTACAGAAGTAGTATTATGATACCGATTCCTACTAAAATTAATTAAATATTATGAATATTAAATTAGTTACATATTTTTTAATATTAGTAAGCTCATTAAAAGTAAATGCTGATTTAAATCATATTCAAGATAGTTTTAAATATCAAGAAGCAGAGCAGTTAACAATAGAATTACCTTGGAATGACTGTACTGCAATTCATAAATTCTTAGAAGAAAAGTTATTTTTTTCAGAACAACAAATAAAAAAAGAAAATAAAATTCATGAGAAATATAAGCAATTTTATTTACAACATAATAATAAGCTTTCTGATTTTTCTATGCAATTTCTAGAAAAAAAATCTGAAATTAATAGTGTCGAAACTTTAATATCAGGCTTTTTAAAATTTTGTGAAGATAATTTTCAAACAAGTAAAAGTAAATCGCATTCTTTAAATTTTTTCCAAAAACAACAAGACCAATGGTTACATAATATAAGAAATGAGAATTATAAAACATATTATAAGAAGAAATATGAAGACAATACCTTTAGAAATATTAATTAATAGTTATATTGGCTTTATATAACTTTATATAAAATTGTGTAATATAGTTAAATTATCAAATTTTATACGTTATTTTGATATATTAAGTTAATAGAACTTAAAATACACTATTTGTATTTAGGAAGAATTACAAAGATTTAGCATGTAAAGAGTTTTTTGTATTATAATTGGCACTATTTTTCAAAATAGTCAATTTTCTTTAAAACAATGCTTAAAACACACTGTTACAAGTTACTATACACAAAAAAATATCATCTATACCACTTTTAAAGTGATATTAATTTTATCCAAAAACTGTATGGTTTATACTTTATGAGTATTAGCGAAGCATCTAAACTAGCACATGTTAATCTTTTTTTTAAAAAAAAGCAATGTAGAAATAGATTAGATATTATAGTTGTAACGAAAACAACAAATAGCACAATAAACTAAAAAACTTATGTAAATATATAAGACATTTATAGTTTAAGTGCTATAAGTCGAATCTCTATTTAATAATACTTCTAAAACTTAGCTTTATAGAAGCAATCATAAGATTAAGCCTTATAACAATTCAAAGAATTCAATAAGCACATATGTATATTGTATTATCAGATCGTGATTTTATCAAAAACTTTTAGTATTATATGTTATCAAGAAATATAAATTTTAAATCTAATAAGAGACAATAATTTTAATAAGGCATTATTAATACAAAACAAATCGAATTGTTATAGGCTAATATAAAGTAGGAACAAATTTGAGTGTCACAATTAATATATGTACGAAGAATATCGTGTTGTTTTAATATATTAAAATAGTATAGATATAGGTATAAGATATTGCTTTGATATTCCTTAGTTTATAAAATTGATCAAGTATTTATGCTCCGCAATAAAAATGCAATTTTATGATTAAAGCATACAGCATTTCATATAAAGTGCTTAATTATAGAATCACAGTGATAACAAACAATGAGGAAGATAAGTTCACAATACTTGCAAAACATAAAAATAAGGCCATTAATAATAATTCATGCTTGGTATAAAAAGCATTTAAATGATTCAAAGATTAAGTAGGTAGTAATTTAATAAGTTATTAGTATATCTAAATTGCAATCTTGGTTGAATATATATTATCTTAATTTATATTAACTATTAATAATACAGTAATCTTTTAGTAAATATTAATAATAGTGATGAATTAATATAGTCATGATAACTATGGGTTTAAATTCTGCATAAATAATTTTATTCTCTTTAGAGCTTTTTGAATAAAAATAAAATGCAGTTTCTTATTGATACTGAGAATATTTTTAAAGTGTCAGCAAACGTCATCATATTAATATAGCAAACCCATTCATGGCGTATTGATAATTAAGTATCAGATTATCAAAAAAAGAGATATATTATAACTAAAATAAAAGATTTAATTAAAACAAGTGAGAGAGTTATATATTTAATAGGCTAAAATTACAAGATCACCGTAATAATTCAGTAGCAGGAATAAGTAATAGCTTATTTATAAAGCATGCAGCTAATGATATAATAAGTCGGTTAGGTATGATTGATAAGAGTTCTGCAGATATTCTAGAAATATCTGCAAAATGTGGTTATCTTACAGGTTTACTAAAAAATGTTTATCGCAGTGCTAATATTATCGTAACAGATATGTCGCCTTTATTGCTTGATTCTTTTGATCATAATCACAAATTATTAATCGATGATGAAAATTTAGAATTTCAAAAAGACTCATTTGATTTAATTATTTATTCATTAGGGTTACACTGGATCAATGATGTGCAGCGTTTTTTATATAATATTAGAACATTTTTAAAATCTGATGGTATTTTTATTGGTAATTTTGTCGGTGGTGATAGTTTAAAAAATTTACGTAAATCATTAATCGATAATGAAATAGCAAGTGGTTTTAAACATTCTCCACATATATCTCCTTTTATTCATTTTGATCATGTCCCAATGCTATTATTGCATGCAGGATTTAGCGAAGTAATTGTTGATTATGAAAATATCGCTCTAAAATTTGAAAATCCTATAGTTTTAATGAAGGAAATAAAAAATATTGGTGAATCAAATGCACTTAATTCTCAGCATAATTACGCTATTTCTAAAAAAATGTTTTCTTTACTAAAAAATTATATAAACGTTTTTGAAGATAACATTACTTTAATTAGTTTTATTGCAGCACCAAATAAGAATAGTTTAAGATTAAAGTTGTTATAGTGTTTATAATATTGTAGTATTGTAATGCTGTTGTGTGACTACGATATTTTAAAAAAGATTATTATAAAGATTAGATACCGTAGTCAATATACGGTATTACACATCATAAGGATCATAAGGTTAAATATGCAAGAATTTGATTTAGTGGTAATAGGTAGCGGGCCTGCTGGCTATACAGGTAGTATTAGAGCAGCTCAACTAGGATTAAAAGTAGCATGTATTGAGAAAAATGATACTTTAGGCGGTACTTGTTTAAATATAGGCTGCATACCGTCTAAAGCTCTACTTAATACTTCTAAAAAATATGAAGAGGCGATCAGGCATTTTGACAGTATAGGTATTATTGCGGATATAAAACTAGACTTACAAAAAATGTTATCTAATAAAGATAAAATAGTTTTAGACCTGACAAAAGGTATAGAAAGCTTATTTATTAAGAACAAGATTACAAAAATAAAAGGCGAAGCTAAAATTATCTCTAATAATATTGTTGAAGTAAATAAAGAACAAATTAAAGCAAAAAATATCTTAATTACTACAGGTTCAAGCGTTATAGAAATACCTAATATTACAATAGATGAAGAATTTATTGTTTCATCTACTGGTGCTTTGAAACTTTCTAAAGTACCTAAGCACTTAATAGTAGTAGGCGGTGGATATATAGGATTAGAACTTGGTTCGGTTTGGCGTCGTTTAGGTGCTAAAGTAACGGTTGTTGAGTATGCTTCAAGCATTGTACCTATGCTTGATAAAGAAATTGCTAAGCAATTTATGACAATACAGCAAAAACAAGGTATCGAATTTAAACTTAATACTAAAGTAATAGCGTCTGAAGTAAAGTCAGGAAAAGTAAACTTAACTATAGAGGAGTGGGATAAACGCTCAATAATAACTAGTGATGTCGTTTTAATAGCAGTAGGTAGAAAAGCGTATACTAAAAACCTAGGATTTGAATCAGTCGGTATTACTACGGACAATAAAGGTAGGATTGAGATAAATGAACGTTTCCAAACAGCTGTATCAAATATTTACGCAGTTGGTGATGTAGTAAAAGGCGCAATGCTAGCTCATAAAGCTGAAGAAGAAGCTATTGCTGCTGTAGAAATTATGGTTGGTCAAGCTGGGCATGTTAACTATAACTTAATTCCAAGCGTTATATATACTTATCCTGAAGTCGCAAGTGTTGGTGCAACGGAAGAACAACTACAAGAACAAGGTATTAATTATAAAGTTGGTAAATTCCCATTTTTAGCAAATAGTAGAGCTAGAGCTATTGGTAGTACTGAAGGAATGGTTAAGATACTTGCCGATAGTAAAACTGATAGGGTTTTAGGAGCACATATTATAGGATCAGATGCAGGAACTCTCATTGCTGAACTTATAGCTTATATGGAATTTGGAGCATCTTCTGAAGATATAGCAAGGACATGCCATGCACACCCAACATTAAGTGAGGCTATAAAAGAAGCGGCTCTTAATGTAGATAAAAGAACAATTAATATATAAATATTCAATTATAGTGACTTATAACATTCAGAAAAAAACAAATAAAAGACTGTATACTAAAATAAATTGTATATAAGGATATTAATGACCAAACAAGAGCTGCGTTTTTATTTTAAAGATCTTTTAATAAAAAAACAAGATAAGATTAATTCTAATTTAGTGAAAGACTCATTAATAACTAAAATTAATTGGTTATTAAAAAAGTTAAGAGTAAAAACTGTAGGGTTGTATTATCCTCTAAAATATGAAATTAATTTACTTGCAATAATCAATTTACTGCCTGAAATAAAATTTTTTTTACCAAAAATAAAAAATGAGATAAGATATTGTGCTTATAATTTTAACGATGCATTGGTTCTAGGCAAATGTAAAACTTATGAACCTATAAATAATAATTTCATTATTCCTGAGTTAGTTATTATCCCAGGTCTTGCGTTTAGTAAGGATGGTTATAGACTTGGATATGGCAAAGGATATTTTGATCAATATTTAAATAACCATCAAAATATCTTTACTGTCGGAGTGTGTTTAAAAGAGCAATTAATTGATAATTTTCCTATTGAATCGCATGATTATAAACTTGATCTTATGATTTCAGTATAATAAAGTTGATAAAGTTTTTAGCGAAAAATTAATTAATAGTTCATTCGTATAATAAAATATCTTATTAATTTACAGCACAAAGTAGGTTAACTATAAAATAATAACGTAATAGTTTGTGTCTTATAAGTTATTAAATAAATTTATTATTTCATCTTTATATTTTTTTTTATGTAAATATTTACTTTTTAATTTTAGATTTTTAAAATCTTTATAATTCAATGGCATGTTTTTACAAAGCTTTATTAAATCTTCGTCTAAAATAAAATGCTTACGTGGAATATTTATAGTTTGCGCATTTTCTTCACGATAGGCTGCAAGTACTTGAATTGTACGGTTAAAATTTTCATCATCACTTTTATATCTTATTTTTTTCCATGCATCTTTCAGTTCAACCTTATAATTTCTAACATCTAATAAAGCACTAAGAGTATGCTGATATTTATGCGTTAAATTATTGCTAATAATTATATTATTTAATTCTTTATATATTTTATACAAATATTCTACATCTAATATTGCGTAATTTAACATATCATTAGTGATAGGGCGTTTTAACCAATTAGATTTTTGGTGAGTTTTATCTATAGTAATACCGATTAGCTTATAGCAAAGATTATCATAACTTAGTTGTTGACCAAAACCGCAAATACTTGCTGCAATTTGTATATCAAAAATATTAGAAGGCAGTGTTTTAAATAAATTATAAAAAATCTCTAAATCTTCACGAGGCGCATGAAATATTTTAGTAATATTATTATCTATAAGTAGCTTATTAAAAATATTCAAATCTAAATTACTTAATGTATCAATTATTCCGCAATATCCTTCTGCTTTAACTTGAATTATACTAAGCTGGGCATAATAAGTATAACGACGCTCAAACTCTGTATCTATGCTTAAAGATGTATGATTTGCTAACTTATTACAAAATTCTTCTAGTGTTTTTTGTTTATCTATAATTTGCATAGAAGCTATTTATTTATAAAGCTCCGATAATTTTTAAGAAAAGATTAGTATGAGATAATGATAGAATCACTTCAAGACCGATTAAAATAATAATAATCCATTCAAGTTTAGTGGAATGTTTATAATTAAGATCATTTGAAAGAATGTCTAAAAGTTCTTGAATCATATTAAGACGATGATTCATGATATTCTGTCGTATTTCTATGTCTTGAAATTCTGCAGTCATAAGATATAAAGGCTCATAGCTTGGACGACGCCAAAAGAATTCGGGGGTATCGAATATATCACTATGTAGACTAATCGAATAACGTTCGTTAAATAATATACCTATTTGCTGTAATATCTCTTTTTTAGATAGTGATACGCTGCCTGTTCTAGCTAGTTCCTGCTGAATAGGAGTTGTCTGAACAATTAAATTACTCACTGATTGTTCAAGAACGCTAAGTTTAACTGATTGTGCTAAAGCATGCGAAATAGAAAGTTTCGCAAAAATAGATTGATCAGCTAAGATAATTTTATTTTTTTCTTCATCAATGAAAGTCTTTTCAACATCAGTATTGTATTCAAAATAAATATAATCAGATAGATGCTCTTTAAGCTTGTTTACTCTTACTAGATCAGTATTGCTTAAAATTATTTTTTCTTGAATTTCATCACCGCCCCAAATAGTTACACATCCAAATGGAAAGAAAAACACCTCTATAAAATCAGAATCTTTATTTATCTCTTTCCGTAGATATAAAACATCATCAAAATGTTGAGGTTCAAGACCAATTTTTTTTAAATTAGTTACTAAATCACTCATTTTATATTCAGAAGAAGTGCAGTAAGATGAACATCTCATGATTATTAAGTTTTATTTATATAAATTTAGAGTATAGTATAGTAGTTAGAACCATATAAAGTCAATAATATTATAATATGTATGAAATATTAATTAATAGAGAGATTATCAAAATAATAGGTTTAGATTCTTTAATATTCCTACAAAAACTCATTACTAATGATATTTGTAAAAAAAGATATTGTTATACCTATTTGCTTAATAATCAAGGAAGATATTTATTTGACTTTTTTGTGTATGTGCATAAGAAAGAGGAAATTTACATTGATATTGATAAAAGTAATAAAACTGCTTTAATAGCACATTTAAATTTTTATAAATTGCGCTCTAAAATACAAATAATAGATTGTAGTGAAGAATACAAAGTTATCTACTCACACAAAAAATTAGATATAGACATGTTAATTACAGTTCGTGACCCTCGTTATACTAAGCTTGGGTTTCGTTCAATAAATAAGCTCGACATAACATGTTCAAGCGATAATATGGCAAATATGGAATCTATCAGCTCAATAACATCTTATTGCCAAAGTATGAACCCAATATACTTAGAAGATAAATATAATTTTGCAATAATAGATGGTATAGAAGATTTAATCACAGATAAATCTATTCCGAATATGTATGGTGCTGAGGAATTAAATGCAATTAGTTTTGAAAAAGGATGTTATGTTGGTCAAGAAATTATATCAAGAACTAAATATCAAGGTGTTATAAGAAGAAAAGTATATAGAATTACAGCAAATGAAGATTTATTATCATTAGTTCAAGACGACGTGATACTTGCAGATAATGAAAAAATTGGTGTAATATGCTCAAGTTATCAAAATAAAGGAATAGCATTAATCATGGAAAAAAAATATCATGATTATAAAACATATAATATTACGGTTAAAGGAATTAAAATAAACTTATCTCTTGCACCATGGTATTAAATTTTAAGATTTCTAGAATTTTTCCTAGTAAATAAACTTTTAAAGTTTTTTATAAAAAATTTTGAAAAAATTATTGCAAACTTAAATTAACTAATTCTGTGAAAAATTAGCATCAACTACAAGTTAATATAATTTCTTAGTTAAGAGACTAAGAGGAATATATATTTTGCAATATAATGTCCTTACTTTAAATTGTAAAATAATTAGCAGCAGATATCAGTAAGATAATTTTGTATAGAAGATACAAGCATTTTAATAAATATAGTAGCTTGCGTCATAGTACGTGGTTATTGATGAACTTAAAGGTTTATTGATAAATACAATAAGCTTATAGAATATGAAAAAACTTCAGCGTAATTTTTTGAGAGTACAATATAAATTGAGCACTTAAATTAGAACAGAAACAAGAACTATAAATTTCTTTATCAAATTATAACTTGAATAAGAGTGAAGCACTAATTATAGATTTGATATTTTAAATGATAAGAATTCTTACTTAGTCAAAAAGAAGAAAATGAGAAACTGTAACTTTAGTAAGTAATGATGTAAGGTAAATAGTGGAGACAGATATTACCTATTTCAGAAATTATTAAATATCAGCCTCATTGATTTTATCTTAAGTTAAGGGTCGCTATAACTAATAAAATTGCTCGAAGATCTTTTTAAATGCTAAAGAAATTCATAATATATTTTATATAATATAGATTAAATATTATATTAATTTTGCTTAAGCAATATAAAAAGGAATAGTAGTTTATAGCTTTTTAAAAGCGCTCGATCTGATCTCACTTACACTATCTTATACAAAATTCAGGATGTTAATGACATTTAATTTTATAACATTCATTTGTATTAAGTTAGGTATGAAATGCTTCTTTAACTCGATAAAAATATTGTTTGTTTCTTTTTTTCTCGTTATTATTATTTGCATAGAAAATTTCTATAATTTAACTCTATGCCAAATATAGATCTCCTCATTTTTACTAGCTTTTTAGTAATTAATTTACTATTTGGACTTCTAAACATCAAAAATATAAAAAATAATCGTGAATATGCTGTAGGTGAAAGGAATTTTTCTACAGGCACAATAGTCGCAACTCTGATTGCAACTTGGATCGGGACTAGTACTTTTTTAATAGATAATTCAATAATATATCCAGATGGATTATTTTACTTATTACCGAGTATATTTGGTAGCGTTGTGAGTTGGTTATTAATGAGTTACTTTATAGCACCTCGTTTTGAGAATTTTTTAGGTAGTTTATCGGTAGCAGAAATAATAGGTGCAGCGTATGGTAACAAAGTGCGTATTCTTACTTCAATAGTTAGTATATTAATGTCTATAGGTAGGATTGCTATGCAATTCCACGTAGCAGGTTTAATATTACAGCTATTCTTTAATATTTCAAATTTTTATATAAATTTATGTATCGCAACTGTAATAATAAGTTATTCTGCTTTTGGTGGCGTAAAATCAGTTACTTTCACTGAAGCCGTACAGTTTTTTACATATAGTGCAATTATTCCGGTAATAGGAATCATTATATGGAATGTTTTTAGTGATCCGTATATAGTGATCAACTCAAATGTACAGAATCATTTAATTGATTTACAAGGATTATTTCATTGTACTAGTCCTAAATTTTGGATTGCTTTAAATATTTTTATATATTTTGCTATTCCATCGTTTGGTCCATCAATATTTCAAAGAATATTGATGGCAAAAGATACAAAGCAAATCTCACATACATTTTTTATTGCTGCAGTTATTTGTCTTTGTTGGTCCATTTTATTCATTTGGATTACAATATTATTATTTTCTCAAAATTCTGTAATTGAAACAAATGAGCTGTTTTTACGAATCATTAAAAGTTATATAGGATTTAAGGGGTTAATAGTTGGAGTTGTTATGGCAATGATAATTGCAAGTACTAACTCTGATATTAATGTTGCTGCGGTAACTTTTACTAATGATATAATTAAAAAGGCTTCATTGCATTATAATTATATAACCGCAATTATTATAGGATTAATCGGTTTTATTATATCACTCTATACGCAAGATCTAATAAATCTGTTTTTACTATTAACTAGTATCTATTTGCCGTTAATTACTTTACCGTTAATTTTATTAATATATGGTTTTAAATCTACTACTAAAAGTTTTTTTATCAGCACTATTGCTGCAATATTCACTATTATAGCATGGCAAATATTTTCTTTAAGGACGGTTTTAGGCATTTATCCTATACTACCAGCAACTATTGTAACTTTAATCTTTTTTCTTGGAAGACATTATATTTTAAAGCAGCCTGGGGGATTTATTGCTTTAAAAGAGCCACTATCAGTGAAAATAATCAGGCAAGAGAGAAAAAGAAAATTTTTAACTTTATTTCGTGATATTAAGAATTTTAACATATTTAAATATTGGAAAAGTACCTTACCAAATCAAGAAATTACTTATAGTCATGTTGGAATATTTATTTTAATATCAATGTTCTCATCTTTATATACTATATCAGGTAGCAGAATAATGACCCATTTTGCAATATATAATATTATTTATCATACTACACTTATAGCTGCTTCAATATTAATAACTTATCCTTTATGGTCTTTAAAATTCAAAAAAAATTATATTATATCTTTCTCTTGGTTTATCGCTACTTTTGTTATATTAATATTTTTTGGTAGTTTACTTGTTATATTAAGTAATTTTGATCAGTTACAATTAATGTGTTTAGTAATTAACTCACTTATAATTGCAACAATATTTAGGTGGCAAGCTACTTTACTTATGACTGTTACAGGCGTGTTTGCTAGTATAGAATTTTATAAATATTTTATAGATGAGAAGTTATTAATTAGTATAGATAGCTTTCAATTTAAAGTAGTATATTTCTTAATCTTATTTAGTAGCCTTTTAATAGTATTTTTAAAACCAAGACAAGATCAAGAAATATTAATTAATCTGAAAAATACTCATTTAGGTAATAGAGTTAATTATAGAGAACAAGAGTTAGAGAAACTACTTGATTTAAAACATGAGTTCTTACGTAATATAAATCATGAAATCAATACACCTCTAACAGGTATTATTAGTCTTGGTGAAACATTATGGGCTAATTATGATAAGTTTAATGAGGATCAGCGTCGCAATGCTGTAGAGGTTATAGCTAAAAGCTCTATTAGATTGAATAGCTTTATAAATAATATTCTAGATTTTTCAAAATTATCCAGTCTTAATTATGAATTAAATAAAAATTATATCAACTTAAGCGAATTGTTATATGAAAGGATTAAAATATGTAAAAAATTATATCTAAACGGCAAAACCTTAAATTTTGTATTTGATATAGAAGAAAATATAATATTTAACTGTGATCCGCATTATATTAAACACACATTCGATAATCTCATAATCAATGCTATTAGCTATTGTAGTGAAGGAACAATAAAAATTGATTTACAAAAACAAACAGATAGTATTTTATTCATGATAAAAGACGATGGGATAGGAGTACCAAAGGAAGAATTGCCAAATATATTCGGCGTATTTGTTGTAAGTTCTAAAACACGTACAAAAGCAGGAGGACGGGGAGTAGGGCTTGCCTTATGTAAAAAAGTTATAGAACTGCACTCTGGAAAAATTTGGGCAGAAAATGATAAGCAAGGGAAAACACATTTTATTGTTACTATGCCTTTGAATACTCCTTTGTAAGTTATGTACAACAATTTAGTTTTATTATTGCAAAAGGAATAGATTTAGTACTTGTTATTACTCCCTTTGTACTATGCTACTCGTATAGTATTATTACGTGTCACTAGTGCAAAATATTGCAGTTTAAACCTCTTACAAATGATGAAACAATTAAAGAAATGAACATTGCAAGAAGTTGTGAGTTAGTTCATATCGATAAAATTTGTTATAAATGAGAATGCTTAAATATACTGCGCAGTTTAAATGTGATTATATGCGTGAAATAAATATAAAACCTATATAGATGTGGATGATATTATTGAAAGCAGTTATTTACATATGATCAGATATCATAATACTCTATTGTTAATAGAAAGATTGTAGAGACCTGCATATTAACTCTGTGATTAATTGAAAATACAATACTAATATATTAGATATTAGCAGCATATATTGGACTTAATTTCAAATTTATGTTTTTGATTAGTGAACATTTGCAATGCGTAAATCCTTATTTTATTTTTAACAAACAATAAAATTTTATATCAATAATAGCATTAAATCAAGTTATCATGATGCATAAATTAAAGCCAAAAATTCACTTTTCCGTGTTTTAAAACTTAAGTATATAATAAAACCATGTCATGGATTGACTTTTTTATGATCCGAAAAAGGAACGTCTAAAAAATATTTAAAGAGGGCATATACATACTAAAATCATTTTTTGGTTATATATAGCTACAGTAAATTTGTTAAATTGTTTTAATATAGAAAAAAGTTGATAAAATAGTGAAAGATTATAAAAGATATTAAATCTTCTTATTATTATTAAAGCAAAAGCAAATATAACATTTAAAATTACAATTTTATAGTCACTTAATGGAGTTTATCAAAGAGTAATAGATGTTAATAAAAAACTATGCAGCACATTATAATCTAGTGCAATAAAAATGTCGGTATATTTTAGTACGTAAGAATTGTCCGTGATTTTACTATTGTAGAATACACTAAAAAATTTTTATTTAATTATGTTCAATTCCATATATAGAGTTTATAAGGCTAATGAAATAGTATATGGGATTAATTATAAATATTAATGTTTGAAATTTTACTAGCCATGTTAAAATAGTAGAAAACACATGATAAATTCTATCAGAATAGGTACAAGAAATAGTACACTTGCTTTAATACAAACTAATTTAGTTATTGAGCAAATCAAACAAATTTTTCCTGATATTAATTGTGAAATAGTACCTATTATTACTAGCGGTGACTTAATTCAAAATAAACCATTATACGATATAGGTGGTAAGGCTTTGTTCTTAAAGGAAATAGAGCAAGCATTGCTTGACAAAAAAATTGACTTAGCTGTTCATTCTTTGAAAGATATACCTGGTAAAATACCTGTAGAGCTAGTAATAGCTGCAGTTTTAGAGCGTGAAGATCCAAGAGATGTTTTGGTATGTTTAAATTATCAATCTATAGAAACACTTCCGCAAAATGCCGTAATAGGTAGCTCGGCAGTGCGAAGAAAAGCATTTATAAAAAAAATAAGACCTGATTTAAATATAAAAGTTTTTAGAGGTAATGTTGATTCCAGAATAAAAAAGCTAATGACAGGTGAAGTTGATGCAATAATTTTATCATATGCAGGACTGAAAAGACTTAATGTGTTTAATCAGAAATATTGTCATCTTATAGAGTATTCGAAGATGTTACCGTGTATAGGGCAGGGTGTAATTGCAGTCGAGATCAGAAAAGACGATAATGCTATGTTTAATATATGTAGTCAAATTAATCATCTTCCAACCTTTGAATTAATAAAACCTGAAAGAGCATTTTTAGAATATCTAGATGCTAATTGCAGTACACCGATTGCTGCTTACGCACAATACCTAGATGCGTATAATATACAAATAGATTTTATGCTTGGGAACCTTGATTGTACTAAAATAATATTCCAAACTGAAATTACCAATATCAAAACTTCAAAAATATGTGGCATCAAAGCTGCTAAAATGATGTTGGCACAACAATAAATAAATTAAACCGATTAAATGAGAATATAGTAAGTTTATCAAAATATAAATTTTAATAGTAATTATTATCAACATGCCAATTCATATACAAAATGATATGTGTGTGATAACAAAATACTCAATTTATATAAAGATTTATTAAGTGAAACAAATAATAAATAGTTTTAAATATTAAAGTAGAGGTATATGTGCATGCTGACCACACGTGTTTATTTCAATAACAAAATTCAGAAAGGTACATATGTGATTTATCTATAATTCAAATATTGGATTAATAAAAAATATTCAGTGGTGTGTAAAACAACTAAATAAATGATTCCTTATCAAGGATACAAATTTTCTAACTGTTCAAATTGGCGGATAGGGTGGGATTCGAACCCACGGTACAGTTGCCCATACGCCAGTTTTCAAGACTAGTGCCTTAAACCGCTCGGCCACCTATCCAAGGAAATTCATACCAAATAATCTAATATACTTCAAGGAAAATCTTAAAAAGATAAATTTAAATTATAAATCCAAATTGTTTTTTTACTTCATTTACTGTTTCAGATGCTCTAATCCTTGCTTTTTGTGCTCCTTTGTGCAGTATTTTCAATAAATATTCTTTATCATTCATTAATTCTAAACATTTATTACGTATTGGCTGTAGATTTGTAATAATAATTTCTGCTAGATCTTCTTTAAATTTTGCAAAACCTTGGTTTTGATAATTATCAATTATTTTTTCTATACTTTCTTTAGAGAAACTTTTATAAATATCTAATAGATTGCTTATTTCCGGTCTTGTTTTTTTATTATAGCTAATAAAACTTAAGTGATCAGTTTTAGCTTTTTTTATTTTTTGATGAATAAGATCATTACTATCTTTTAAATTGATACGAGAAAAGTCAGATATATCTGATTTACTCATTTTCTTTAATCCATTCCGTAAGCTCATGATTCTTGTACCTGTTTCACTAATTAAAATATCCGGTACTTTTAGAATTTCTTTATCAAATCTCCTATTTATCACCTCTGCAATATCTCGTGTTAACTCTAAATGCTGCTTCTGATCTTCACCTACAGGCACTATATCTGCTTTATAGATTAAAATATCAGCTGCCATAAGTATCGGGTATGCAAATAAACCAAGACACGCTTTACATTGAGCACTACCAGCTTTATCTTTAAATTGTGTCATACGCTTTAACCATCCAAGTGGTGTAACACAATTAAGTAACCAACTCAGCTCTACATGCTCTTTTACCATGCTTTGAGCAAAAATTGTTACTTTGTCTGGATTAAGACCTGCTGCTAAATAAATAGCAAGTACTTCCATAATTGCATCATTAAGTTCTGATGTCTTAATATCAATCGTAATAGCATGCAAATCTGCTAAGAAGAAAAAACAATTATATTCTTCCTGCATTTTAATCCAGTTTCTAATTGAACCTAAATAGTTACCAAGATGTAAAGCACCGGTTGTTTGCACACCAGAAAGAACAGTTTTTTTCATTTAATACCTTTTTATTTTACTCATTATAAAATTATGTTATAAATACCATTTTTATTAATATAATTATTTTAATAATGATGTTGTGGCGTTTAAGAATTTTATCATTTTACGGATTATTATCGTTATTTACATTTATTTTTTTTCTTATATGTTACATACCTGTAACATTTTGTAATGTCAACTATCAAATAAAATATAGAATTGCCATTATCTTTTCTTACGCTTTTGTGTGGCTTGCCAAAATTTGTTGTGGTTTAAAATATGAAGTAGAGGGACTTGAGAAATTACCGAAGACTACTTCCATAGTTATATCTAATCATCAGTCCTTTTGGGATCAAATGTTTATGCAATTAATTATTCCGAAACATTCTTGGGTATTGAAACGTGAATTATTTAATATACCATTACTTGGTTGGGGACTCCGTATGGTTAAACCGATTGCAGTTGATCGCGGTACTAATAGTTCAGTTGCTCAGATTTTAAGAGAAGGACAAGCAAAAATAAAAGAAGGTTTATGGTTAATAATATTTCCAGAATCAACTAAAGTGCCCCCTGATAAAACAGTAAAATTTAAGCCAAGTGCTGTAAAGCTGGCATCTGTTACTAGGGTTCCGATTGTAATGATTGCACATAATGCGGGTTTATTTTGGCCTAGAGGTTTTTGGTTTCAGCAGCCTGGAACTATAAGGGTAAAGATTATAGGAGTAATAGACAAAGCAGAGGTAGAGCAAACGGATGTACGTATTTTGAATGAGAAGGTCGAGCAAATAATTAATAGTGAAAAGCAAAAATTATTAAATTATTAAATATAATATTGGTTTATATAATAAATAGTATTATCATAAAATAACCAATTATTTATGGAGGTATTTATGGTAGGTACAGCACTGTTAAAATTAATTGCGGTTATTGATAGTAAGCACATGATGCTTTATGATGCGTTAGGGATTAAAATTACCACTAATAAACCTTTAAAACTCACTTTAGACTTAGAAGAACATCACCATCATCGTGAAAAAAGACAAAGCCTTTACCAAAATAAATCTACTCCTGGCTCACTTTTTGAGCCACATACTTCGCTAAAAGATATAGAACATAAAGAAGCAGCAAGAAGTGTTATTAAACATTTAGAGAAAGTAACTACAGCTAATCAAGCTAAATATAAGGAATTGATTATTATAGCAGAACCGAAAATGCTTGGATGTGTTAGACAAGAGCTAACAAGTGGTTTAAAAAAGATTGTTACTAAAGAAATCGCTAAGGATTTAGTGCAACATAATGTGGATGCAGTTGAAAGAGCAGTATTTGCTTAGCTGAATTATTGCGTAAAACAGCAAAGAGTCCATCTTACTATTAATTTTAGTAATTTAAATTGAGCTCTATTTCTCTAGTTACTGAAATAGTAAAAGTAATGCATCCAACAAGATTTATTCATGCGGTCTCTGTGTTGTTGAATCATAATTAAATGTCTTTGATACTATTTAAGCAAAAGCATGAATTACAAATAGAGTGTATACTTTATTCTAATGTGTAGTATCTTATACAAATTTTACCATAATTAGTGATGCTATGTAAAAAGTTTAATGCCTAATGACTTGGTATATAAGAATAGTTGCACTAATAAGAAAAAGTGGTAAAATACCATATCCAAATAAATTAAATATTATAAATAATTATGCCGCAAATTTATTTTAACGGTCCAGAAGGACGAATTGAAGGAAGATATGCCAAAGCGACATCGCCTAATGCCCCTATTGCATTAGTACTTCATCCTCATCCTTTATATGAGGGTAATATGAATAATAAAGTAGTTTATAATGCTTATAAAATCTTAGTAGATAATGGTTATACCGTATTACGTATTAATTTTAGAGGAGTAGGAGGATCACAAGGTAAATTTGATAATGGAGTCGGTGAAGTTGTTGATGCGGGGGCAGCTCTCGACTGGTTACAACAAAATAATCCAAATGCTCAGTCTAACCTAATATTAGGATTTTCATTTGGAGCATGGATAGCTATGCAACTTGTAATGCGACGTCCAGAAATAAATCATTTTCTGGCCATTTCACCACCAGTTAATACAATTCATAAATATGATTTTTCATTTCTTGCACCTTGTCCTATTCCAGGTTTTATATTACAGGGAGATAATGATAGTATAGTATCTGCAGATGATGTAAAAGATTTAGTAAATAGATTATCTAATCAACAATCTCATATTAAAATTGATTATAAAATTATCAATGGTGCAGACCATTTTTTCCGTTATAAAACTGAAGAATTTTCTAAAGCAATAAATGATTATTTAATAACAATCCAATCTAATTATCACCACCATAATAATATAAATGAAGACAAGAGTAAAAATCAAAAAAAATTATTTTTATATTAGTCTTTGTTATGTGATTAAAGTATATCTATGCTATACTTTTAATGTCCTTACAAATTTACTTGTGTGGTTCAATATCTACAGTTATCATCTTGTATCTTGGATTGATTCAAGGGACATAATAGAATGAATGTCACAATTCTAAATAAGCTTCTATTGCCAAAATAAATATTTTATCTTTTTGCGTATCTAACACTTGAGTTAATTCTTCATAAATTTGCTTATCTGATAGAGAAGTGATTTTTTTAAATAGCTGCACTAATCTTAAAGAAGGTGCAATACGGAAAGCTTCTTTTAATATTTTAGTCTTTTGATTAACACTTAGCTTATCATTTAAATTAAAATAAAATTCTAGTAATTCGTCATTATAAAAATTTAAATCTATAGCTTTTTCCAAATAATCTATAGCATTAGCCGTATTATTATTTTCCACTTCTTGCTTCGCTATTAATAAATAATACTGAGTGATTTTTGGTACAAATTCATGTTTATGAAATTTTGCTAATTTATTCGTTATAAAAATAAATTTTGACCATAAAGAAAGTTTAGCATAACAATGCATTAAGGTAATTAAATTGTCACTATCAAGTTCATTTAAATTATAAGCCTTTATCGCATAATTTTCTGCTTTATCATACAAAGATTTATCATAATAAAGTTTTGCTAGGTTTTTGCTAGCGTAAAAAACAAATGTTTTAGACGTAATAAGTTTTTGAAAATAAGAAATTTTGCTATCGATATCCTCTGCAGTTACAGCTAAGATAAAATTATGGAATTCTTGAAAATCTTTTAAATCTTCAGAAGATAAATTTTTACGTGCTATAGATGCAGCTTTCATCTTATTACCTATAATATATTCTGCAAAAGCTAAAATTACAGCATGCCTATCATGATTAATTTTGCGTTTACTAAACATAATATGTATTGTAGCTGGTAAATCGATAATTATAATTAGAAATCTAATAATAATAAAACAAGATACTAATAATAATAATCCTAAAATAACGCTTAAGAATAAAGTAGTTTCAATATTATAATCATATAAACTAATGACCACTTTTGAATCAAAGTGCTTTATAAAAGTAAATCCGAAATAGAGCGCTAAAAAAGTAATACATATTAATAATAACCTAAACATCTTTATTTACAAACTCCTGCATAAATTTTTCTGAATACAAAAAATAGATTAGATAGTTTAATTTCTCTAAAATGAGAGTTTTATCTTGTTCTTTTACTATCATAACAGGAGATTTTTTCTCAATTTTTATTAATTGTTCTAACCATTTATGGTGTATAGGGAAAATTACTACTGTACTATTTGATTTAGATACAAGATAATTATTATTATATTTTTCTAAATTATTTAAAATATTCCTTATATTTTGAGGTAATGGATAGGATTTTAGTATTCTTAGTTCTTTACTATAATCCTTATCTTGTATGAAATTATATACTAATAGATTTACATTTAATAAGTAATGTGTATACCTTATAGGTACTTCTACAATATTATCCGTCACTTCTACACTCTCATGAATTATTGCTTCAGAATCCGGTATTGATGTTTTAGAGGACTTTAAAGAATTTACGTAATTTAAAAGCGACTTGGTAGATAATAGAGTTTCGTATTCTTTTTCGTCTAAGATAGCATTTTCTTTATTTTCTTTTTCTTGATTAGTAATTTGGTTTAAACCTTTATATTCAGTTGTAAATAATTTTAAAATATCGGACCTATTATGATAAAGAATAACAGAAGATAAGATAAATATTACTATTGCTATAAAAAAGATGTTTTGACTTCTAAATAAACTATCAAATTTTTGCATTTTCGTATAATAACTTTATTATATCGTGAGGGCTTTGATTATCACAATAAACCACATTTTTTATAAAAGGTCTAACTATATTAGCGACTTTTAAACTTATTGCTATAACTAAACTATCTTGTAAGTACTGTAGTAAATTATTTTGTAGTAATAATCTTACTAAAGTCTTAGCACTATTCTGAGAATAAAGTAAAATAAAATCAATAGACATCTTTCCAAGCGGTACTTCTAGAGGATACGTTGAGCCTAGACTAGGATCATTAAATACTTTTTTATACGCTGTGGTGGCACGTATTGTATTCGCTTTAAATGCGTTTCTATAAGCTGGTTTAGAAAAATATCTAATATTTTCAAATTCTTGTATAATTGATATTGGAAGCTCATTTAAATATTCTACATTATAAATGATATGTCTAGCTATTTTATTAGGTAAATCTTGAGTAATTTCATTCGAAGATAAATATATAGTATGTTTATATAAATCAGTTGGAAAGTGTTGAATCAAATCTGCAATGTTGTTAGCGGTATATATTACTTTTTTGCCTAATAATTGTTTTGTTTTATTGCCTACTACCCAAATGTCTTGTTTTAAGTTATAATCTGCTAAGATGTGTGCTGCATATTTACTGGTAATTATTATATTTGAATAATTGTTTAAAATATTAATATTAAAATCTAATGTTTTATATTTAATTAAAGAACAATGAATATAACGTAAATCTAAATTATATTTATTAATTTCCTGTATAGTTTCGTTATTTTCTTGAATATTTCTAGTCAATAAAACTGATTTCATTTGTATTACAATATAAAAATTAATTGATAATAATAGAAGCTATATTATGGTATAAATTATACTATCTGTATTTAGCTTTTTGCTATTAAAATCTATCCGTAACTTCTAAAGTAAAAATCATATTTAAGATATAACTATACAAGTTATAATATAACTTACTGTACCTATTACTATAATCGTATCTATAATGTATGCATATTGAATATTAACCATTATACGAGAAAAAGCATTATTAAATTTTAGATGTTTTGTTTCTTGATTAAATATAAAAATATTCTGTATCTCAGTGGTACTAATTCATATCCAAAGGTACTTCAGTTTATTTTAGTTTTTATTTTTAATAATATTAATAAAGATGGGATAGTTATAATAGTAGTAAATAAAAAGAAATTTTGCCAACCAAAATTTACTACCATATAGCCTGAAATTATAGGAAAAATTGAACGCGAAATTCCCATCATTGATGAAAGCAAAGAATATTGAGTAGCGCGGAATTTACCTTGACACAGCGAAGAAATAAAAGCAATATACGCAGTCATAGTCATACCGCCAGTAATGCTTTCTACTCCTATCGTAATAAATAATATTAAAGAATTTTTACCGTTTATTTCAAGCAAAATAAAGAAAATATGACTTAAAGCGTGAATTATACCAAACAATAATATACTATATAATATATTTTTATATTTCATAATAATACCACCGATGAGTCCACCGATTATAGCTCCCATAACGCCACAAAACTTGCAAACACTTGCTATCTCAAAAGCATTATACCCAAGGTGAAGTAAAAATGGATTAATCATAACATTAATTAAGTTATCTGGTAATCTATATAATACTAGAAAAATTAATATAAGAATAATGTAGTATGCTAGGTTTATATCATTCCTATGGAAGTAAAAACCTGAGAAAATCTTTAATAAATAGGCAGATATAAAATTTTTAAAATAATTAAAGTAATTTTTTATAAAAAACTTATTTTTTAGGTTCATGTCTGCTATCGCATAACATCGCGCAACATAAGAATAAGATGTGTTTTCTTCCATAACATCAAAAGAATTAGTATATCTAGCAACTAAAATAAGTAAAATTAAATAGACAAATATTACACCGGCAAAGATTTTATATATTGCATTAAATGTTAAATAAATAGATAAATAAATAGCTCCGGAACTTGCTAAAAGCATACCGACTCGATAACCTAATATATATATTCCTGAAGTAAACCCAAGTGACTCTTTAGGTACTATTTTTGTTCTTAAAGCGCTGAGTATAGTATCTTGTGCTGCACTAAAAAAAGATATAATGAAAGCAATAAATGACAATAATACTAGATCAGTACTAGGATCTAGAAAGCTGAGAATAAATATAAGAGATATTAATGTTGTACTCGTTAGGCAAATCCAAGATAATCTATGACCTAATATTTTGTTTAAATACTTAATTTGCACTGTATCAAAAACTGGTGCTAATAAAAAATTAATAGAATATGGGAGTGTTATGAATGATAACATGCCTATTGTTTGCAATGCGATATCTTTTTTAGCAAACCAATAATTTAAAGTATTACCGGTAATCATTACATTAAAACCGCTAATAAATCCAAATAACCAAATAATATATATATGAGAGTTTTTTAACATGAATTTTATATATGCACTTTTTAACATAAGTGCTTATTAGGAATAATATATAAAAATGTGAGTATTCTGTTCATTGAATCCAGTTATGAGCTAAGCAAATATTTCCTATAGTTTAGAATGATAGTTAAAAATGTTTACTATTCGTATTTTAGCATTTTCCTTAATCTTATTCAAGGTAAAGATCGGCTATTGCTTGCAATCTCTTTAATAAGACTTGTGCATATTTTAAAAAGTACATAATTTGAAGCCTCTCCTTTTTCTTTTAATTTTGTATCAAAAATATTTTGATTATTCATTAATAATCTAAGTTGTTTTTAAAAAATACACTATAGACTAGTGGGAATATAGTTATCGTGTCCTAAGAAAATCGGTATTGCTATTTGCAATATTTATTTGCTCTTTTTATTTTGAATTGTTAAAATTTGTACATTAATTTTGATAAAATATAAATGCCTAGTACAAATTTAATATTATTCTTTTTTATTTTTCTAATGGTAATTGTTATTTCCGTTTTTTTATAAGTAATTATAGAATGCATAAAAATACAAATTGTATTATGGATATTGGCACTTATAGTTATAAAAAATTCTATAGTACAATACGTGAAGATCAATTAAATCTTGATTTAGCACTGGAACGATTAGAAGATATTGAATCTTTAAATACCAAAGATAAATCTAGATTAGAAAAAATTTGTTCTTTTCAAGTAGAAGATGGAATGGTACGTTTAGATGTAGCAAAAGGTTATGATTGCTTACTACGTTTTGCTCTAGATAAAAATGCAAATTTAGTCCAGCAATATAAAGCGATTAAAAACGGTAGTTATAGTTTAGATACTTTATATACTAAAACAGCTGCATTTAATTTAGCTACACTCATCATTTCAGGTTACAAAGAAAAAGTAAAAGAAATATTTGAACTAAAAAATGATGATGATTTACTCAAATATTATAGCGGTTATACAGAAGATGAGGTTCCATTTTTAAAGGGTTTAATTTCTCTTAATATACCAGAACTTACTGCTAGATGTTTATATAGATTGAGCTTAATTCATATACTAGGTAGGTCATCTTTTAATGAAAAAACTATACGAACTGATTACAAGCTTGCAATAAAAGAGATACAAAACGTAATTAAATTAACTGGTATCAAGCAAAACAACATATTAGATATAGCATTAACTATTAATGATAAATATGCTATTCATGCTGCTGCAGTAATAGCATCCAGTTTACTAAATAGCGATTTAGATAGTTTCTATAGATTCCATATTGTTATGGATTCTAATGACCCTATTAGTCAAGAATCAATAAATAAATTATCTTCTATGCAATATATTAGAGATTATTCTATAGATTTCACTACTTTCCCTGACAATATATTAAATAAAGCTTTAACATATAAGGAAATAAAATTTTCAAATAATTGGCCCAGTTTAGTAATGTATAGATTATATTTTGATAAAATTTTTCCTAATCTAGATTCTATACTATATCTTGATGCAGATATTGTAGTGCTACGTGATTTGAATTCTCTGAAAAAAATAGATATGAACAATTATATTGCCGCATGTAGTCTAGATACAGCTATTACATACTGTATTCATAAAGTACAAGAAGAATGTAAAAGGAATGTGGCTCATTCTTATAAAAATAGTGGTATAGTATTTTTAAATTTAAAAAATATGCGAGAAAAGCAATATAATAATATTCTTTTAGAAACTTTAAAAAATTCAAAATGTGACTTTTCTTTTCCTGACCAAGATTTATTAAATGTTGCATTTCAGAATTATCTTTATCCCTTATCGATGAGATGGAATTTTTGTACATATTTTGAGCATCAAAGCCCTTACTTTTCTTATTTCATTTTACATTATGCAGGACCTAAGCCATGGACTACTGAAAAGGAAGAATTATGGAAAACAAATCATGATAAATTAGATAAGATTACACAATATTATTGGCGATATAGAGAAATAACACCTTGGAATAGTATCAATTGATGATTTTAATTGACTTTAAAACTTAAGCGATTTAAAAGTTAACTTTAATATGTAAGGTTACAATAAAAATGTTACCGCCTAAAATTTTCTTTGAAAAAGTTAAAGAAATAATTTGGCCTATAGAAAGGAAAGAATTAAAGCTATTTATACCAATGGCTTTAATGATGTTATGTATCCTGTTTAATTTTGGGGCTTTAAGATCTATTAAAGATAGTTTAGTAGTACCCTCTATGGGGGCTGAAATTATTAGTTTCTTAAAATTATGGTTAGTGCTACCCTCGTGCGTAATTTTTACGATACTTTACGTTAAACTTAGTAATAAATTAAATTTTGAATATATTTTCTATAGTATAGTCGGTACTTTTTTACTATTTTTCTTATTATTTGCCTATATTATTTATCCAAATCAAGATATTTATCATCCTAATGATGCAATGATAAATAATTTAATTGCTTCATACCCTAATTTAAAGTGGTTTATTAAAATAGGTAGTAAATGGAGTTATGCGCTAATGTATATTTTCTCAGAATTATGGAGTGCAGTAGTTATAAACTTAATGTTTTGGCAATTTGCTAATCACATTTTTGATACTGCTAAAGCTAAACGATTTTATCCTGTTCTTGGGATGGTTGGTAATATCGGTCTTATAATAGCAGGCAGCGTACTTGTTTTTTTTTCAAGTGGGCAGTACATCATTGATTCAGAATTATTAACGGATTCTTATAATTCATCTTCTAACAATTCTATCATGCTTCAGCCAATCATATCAATTATTGTTACTGCAGGAATAATTGCTATGTTTTTATTTAGAATAATAAATAAATTTATTTTAACTAATTCTATAAATGTTTTAGATGTAAAAAAAGTTGCTGCTAAAACAAAAACAAAACTTGCATTAATTGAAAGTATAAAATTAATAATTCATTCAAAATATATAGGTCGTATTGCATTATTAATAATCTGTTATGGATTACTAATAAATATAGTTGAAGGACCTTGGAAAGCGAAAATAAAAGAATTACATCCAAATACTGTAGATTATGTTAATTTTATGGGCATGTTTAATATTTGGATGGGGATCTCATGTGTTACTTTCATGATAATAGGTAGTAATATTCTTAGAAGGCTTGGTTGGCTCATTGCTGCATTATTAACTCCTATTATGTTATCTATTACAGGCTTCATGTTTTTTATCTTTATAATTTTTATTGAAGAAATAGGTACATGTTTTGGTGATTTTAATCTTCTATATGTAGCGATTATTGTCGGAGCAATTCAGAATATACTTAGTAAATCGTCTAAATATTCATTATTCGATTCAACAAAAGAAATGGCATATATTCCTTTATCTTTAGAACTGAGAACTAAGGGAAAAGCCGCTGTAGAGGTAATAGGAACGAAATTTGGTAAATCACTTGGAGCATTTATCCAGTCTTTGATATTTATTATTATTCCAACGGCTACCTTTGATTCTATTATAATATATTTACTAGTAATTTTTATAGTGATGATGAATTTATGGATTTGGAATATTATAAAATTAAATAAGGAATATATAAAGCTGTGTCAATAATAGTATTACTGCATTGTGGATAATCATATGCTACTTGTTTTACTAAAATCTAATTTTTCTTGCAATTATAAACTAGCAAATCATACATCAATGTTAATTTAAAATGAAAAAAATTCTTATAATAATATTATTTATAATTATATTTATTGTACTAATATATAGTGGACTGTGGTTTGTTATTATGTTTTCGTTATCACACTCTATAAATCAAAAATATTCTGGTGTACATCTTAATATAGGAAAGGGTAATAATAATCCTCATCAGCAATATCTTGTTAAATTTTCTAAAGTACAACCATATGGTTTCCCTTTTAAATTAGGTATTATGGTAATTAATTGGCAAGAAGAAAGTATTAATAGAGCAATTGAATTTACCAAACCAATCAATATTGGTTATGATTTACTTGGACAGAAATTATTTATAAATTTTTCTGGAGAAGCATTAGGAAAATTTAAGCCTGTGCAAAGAGGATTTGGAGTAAAATTTTATAATGAGAACTGCATATTATCGGCAAAGATACCATTAAACTTAAAATTATTTAAAATGGTACTGTTAAAAAAAAATTTATTTGAATTTCTAAATTTAATAGAAAATATTAAATTTATTTCAGATAAGACACAAATTTTTGACTTAGTAGATAATCAAAAATTATATGAAGAAGATCATACTATACTTACTATGTTAGTTGATAAGAGGCAGTATTATACAAGTAAACAGGATTTTCTTAACAATATACCACAAAAATTAGAATTTTATTATGAAACCGAAATAATACAAAGTAATCTTGAAGATAGAATAATACCTGCAGGATTATTATTATATAGACCGGCTTGGAATAATAATTTTAAATTTTCTGGTAATTTCTTGATTAGTACTAGTAGCTTACATTTTAAAGATATTGCTAAAGATTTAACAATTAAAGTTAATAACGCAAAAATAAATAGTAATAACTTTGAAAATAATATGAATTTATTATATAAAGGTAAGTTAAATGATTTTGGTAACAGTAATATTCATCTTTCGATAGAATCGCAATTTAAGCTAAAACCTGGTTTTATAATAGGGTTTTTAGAATTTTTAAAGAAAAATTACGATAAGCAAACCTATTTGTTAAAATTTTCTGATAATAAAATATATAAAAATTTTAATAATGAACTAGTGTATATTTTGAATAATAATAAACCATATAATTTTAGTATTTTAGAAGATAGACCATATCATTTTAATTTTAATATTAATTTAGTTACAGAATTAAAGAAATTAACTAGAGTACAGATAAATACTTTAAGTTTATATTCCAACACATCAGGATTTAATATAACAAATGAAACTATAATAAATGATCTTAAAGATTCGTACACTAAAGGTATAATAGTAATTAATAATTACTCTAAAATAATAGAGATTTTAAGTTTCTATATATATGGAGTAGGGAGTTTTAAAAATTTATCTAAAGAGAGTCAGATAGTACATATAGAGGCTTTGCAATCATTTTTAAAAACTATATCCGATCACCCTAATTCATCTAATTTAATTGATACTAGTATTAAGTATGAGTTTAATTTATCAGATTTAAATAAAGCTAAAATAGGTAATATAGATGATATTAATAAACTTATACCTTTGTATTATTTATCTTTATATCAAGCAGCAGTAAAAAAAATGGAGCCTGGAGCAAACGTAAAAGAAAAAATTCTTGAGTTAATTCCAAGTATTAATCAAAAAATATTAGAGGAATGTGTATTATCTGATATTGTAACACAGTAATCTGATCACAAAATATGGATATAGCGGTTAAGCTATAGTATGACAACTAATACTGGAATTTAGCAATAAAAAATATCATGAATATTATAGTAAAAATACAGCAAAATTTAAAAGATGAAGTAACTCAGTTAAACGATTTAATTATTAGTTGTTTAAAAAGTGATGCAGAATTAATAGAAAAGGTCGGCAAATATTTAGTAGAGGCAGGTGGTAAAAGAATTCGTCCACTTTTAACTATAATCACGGCTAAAATGTTCGATTATAAAGGCAATAATCATATCAAACTTGCAAGTGCCGTGGAATTCATTCACGCCGCTACTTTGCTTCATGATGATGTGGTAGACAACAGCACTTTAAGAAGATTTAAACCTACAGCTAACGTTATTTGGGGCAGTAAAACAAGTATTTTAGTTGGCGATTTCCTTTTTAGTCAATCTTTTAAGTTAATGGTTGCTTCTGGCTGTATTAAAGCTATGAATGTTCTAGCTAAAGCTTCGGTTATTATTTCCGAAGGTGAGGTAGTACAATTAGTTAAGTTAAATGAGCGACGTATTATCACTATAGATGAATATCAGCAAATAGTGAAATCTAAAACGGCTGAGCTATTTGGAGCTGCTTGTGAAGTCGGAGCTATTATAGCAGAGCAGGTCGATCGCGTTTCTAAAGATGTGCAGAATTTTGGTAGGTTACTTGGTACAATATTTCAGGTTATAGATGACTTACTTGATTATTTAGGTAGTGATAAACAGGTAGGAAAAAACATCGGTGATGATTTCTTAGAAGGAAAAGTAACATTACCACTGATTTTTTTATATCATAAGCTAGAGCAAGATAAGCAGCTTTGGCTAGAAAATATGCTTAAATCTGATAAGCGTACTAAAGATGACTTTGTAAAAATACGTGACTTAATGTTAAAACATGCAATTTACAATGAAACAGTTAATTATTTGAGTAGCTTAGAAAACGAAGCAAATAATTTATTAAATAAAATTCCCGTTCAAAATATTTATAAGTATTATTTATTTTCGATTATTAGATTTATTTTATACC
This sequence comes from Rickettsia prowazekii str. Breinl, assembly GCF_000367405.1. Lineage (NCBI taxonomy): Bacteria > Pseudomonadati > Pseudomonadota > Alphaproteobacteria > Rickettsiales > Rickettsiaceae > Rickettsia > Rickettsia prowazekii. The sequence goes on along the minus strand of NC_020993.1, from coordinate 173,292 downwards.
GTTCTTATTAATGAGAGTTCATAATTTTTGCATTCGTAGCTCAGTTGGATAGAGCATTGCCCTCCGAAGGCAAAGGTCATTGGTTCAAATCCAATCGAATGCACCATCAATAAAAATTGTTCTATAATATGTATTATGGAAAATAAACAGATTTATGGCTGGGACGGGAGGATTCGAACCTCCGTATGACGATACCAAAAACCGTTGCCTTACCACTTGGCGACGTCCCAATTTAAAATGCAGGAATAGAACTTATATCAATAAATAAGAGAAACGTCAATTATAATAATGATTGTAAAAATAAATTTATTTCATAATTAAGCCAATATTTCGCTTGTGTGGATAACAAATTATAAATTTTAGCTCTAATTTTATTATAATATTCCTTAATATAATTAATTTCATCAATATTCAGTAATGCAACATCAATTAATTTACTAGCATAAGGCACTAAACTTAAGGTTTCAAATTCAAGCCATCCATTATTTTCTTTTACATATATTAAATTCTCAATTCTAATACCATATTTTCCTGGAATATAAAATCCAGGTTCGTTAGATAAGATCATACCTGCTTTAAGTATTATTTTATTACTAAGATTTATACTTTGTGGCCCTTCATGAACGCTTAAGAAACTTCCTACTCCATGCCCGGTACCATGCGGATAATCTATCATGTCTTGCCATAAATATTGCCGTGCAAGTATATCTAGGTTCGCTCCTGTTACGATATTTTTTGGGAATTTAGCTCTAGTTAAAGCAATATGTCCTTTAAGTACTTGCGTATAACGTTTTTTCTGTTCACATGTTGGTATACCTACAATGATTGTCCTAGTTATATCAGTGGTAGCACCTTTATATTGAGCACCAGAATCAATCAGTAGTATACCATGTCCTTCAATTTTCTTAGCAGTTTTTGGGTTAGCTCTATAATGAATAATAGCACTATTTTCTTGAAATCCGCAAATAGCATGAAAACTATCAGAAACATATCCCTCTTGTTTTGCTCTTTGCGCTGTTAGTTTTAAACAGAGAGAATGTTCTGTTATTATCTCATGACTGTGAAAGCAGGAATTCACGTTTTCACTTGAATGATATAGAAAAAACTCAGCAAAAAACTCACATAAAGCTACTGCATCTTTAATATGAAAATCAATTGCATGTTTAATTTCTATATCATTTTTACAAGCTTTTGCTAATAAACAAGGTTCTACGATTTTTTTTACTTTTTTATTAGCTATTAAATCCATTATGTGAACTGATGTTATACTGTCATCGATAAGATATCTATTCTTACTATCTCTTAAAATATTTTCAAATTCTTTTTCCGGTAGAATTGTGATTTCAGGACGTGCATTAATAATTTCAGTATCAATTCTTATAGGGTTGATAAATAGATATAATTTTGTAGAAGTAAGTATAACTTTTGCAAACATTAGTGGTGTATAGTTTACATCACTAGCACGCAAATTTAATAACCAACATATGGAAGCGCTATCTAGAATGACTAGAATGTCATCGTTATTTTTATTGCATCCCACGGTCACGCTGCTGGATGATAATATGGTTTCACGACATTTACGTATTTTATCATTATGACTAACCCCTGCAAATTTAATATCATGTAAATAGACTTTAGAATTTGGTTCTAGAGGCTTGTTATACCAAATTTTATCAACTAAATTTTCGTTTATTTTATGAAAATTGATATTTAAATTTGCTAAGACTTGGTAAGTAAATAATTGAGGATCATAGCCTATCTTAATATTTTTATCTAATGTTTTATATATCTCTTTTAAATCATAAATTTTATAAAATGCTAAATCTAGCTCTTTGTTTGCTTGCTCTAAATAACGTCCATCAGTAAAGAAGAATGCAGCATCTTTACATATAATAGCTATACCACTTGAGCCGGTAAAACCTGTTATATATTCAAGCCTTTTAGCATACTCAGGTACATATTCGTTCATATATTTATCATTAGATGGTATGATATAACCTTCTATATTATATTCTATAAATAATTTTCTAAGTAGATTAATCCGATCGTGTCTCATATTCACACTATATACAACAATTTGATCTCAGTATCTAAAAATATTAAATGGACACAATGAATAAGTCACTTTATTATATAGACTATAATTTAATTCTATTCATCAATCTATACCATCCATAATACACAGGAATACCAAGGATAGTAAAAGAACAAGCTATAATTAGAGTTTCAAAAGGTGTTTTATAAATGACCCAAGTACAAAATATAATGGATATTATGGCTACAAATAAATAATAATACGAGAAATTTTCTTTTGAACTAAAAATTACTTTTAAAAAAGCTAAGCTACAAATTAAATAAACAAACAAAAATGCTATTACAGAAAAATCTATTATTTGAGTAATTTGCTTGGCAAAATTATTATTGGACGTAAATAATAATAATGGTGTAATTCCAAGGCAGCTTATAATTATTCCATAAGTTGGAGCATTATTACTGTTTTTTTTAGCAAAAAATTTTGGCAATAACCCATCTTCTGCAAGTCCTAGTGCAATCTGTCCACTAGTTAGAACCCAAGCGTTAAGAGTACCTATACATATAACAGAAGCTATCACTGTAATTACTTTTGACCATGTACCACCGAATAATAATGTAGCGGCATCTGCATAAGGAGCTTTAGAATTAATAAGTTCAGAAGCTGGAATTAATCCAATGATACCTATGCTATTAATAATATATAAGAACGCTACACAACAAGTTCCAATTATTATGGCTCTTGGAATAGTTTTCGCCGGATCTTTTACTGTTCCTGCTGTAGTAGTTGCACACTCTATTCCAATAAATCCCCAAAAAGTCAGAAGTGCAACTCTTCCCATAATAGTCGGGATAGTGAAATTTTCTACTTCTTTAGCAATCACTATATTATCTATATTAAAATGGAATAATGCAGCTAAACCTACTACAAGTAGTGGGACAAATTTTAAGAGAGTTAAATAAAACTCTACCTTTCCTGCTATTTTAGGACCTTTTAGATTTAAAATTGCAATAGCAGCTAATAATATTAGCTGTAATATCAAATCCAAAATCGTTTGTGATTTAAAGAAAGGCGTTAAATAACCTATTGCTGAGATAACGACTATACTCGTACTGACAAAAGATATAATCCAATAAGTCCAACCAGTAAAGAATGCTATTGTATCTCCAAAACTTGCTCGTACATAAACGTGAGGGCCACCTGTTTTAGGAAATTTTGTACATAAACAAGAAAATACAAGTGCTATACTCATAGCACCAAATAATGACAGAATCCAGCCCCAAATGCTGTATACACCGAATGGTGCTAAACTTAAAGGCAATATAAAAACACTAGTACCGATTTGACTACCTGTCACCAATGCAAATACAGCCCAAAAACTTAATTTTTGTGACATATCAAAATTTGATTTAAAGAAATATTTAAAGAAATAGCTTTATAATAGATGAAATAATACTTTTTAGCAATAGTTAAACTACTATTAATTAATTTTATTCGTGTTTTCTAAACAAAAACTTTATATTGAATAGTATTAATATCATTATTTTTATCTAAATGAAGTTGGATTACACACTAAAGGATTTACCGCAGCCACAATTAGCTTTTTCGTTAGGATTAGTAAAAGTGAACTGTGACTTAAAATTAGTCTCTACATAATCCATTTCAGAACCTAAGATATACATCAATGTTTTTGGGTCAATTAGTATACGTACACCCTTTTCTTCCACTACTTCATCGAATTGATTTTTATTATCAGCATATTCAACGTAATAAGTCTGACCGGCACAACCGCCTGACTTAATACCTACCCTAATACCAAAGGTAGGTTTAGCGCGCTTTTCTATGAGTAATTTTACTTGCTTTGCAGCAGCATCAGTTAATGAAATAACATTTTTCATATTTTAAGAATCTTTTTTGTTTTCTCTTTTCTGTTTATAATCAGCAATAGCTGCTTTTATTGCATCTTCTGCCAGGAGTGAACAATGTAATTTTACCGGCGGCAGTGATAATTCTTTTGCTATTTCAGTATTTTTAATCTCTTTTGCATCTTCTACTGATTTTCCTTTAATCCACTCTGTGACTAGAGAACTTGAAGCAATAGCCGAACCGCAACCGAATGTTTTAAATTTAGCATCTGTAATAATTTCGTCATCGCCAACTTCGATTTGTAATTTCATAACGTCACCGCAAGCAGGAGCTCCAACGAGTCCTGTACCAACATTTTTTTTCTTTTTATCAAGTGACCCAACATTACGAGGGTTTTCATAATGATCTATCACTTTTTTGCTATAAGCCATTATTATTCTCTTTTAATTGTTATATTATATCATTTCATGACTTGACAAAATAGTATGCAACTCTATCAATGAGCTGTCCACCTAATCTTCTTCAAATCAACTCCTTCTTGCATCATTTCCCAAAGAGGGCTTAATCTCCTTAACTTATCAATTTTTGAGCATACTAAATTTACTGCGTAATCAATTTCCTGCTCAGTAGTGAATCTACCTATGCCAAACCTAATTGAAGTATGTGCAAGTTCTTCACTGATGCCTATGGACCGTAAAACATATGATGGCTCTAGAGATGCAGAAGTACAAGCAGAACCAGAAGAAACAGCTAAATCTTTAATAGCAAGAATAATTGATTCGCCTTCTACTCCAGCAAAGCTTAGATTTAGATTGCCTTTATATCTTTGATCTTTATCACCGTTTAAATAAACTTCTGAAATTTTACTATGTATATTATTTAAAAATCTATCAAATAAGTAATTTACATGCTGAGTATCTTTTTCCATCTCATTATATGCTATTTCAGAAGCTATGCCAAGACCTACAATTAAAGGAGTAGGCAAAGTACCTGAACGCATTCCTCGCTCTTGTCCACCACCATTTATTAATGGTGTAACACGAACACGAGGTTTTTTTCTTATATATAATGCCCCTATTCCTTTCGGGCCATAAATTTTATGTCCTGAAATACTTGCAAGATCAATATTGCACTCGTTAACATTAATTGGAATTTTACCGAATCCTTGAGCAATATCGGAATGAAAAAATACATTTCTTTCACGACAAATTTTTCCAATTTCCTTTAAAGGTTGAATAACACCTATTTCATTATTCACTGCCATAACTGACACTAATAAAGTCTGATCAGTAATTGCATTTTTGAGGGTTTCTAAATCTATTATTCCATTTGACTTAATTGGTAAATATGTGATTTTTATACCTTCTTGCTCTAAATGCCTACAAGCATTAAGTACACATTTATGTTCACTTACTAAGGTGATAATATGTTTTTTTTATTACCATAAAATTTTGCTATTCCCTTTATTACAAGATTATTAGATTCTGTTGCACCAGAGGTAAAAATAATTTCTTTACTATCCGCACCTATTACCTTTGCTACCATACTCCGTGCATTTTCAACAGCATTTTCTGCTTCCCAACCAAAAGAGTGACTGCGTGAATGAGGATTACCGAATTTAGTGGTAAAATACGGCAACATTGCTTCCATCACCCTTGGATCTATTGGAGTTGTAGACTGATAATCCATATATATTGGTAAAGTTAAATTTTTTAATTGTTGGTTCATATGTTATAAATGTTAAATGATTTGTTTTTTTACATTATACCATGACTTATACGGTGGAATAAATTTTTATATTTTTATTATATACAGTGATTACAAGACGATTTATATTCATATATCTCCTCAAAAGCTTTTATAAAAGCTTTTATATCACTTATCGTATTAGTATGACTTAAAGATATACGAATTGAAGACCTAGCCTCTTCTTCTCTTATTCCCATATTCGTTAATACATGCGATTTAGATATTTTACCTGATGAGCAAGCAGACCCAGAGCTTACACAAATATTACGTAAATCAAACCCTATTAATTTTACTTGTGCATCAGTATTGTCTACAGTAATTAAGGTAGTATTAGCTAACCTAGCTACATTATTACTAATAATATTTACGTTTGAATATTCTTTTAGTTTTTGCTCTAATCTTTCTTGTAAGTACCTGATTTTTATGTAATTTTTTGAGATATCTTTTCTTCTAAATTCAGCAGCTAAACCAAAGCCAGCAATTGCTAAAACATTTTCAGTGCCTGAGCGCACTGATTTTTCCTGACCTCCTCCTATAATTATTGGGATAAGCTGAAAATTAGAGTTAGAGATTAAAGCACCACAACCATGCCCTCCTCCTATTTTATGTCCTGAAATCGTAGCAAAATCTAACCCTAATTCTTTAATATTTAAAGATATCTTGCCAAAACTTTGTACTAAATCACTATGAAATTTTGCATTATATTTTTTAGTTATTTTACTTATCGCAGCTATATCCTGTAACACTCCATTTTCATTATTTGCAATCATTACGGAAACTAGTTTTTTACTAGCATTACTTTGAGATAATAAGTCTTCTAGATGTTCTAAATCCACTAGTCCTTGCTTATTAACTCTTATAATTTTAATATTTGGCGCATAATTTATATGGTTATAAATCGATAAATGTTCAATAGCTGAAATAAAAATATCACCATCATAAAAATTTTTCATTATTAAATTATTACTTTCAGTTCCAGAAGATGTAAAAGTAATATTATATTCCCTAGACATTGTTATACCAAGAGATGTTGCGATTTGTGAACGTGCAGTTTCTATAATGTTCTTAGCAAATCTGCCAGAAGTATGTGCGGATGAAGGGTTAAGCTCCTTATCCATTAAACTTATTATATATTCCTTAACTCTAGGATCAATGAAAGTAGTAGCATTATGATCAAGATATATCATATTTTTAAATTAAAGTTTACAACATCAAATCAGAAATTTTTATTTCTTATAGATTACCTATTAACAATCTTTTGATTCTATAATCGACTTAACTAGATCAGATTTTTTAAGTTTAGAAAAAATTTGCGCTAAATAATTCAGTGATATATTGTGTTTTATTGAAACTTTATCCAAAATGATCGGCCCATTACTTATATTTGTTGCCAGTTCAAGTATCGCCATTACAGTATATATTTCTTTTATTTTCAGTATCATTATACCAACCATACTAAAACTTAAAATTGTTTTATGTCTACAATACTAAAGTAATTTAGTCAAGTATTTAATTATTAAAGCAAAAATTAGAAGTAAATTAAATTTTATAGATTTTAGTAAAAAAGTAGGCAAGATAGTCAACGTATATTTCTTATATATGTGACAAGCTCTTGTTAATTTGCAAAATAGCGACAAATACTAAAAAAGTTGTAAACATTTGTAGTAGCTGTATTAATATACTTAATTCTGGTATTAATATAATAATAACTGGTTGTAATATTATTGGGATTCCGCTTGAAAACATCACTAACCTTATAGAAGTTTGTATTGAAGTTTTAGTAGTAAGTAAATTAGCTAAGCCATATACTAACAAAACTATAATACTCCTCTCTAATAAGAATGTTACAAACCAAAATAATATAATAACCGGTGTACCAAAAAAAATAAATAAATTTGGTGCATATAATAAATTATCTGCAAAATATTTTTTTATTATTTCAGGAGTTAAAATTACTTCATTTTGCTTGAATATCTCAGAATAATTAACAATACTTGGAAAATGTTTCTTAGTATTAGATACTAAATTTATCTTCAGCTTATTCTCTTCAAGTACAAACGGCACTTTGCTCTTTTCTTGGTTAGAAACTTGATTTTTTGTATCAATGACGAATATTTTATTGTTATTTTTACTATATAAATATATAGGTTCTACTTCTTCAACTGAAATTTTTGAATTATTGTATTTAATTTTTGGTAATTGATTGATAATATACTCAATGTTGTCTGTAACTTTTGATGAGCTTGTACCATTAAAATAATCTTTTAAAGTTATTATGTAATTTAATATAAAAATACAATAAATTATTGATGGAATAAAAGATAAAGTAAATAAATATTTTATTCCATACCCTTGATAATTTTTATATACATCTTTATAAAAATCTATTGAGCTAATTGATAAGCGTAATTGACGAAGTAGTGTATTTAATCCGCCTAATATAAATGATAATAAATACATGTATTAAGTAATATATTCCTTCTTTAATCCGGTTGAGGTAGCTATAAAATCAAGTGTTATACTGACTTTAATTATACTTATGCTAGTGCTATTTTTCTATTTCTATTATATAATTTTGATCAAGTTTGGTCAAAGTTTAGAAATTAATAATATTACATGCCATTATATAATACTAAAGCATGTCATTATATAATATTAAAGGATATATAAAAGGAAATTTTTTATTATTGATATAATATTCAAAAACATACCAAAATTATTAATTTTGTTATATCAAAGTACTGTGTCCAATATACCACAAAGCTATTTTACTATAACTAGTATAAATAACTAGATACTATAGTAATGAGATATTAAAACTGAATATAGCAAGTTATTAATATACTTATGTTTCAATAATAAAATTGACTTATATTACGACTGGTTACTATTTTTTTAAGCCGGATCTCGATTCATTATGATTGCTACATTCATAAAAAATCAAGCTTTGAGCATCAAATATTCAAAGATCATGATACATAAAGACTAAAATGATTGAATAATCAAAAATCTAAATCTGTATAATAGCTTGGAGGTATAAAACCAGGAATTCTATCTTGTAATAATAGCCTAAAAGCCGGTCTTGATTTAATTAGTGAATACCAATGTTTTACCAGTGCCCATTTATCCCAATAAATTTCTCCGAAATAATCTAGTACAGATAAATGACAACTTGCTGCAATATCGGCAATAGTTAGGAATTCAGATACAAGATAACTTCTTTTTTCTAGTAAAGAAGTTATATATTCTAAATGATAATTTAGATTATTTTTTGCGGCACGTAAAAATTCCGTTCGTGGACTACTCATTTTAGAAATCGATCGTATAACTTTTTCATCGATAATAATTTTAGTAACTTCAAAATAAAACTTATTATTAAACCAAAAGAACAATCGTCTAATTTCACAACAAATATCAATATCTGTGTCTAGAAAATTAAAATTTGGATATTTGTTATTAAGATATTCAACAAAAGGATAAATACCGACTACAAATAAACCGTATGATTCTTCTAAAATAGGCAATGTTCCTGCAGGATTGATTTTTAAAAAATCTTTATTAAATTGCCAGTAATCTTCTTTAATAGTAGTAAATTCTATATCTAATTCTTTTAAGAAGAAACGTGCTTGTCTTGAAAGAGGACAAATAGGATTATGATATAACTTTTTCATTAAATTATGTTACAGTAAGTATTAGTATCATCTCATGCTGTAATCTATACGTGTATTATTTTCGTCATTGCGAGGGAACACTAAAAATCCACAGAATCTGATTATTTTTCTAGATTGCCATACTTTTTTCAGTTACTCGCAATAACTCTGCGGTATTAACACATGTAATACCTGCTCATCTGGTCTATAAGCCGGATTCTGTATGAATATTAATTCATTGCAGTTATTTATCTAGGATAAACGTTACCGTTTACCTCAAGCGATCTACCCGCATTACAATCCGATTAGAGGTAACCCAGGAACTTAAATAAATATTTAAATTCTGTAATGCCTATTTGATCTTGCTCTTGGTGGGGTTAACCATGCGTAACTTGTTGCCAACTTACCGGTGTGCTCTTACCACACCTTTTCACCCTTACCGAAATACTCGGCGGTATATTTTCTGTGGTACTAGCCCTAAAGTAATAATACTCTGCCGGATGTTAACCGGCACCATACCTCTATAGAGTCCGGACTTTCCTCGTGATTATCATCACGCAACTGCACGACCATTTAGATTATGGTAGCTTTTCTTAAATTAGTCAATAATATGTTAAAAGAATTTCAATTAGCTTGTTAGGTTCTGAGGGGAAAATTTATTGTAATTATTGTACACACAATATAATTACAATTATAATAACAAATTCCATAATGTCAATTCTTTAAAAAAAGATATCTTAATTTAACATTGCTACTATTTTTTTCCTAATGTATAAATAATGTAGTACTTAAAAACATATACACTATTAGCAAACTTTGATATGAATAAATTAATTTATTATTTTGGTAATAATGGTAGTGATGGAAACGCTAGCATGAACAATATACTTGGTAATAAAGGTGCAGGTCTTGCTGAAATGTCTAACCTAAAACTACCTATTCCTAATGGTTTTACAATAACTACAGAGTTATGTAATTATTTTTATAAGCACAATAATAACTTTCCAAAAAATTTTCAAAATGAATTACAACAAGCTATCAGCAAACTTGAAGTCACTACTGGTAAAATTTTTGGTAGTACGACAAGCAATCCTTTATTATTATCAGTGCGTTCAGGTTCTACAGTTTCAATGCCTGGAATGATGGATACTATACTTAATCTTGGGATGAATAATGAAGTGTGTAATGCTCTTGCTGATGCGTGCGGTAATAAACTATTTGCTCTTGATAGTTACAGAAGATTTTTAGAGATGTACGGTTCAACTGTATTATCTATACCTAGTGATCTATTTGAACAAATTTATGAAAATCATAAGATTCAGGCTGATATTTATAAAGATAGTGATATTACCGTAGAATTATTAGAAAAAATTATTGATGATTTTAAACGATTGCATATTAAGTATGATAAGCAACTAATCAATGATCCTTATGAACAATTAGAATCAGCAATTAAAGCTGTACTATATTCTTGGAAAAATAATAGAGCGATTATATATAGAAAACTCAATAACATTTCAGAAGATTTTGGGACAGCTATTAATATTCAAGAAATGGTTTTCGGTAATTTAGGTAAAACTTCAGCTACGGGCGTTGCTTTTACTAGGTCACCTTCTACAGGAGAAAAAAAATTATTTGGAGAGTTTTTAATCAATGCTCAAGGTGAAGACATAGTCTCAGGAACTAGAACTCCTATGCCAATTATAGCAAATGATTCGAATTCTATGCAAGCAATGATGCCGGAAGTGTTTAAGGAATTATCACAAATAGCAAAAAAGCTTGAAGAACATTATTTAGATATGCAAGATATAGAATTTACTATAGAGAATAATAAACTATATATACTACAAACACGTACTGCAAAGAGAACTGCTATCGCTGCTATTAATATTGCAGTACAAATGGTAAAAGAAAAACTTATTTCTAAAGAACAGGCATTAATGCGCATTGATCCGGAATCATTAAATCAATTATTACATACAAGAATTGATTACAGCAAGGGGCTTACTTCTATTGCTGAGGGACTTCCTGCTTCTCCTGGTGCTGCAACTGGGATTGTAGTATTCTCACCTTATGATGCTGAAAAATTATCGCATCATCATAAAGTAATTTTAGTACGTCATGATACCAGTCCCGAAGATATTAATGGAATGCATGTTTCTTCTGGTATTTTAACTATTAGAGGTGGAATGACTTCGCATGCTGCAGTTGTAGCAAGAGGTATGGGAAAACCTTGTGTTTGTGGGACAAATAATTTATCTATAGATGAACAAAAGCAAATATTAATAGCAGGTGACATAGTTATTAAACAAGGAGATATTATAACAATTGATGGAGGTAGTGGTAAAATCTTTTTAGGGGAAATGCCATTAATTCAGCCTACTTTCAGTGAAGAGTCAAAGCTAATTTTAGATTGGGCAGACGAAATTAGCAGCTTAAAAGTTCGTGCCAATGCTGAAACTGTTAACGATGCTTTAGTATCTATAAAATTTGGTGCTCAAGGTATAGGTTTGTGTCGTAGCGAACATATGTTTTTTGATAAGAATAAAATTCCTTTAGTAAGGGAGATGATTATTGCTCCTGATATAGAACGTAGACAATGCGCGTTACAGAAATTATTACCACTACAAACTGAGGATTTTAAATCTTTATTCAGAGTAATGAAAAATAAACCTGTAAATATTAGATTACTTGATCCTCCACTACATGAGTTTTTACCTACTACTGAAGAGGATAAAAAAAATTTAGCAAATAGCTTAAATTTACCGTTATCTATGATTCATCAACGTCTTCATGCTATGCATGAAGTAAATCCTATGCTTGGGCATCGTGGATGTAGACTGGGAATATGCTTACCGGAAATTTACCAAATGCAAATTGAAGCAATTTTTACAGCTATTTTTGAACTACATAAAAAAGAACATATAGAATCTAATTTAGAATTAATGATTCCTTTAATTAGTAACGTAGCTGAAATAAAAAAGCTCAAAATGTATATTTATGAAGTAGTACAAGAATTAGAACAACGTTATAGCTATAAGTTTTCCTTTACCCTTGGTACTATGATAGAACTTCCAAGGGCCGCACTTGAGAGTAAAAAAATAGCTAAGGAGGTTGACTATTTTAGTTTTGGGACTAATGATTTAACTCAAACTACATATGGAATTTCTAGAGATGACATTGCATCTTTTCTTCCATATTATTTAGAAGAAAAGATTTTTGAATCTGATCCATTTACTACTCTTGATGAAGAAGGAGTAGGAGAATTAATTGAAATTGCTATAAAACGAGGTAAAAGCAGTAATGCTAATTTAAAACTTGGAGCTTGCGGAGAGCATGCTGGAAACCCTACTTCAATTGCATTTTTTCATAAGGCGAATTTAAACTATGTTTCTTGCTCTCCATACAGAATCCCTATAGCAAGAATTGCTGCAGCTCAAGCTAAAATTAAACAAGGGTCATAAACTGATTTGTATATTGATTTCTGTCAACGCTAAACTACTTATGACACATTCGGGTTTATAACTCTTTGCAAGAATCAAAAAATTATTTACAAATTACCTATATGAATCCTTTTGGAATTTTCAAATATTTTACAACAAAATTGTTTTTACTATTTCTGTAAAAATAACTGAATTATTACTGTAATTTTATAATGATTTGCTATGTTAAAAACTATTACCTGCTGTAACATTTATAGGTATATTTTTAGCTTTTATTTTTTACATTTTGGATTTCATCACTAATTGTACATGAATCTATAAGTATTTATTTTAGTAATTTTTTTATAATGAATTTACATATTGGTGGATATTTACTAAAGAATTACTAATATTTTGATTTTGTTGGAAATCAGAGCTCTATTATTTCCATTATGACTACTCACGCACACTAATTTAAGATGCGCTGCAGTTTATAATGACTTTTTGTTTGCACTTGCACAGATTATTTAAATTTATCTAGTTCCTTTAGATGCAAATAAAAAATTGTTGCAAATCTGGTGTATTCAGCAAAATATATTATTGCTTATTTTTTCTATTTTTTTAAAAAAATGGAAATATTTCTTGCACTTTAATTATAAGGATGCGATTAAAGGAGATTCTTTATACTTAGATATCTTGTATGCTATACTTTATAAATGAGGTAAATAAAAACTTCTAAAAAACAATTATAGATATTGTATATATAGAGTGAGATTATTATACACTCCTTTTAAATATTAAATTCTAGCTAGTTAAAGCAAGGAATTCATGCTTTCTTATGATTATATAAAATTAAGATACGTAAAAATAATATAAAACTAATATAGATTTTAGCAATAATGGATATAAAATATAATTTAGCTGCTGCTTACAAAATAATGGCATACTTGTCATTAGATGATCATACTTATACTCATCTATCAGCACGATCTAAAAATGCAGATTTTTACTATATTTATCCTTTTGGACTAAGATTTGAAGAAGTAACTACAGAAAATCTTTTAAAAGTGAGTCTAGATGGAAAAATTTTAGAAGGAGAAGAATATCAATATAATAAAACCGGGTACTTTATTCATGGTAATATTTACAAAGCACGTCCTGATGTTTTGGCTATTTTTCATTATCATACTCCTGCATCTACTGCAGTTTCTGCTTTAAAATGCGGGCTTTTACCAATAAGTCAATGGGCATTACATTTTTATGATAGAATATCTTATCATGATTATAATTCTCTAGTGCTAGATGCTGACAAGCAAAGTACTAAATTTGTTAATGACCTTAAGCAAAATTACGTAATGTTGCTCCGTAATCATGGTGCTATTACATGCGGTAAAACTATTCATGAGGCTATGTTTTATACTTATCATTTAGAACAAGCTTGTAAAACACAATGTTTGCTAAATTCAACAATACAACAAGAACTTATAATTCCTTCCGTAGAAATATGTAAGAAAACGGTAAAAGATTTATTATCTTTTGAAGAAGATTTAGGAAAACGTGACTGGGAAGCGTGGCTACGACTTATAAATATGTAATTGTTACCATGCATATATACTCTAATAATTTTCTCCTCAGTAGTTATAATATCTGCCAATGTAGAGTTTTTATTGTTACAGCTATCAATAAATTCATAAATCTTTAGTGCCTCGATGCTAATAATAGTACTCTATTTTTCATAGCATGCTTAATGAATTAAAAAATATCAAGTAAGGAAATCTCTCTAAAAATGAATATTAGACTGAAATTGTATTAACAATATCATTAGCAATATTTTTGTATTAGATTTATATATAATGAGTAAATTGTATGGCTTTATTAAAAGATTTTAAGAATATTAAAGATTAGTTTGTACAAAAAAATCACCTAAGAGCACAGTTTAAATTATTTTGACAACTCACGAATTGTTTACATATTTCATTGCCTCAATTTTTGTTCACAGTTATATATTTTAATTTATCTATATTTTATTTTTACAAAATTTATAAAAACTATTAATTTGATACATTTTCTAGATTTTCTTATTATTGTATTAATTATGAATAAGTAATGATATAAATCATAACTTCAAATAACATATTTTTACGTTTTTTAAATAAAAAATAAAATTTTAAATCAATTAAATATTTTCTATTCCTGATTAAGAATTAATTAATATCTAAAATCACTACCGGAATATATATTTATGGTAGTATACTTTAGTTTCTTTTTAAAGAGCATATCACTCTTTAGTATGACTTATTTCTAATAAAAACTATAGGCTATGTATTATTTCCATATAAGGTCACTACTGTACTGCTACCTAATTACACTACAATTTCTATAAAGTTTGAAATATTTTTTGATACTAGTAATAGTATTAATACCATCTATTTTTTAAATGTTGTCTGGCGTGTCAATTATTTGATAGTCATTTTTCTCTTGATCCATTAAAAGTTAAATTAACAGTTATTCATCAATTATTTAATTACGATAGCTGATAATATTTTTTCATTATAAGGTACTTGCATATGATATGAGCGTCTTTTGCTTGGGTATTTAGATGGGTTTGTATAAGTATCTTCAGTAATATTTTTTATATCTTTCACACCTGATTCATTAAGTTTTAATTCTACAAAAGCTGGTAAATCAAACATATAATGATTTTCTTTTATTGAGTTTATAAAAAATCGTTTATTGTTAATATCCTTACTTAAGAAAGTTTTATAATATTTATCATCAACTTCATATGAACTTTGCGCTATAGCTGGACCTATCACTGCTATTAAATTTTTTGCTCCTTTTTCTATCATTTTAGTCACTATATTACTAATAATATTATTTATACTTCCTTGCCAACCTGCATGTGCAACTCCTATTATTTTACCGTCGTCACTTGCAAGTAATACCGGTACACAATCTGCGGATTGTACTGTTAATACTAAATTTTTTTTAGTTGTAATGCTTCCATCTGCTTCAGGTATAGTCACTATATGCTCATCAGCATTAACAATTTGATTGCTATGTACTTGATTTAAAATTAAAATATCTTGTGCTTTAAAATAATTAGTAATAGATTCTATGTTTGCCAATATTTCTGCTTCATTTATAGAGTGATTTTCTTGTATATATCTATGACTAGAGTTGTTGAATGTTTTATCAAAAATTTTATAATAAACTGATTTATGTATTAATACTTCCATGAAGATACCATATATTAATTATAATAATTTTATTAATACTTTATCTCAAAATTTACAAAAAAATAAACAGTTAGAAAAGATAATAGCACAATTTTACCAAAACTATCAGATCATTCCTATTATAGGCGTAGAAATAGAGTTTTATTTAAGTCACAATATTGATATAGCTAACTTTGAAATACTTTCAAGCAAAGACTTATCTAAATTTAAAATTTCTAAAATCAAGAAAGAAAAAGGAAATAACCAATTTGAAATAGCACTTCCTCCTTCTATAAATTTAATACAATATATCAAAAATATATTAGAGGTTAAGAAGATTTTAACAAAAAATGCAAAGCAGTTAAACGGTTATATAGATTTTTCTCCTAAGCCGTTTTTGGATGATTATGGTAATAGTATGCATTTTCATATTAATTTTAATTCTGAGTTAAATGATTATTATATATTAGCAGCACAAGGGATATGTCACTATATGCTAGATACACTACTAGTTTTTATGCCTACTACTTTAGATTATTTACGGATCAATAAAAAATTTATGTCTCCTACACATGTATCATACGGTGGTAATAATAGAAGCGTAGCAGTACGAACTCCAAATTCTTTACCAAAACGTTTAGAACATCGCTTATCTTCTCCCGAAACTGATCCATATATAGCAATGTTTACTATTTTAAAGTCAATATTGTTGGCTTTAACCTTTCCAAATTCGCTCAAAAAAATAGAAAAAATTTACGGGAACGCGTTCGATCCTCAATATAATTTAACTCCATTACCTACATCATACCAGGAAAGTTTTAGGTTATTTAAACCAGAATTTTTTAAATGATTTTTATTTTCTATAAAACTTTAAAACTACGAA
Source organism: Rickettsia prowazekii str. Breinl (assembly GCF_000367405.1). Classification (NCBI taxonomy): domain Bacteria; kingdom Pseudomonadati; phylum Pseudomonadota; class Alphaproteobacteria; order Rickettsiales; family Rickettsiaceae; genus Rickettsia; species Rickettsia prowazekii. Next base: position 156,472 of record NC_020993.1, on the reverse strand, counting down.
ATAATTATTTATTTATAACTAAAATTAAAAATTTTGAATATAAAACTTGTCTAAGTGTTAACTTATAACTTATTTTTTTAAAACTCAATAATGTATGCAATGCTTCAAGTTGCACTTTGCTCTATATTGTGATCTATATTTGTATAATTTTTCATTAGATAATTAAATTCTGCACCATAGATAAATATCATATTTATAATATAGAAAAATATTAATGTCACTATTATACTTCCAAGAGAACCATACATGAGATTTAGTTGATTATAATAGACTATATATGTTGAAAGTAAATATCCGCTTATTATCCATAATACTACAGTTAATACAGCTCCTGGAAATACATCAACAAAATTTAGTTTTACATTAGGCAATATATAATACAACGATGATGCACCTAAAAATAATAAAATTAAAATTAAAGAATATCTTATAAAATTTAAAATGATCTTATATTGTTCAATGGTCTCTAATATTATTGGAATTTTTGTAAAAATTATTGGAATCACGACTAAAAGAAACATAGTAAAGGTAATTAAGGCACTAATTATAAGAAATTGTATAATACTAAGTAATCTTCTTCTTATGTAAGGTGGTGGAGATTTAATTTGATATACACGATTTAAAATAGTCCTTAAACATTCCACAAAAGAAGAAGCAGTCCAAATACTTCCTATGATGGCAAGATTCATTAAACTTTGAGGAGGTGCACTTAATAATTCTCGTATTCTTTTTTCTATTGATTCTGTTGCTTGTTCTGGCAGACTCTCTAGAAAAATTTGTATAAAATTTTGGCCGAGTTCTGAAGCACCTAAAAAGCTTGTTAAAGCTAATAAAAATACTAAGAAAGGGAAAATAGATAAAAGTATCATAAATGACATATATCCCGAATGTTCAACGCCATCATCTTTTATTGTTCTAAATAAAGCTACATAAAGACAATTTAAAATTTTTCTCATTATCATTATTAAGTTGTTATTATTAATTTTATATTTAACCTTAAATAAGTTCACTGTAAATAATTAATTTATAATTAAAATGAAACTATATTTTATCTTTGATTTGAAATATTCATATAGAAATGAAATTTTCTCTTGCATTAATTTTATATTTTTCTATAATACACCAAAATTTTAGTTTTTTATAAATTTGATGCGTTATAAGTTTTGAAAACATAATCATAATATTAATATTTTATCTTTTAAACAATTGTAAAATTCTTATGATATTTTTTTATTTGATAAAATAATTGTGTATTATTCTTGAATAATTATTTTAACAAATGATTACAAAAAACTTGAAAAATATTATTTTATAGTTGCTTATAATATTAATTTATGATATTATTTCTACTTACAATTGGATAAGTTTAATGGTATAAAAATTATTAATAGCCAAATGTTTTATATACTATAGGATAATATTATTTATGTTCAAAGAAAATTTTTAAATATAGACATAATTAGTAACCAAGGAGAAGATAATGGGTAGAAAAAACGATATTATACAAAAAATCGATAGTTTTATAGGTCAGAAGATTTATTCTTTAAGACTTGCTAAAGGCTTGTCGCGTCAACAACTTGCTGAAGTCATTGATGTTACTCATCAACAATTACAAAAATACGAAAAAGCAATTAATAGAATTTCTGTAGGGAGGCTAGTATTAATCGCAGAAGCTTTAGATAGAAATATTGATTATTTCTTTGAAGGTTTAGAAGAAGCTAACAAACCACAGCCTGTACATACTCAACATCAACGTATGTGTATTGAAGTTTCAAGAAATTTTATGAAAATTAATAGTACAGAAGAACAACAAGCAATTAATAATTTAGTAAAATGCTTAGCTGGTAAAGAAAAACTAAAAACTAATGTATAAAGGTAATTTAACCTCATTATTATATCTTGATACAATTTATGTCATTCCAACTTTTGTCTAGGAATGACATTATAAATTATAAAATACAAATCTTGATTAGCGTTGCGGAAAGGAAGACTCTTTTTTAATATGTATTGATTTATTGAAATTTTCAGACTGAATGCTATCTCTTGCATTGATTAATGCACTCATAATTTTTATATTGTCTTTAATATCAACCCTATCTCTTTCTACTACCATTTTAGCTTTTTGAATATATGGCTCATCTTGACTTATAGGTTTTAATTCAGACTTGCCTGATATTACTCTTACATCTTCCGTTTTAGCACTAAGGTTTTCAATTGTTTCTGCTCGTTTTTGTGCTTGTGCTTTTAATAAATTATCTATAATTTGTAAACGTATCTCTCTAGATAAAGTTTTATTATCAATTAAATTAGATTTAATGAAATTTTGCTGTTCTTCAGTAGAAGATTTATTATCAAATGCCTTTACTAACTCATCTACTTTTTTTGTTGCTTCATCTTTTTTTTCTTCAAAAGTTTTAAGATTACCATCTTGAGAGAGCATAGCTCGCAAATTATTGACTTTCTCAATTGTACGCTTAGATATATCATTTAATAAACTAGAGACTTTTTTTGGAGCTTCTTCTGAAACTCCACGTTGTCCAGAATTATCATCTAAAACAGTTGTAATAACATTTTTTAATGCATTAGCTACATCTTGCGTTTTGTTATATATATCATCATGAAGTTTAGATTCGTTTATATTTTGCGCTTTTAACTCTCTATCTAAATTTTGTATTTCTTTATCTAAAACTTTCTCACTTACTACATCTTGAGATCTTTTAAGGGCTTCTTTCTCAGATTGATTAATATTACTATTAGCGATCATACTAGAAATTGCATGAACGACTGCATTGTCTCCTTTCGCTTCATAAATGCCATCTACTAACCCTGCAATGATTAGCTCTCTATCAAGTAAATCATTCTTACTTTCTACAATACCTTTTGCTACTGATCCCATAATCACTACTTTATCATGTAAGGGTAAAGAGGTATCACTATGAGTAACTATAGTCTTACCTATACCTTTAACAATCTCTGTTTTATCTTTAGGTTCAACAAGTGCACTTTCTGCAACGGTTTTAGTAACTACTTGGATTAATTTACTTTTCATCTCTATTTGAACTGGACTATCTAGCACATTAGATGTCATGACTTGTATATTTGTTGTTTTTAATGCAGTATTACTGAGAGGCTCAAGTAAAATATTATTTACTTTTTCTATAGTATCTCTTTTAGTGTGTTCTGTTGTAATATTATCTAAATTCTGATTCATCAATTGTTGTTGTTCAGGACTAAGAACTTGCGTTTCTGCAGTTTTCTTTAATATAGAATCTAACAATTTTTGTTTTGCAACATTACTGAATTCATAGCTATTAATTTGATCAAATACTGTTATAAATATTTTCTCTTTATCTTCATTAGCAATGTTACTCTTGATTACAGTATCCATAATACTATCAACTGCTACAACTCTACTTATATCATCTTTAATACTTAAACCGATATCTACTACCTTCTCTAATATTTGCTGTTTTTGTTTTAGTTCTATATTCTCGGAGTTTAATGTGATAGCTACTGTATCTTCAAGTATTTTTGATTTTTTTATGTCTAGTGTATTCTGATCATTTTGTATGGTTTCTAATAATGTATTTACTACATTTACTTTAGCATCTGCTATAATGTCTTTATTAGAGAATATATTTTTAGCTAAATCAATTATATTATACTGCTTTTCAGCAAAATCACTTTTCTTATTATTAAGAATTGCGATAGCAGCTTCTTTAATTAAATCGCTTTGCTTATTAATATCTTGATTTTTTGTTAAATATGAATTTATATTATTTAATAAATCTTGCATACTTGTTGATAAAGCATTAGCTGCATTAAGTACTGGATTTGGAATTCCTGAAGATTGAGCTTGTTGTGGTTGCAATTGATGTATTTGTGAAATTTTAGGTTGCAGTGATTTGTTGAACGTAGTGATTGGTGGCACTTGTTGACTAGTATACTGTTCAATAGATGATTCTAATTCTTGATTTGGAATTATTATTGGTTTATGTGTTTCATGAGATGGACCTTGTACATGTGTTAAATCTTCAGCTATAGTTTGTGATAAGGCAACGCTCTGTCCATGGTTTAGTGCTACCTCTTTCATCATTTCCTTATATTTACCACGTGTAACTGCCAACGTATAAATTTCTCCGCCATGCTCAATATAAGCTACTGCATCATCACCGGTTCCTACAAATTTTAAAGGTTGTGGTGAACTTATTTCTTTAAGTTGTGGTTTACCATTTGGACCTTCTTCATAGTGTGCAGTGAAATATACTGCTTTATCTTTAGCTGGTTTTGTACCATCAGCTTTTAATGCTACCATAGATAAATGCATTGACCCATTGGCTTTATCAAGTTTTATAGGAAAATTTATTTCTCTATATGAGTTGATTTGAACCTGAGTACCATCTTGTTTTGCTACAATCAAATCCTTAGTTTTAACAGTTGTTTCATTTAAGGTACATAGTTCTTCACCTTCATCATTTTTAACTACTGTGGATCTAAGATCACTTGCACTGACTTGATTTTCCCACTGTACTGGTTGGAATCCACCTTGATATCCATTCGCAACACTATATGTAGAAAGAACATTTTTATAACCGACTATTTCAGCTTTTTCTAGGTTCTTTTTCGTCTTTGTATCTTCAAAAGCTTTATTAATTAATGCATAATTATCTTGATTACTCAAAAAAGCACGAAATTTTCTATCGTCTTCTTCTTTTGCTATTTGTTCAGCTAGTTCTGGATTTGTATTAACAAAATATTCTCTTAATATATCTCTTTGTTTTTCAAGGATTTCTTTTCTTATAGCTTCAGTTATTGGATCTGATTTATGATCACCATGTGGACGATTATTTGATAAAAAACTAATTGAAGGTGTAGCTTGAGAAGAAGATGCAACCATAAAACCATCATCAGCTATATCTAGTATAGTTTGAGAAAAAAATTCTTGTTCTTGTTGCATTTGTTGTTGTTTTTCTGCTTCTGTAAATTCTCTATTTAAAGGATCAAATTCACTTATATCTTGGTTACCGTTTTTACTCATAAAACCTCTAATTTAACAAAAAATTAATTAGCACAAACTAAATGTTATACCGAGACCTGTGAGCTAGATCCAAAAAAAATCATCCAAAAGAGCCCGTACTTAGCTTAAGACACAGGATTATAGAAGAAAAAGCTGGATTTCTGCTTTTGCTGTAATAACATAACCTACCACTTTCATAGTTTGTGTTATACTATTAGATAGTATAAAGAGATTATAGTAATATCAAGAAAAAATTTGATATTATTTTTGAGAAAATTTAATAGAATTTTTATATTCTTTATTTAGTTCTTTAGTAGCCCAAATCCAAGTTACGCAAGTGAGGATAAATATAATCATTAAACAGATTGAAATAGATTGATAACTAGCAGAAGGTAATATTATAAATATTAATGATTGTAAAAATGCACTACCGGATTTACCGAGTTTTGTACCTATAACGTCGGCAGCAGCCTTACCACTTATTTTGATTTCTGGTTCTAAAGGAACATAAGCCATTTCTTTTGTAGAATCAAATAAAGTATATTTGCTTGATTTACTAAGTACATTTTGAATAGCACCTATTGTTATAGCAACTAAAGCAGGATCGGTCAAAATAAAATTTGCTATTATTAAGCCAGCAAAGCCTTCAAAATTATTAACAGCAAAAAATAATATACCGGTAATAAAAACTATTGAAGGTGTGATCACAGCTGAAGTAAACCAGCCCATTCTTCTAACTATATTGGAACCAAGTAGAACAAAGAAAATAGTAAATACTCCAGTGTAGCTTAAATAACTTCCTATAAAAGCTGCATATTCGGTTGGAGTTTTATAAATTTTAGTTGCTGCTGCTTTCCAAGGGCCTTCTACTAAATTAATTGCAATGCCATAGCAGATAAGCAAAGTTGCAATTAATCTAATGTGTCTTGACGATAGAATCATCTGAAAACTTTTAGCAATAGTAATAGATTTATTTTTTGTTTTGAACCTGAGTAATGCCATATGCTTTTTGTCTAGTACTTTATGATTAAGTAACCAAAAAGTTTTTATCGATACTATGCCTAAAATTAATACTATAGTTAGTATAATTTGTATAGAAAGTGTATGAAAAGACGATTGCAATGCAAATTTATTAGTGACATAATAATTTATATTACTTAGATTTTCTAAAAAATGTCCTGCTAAATAAATACCTGTTTGACTAAGTAAACCAAATAATGGATAAAATCTTTTCGATTCTTCTACTGTAGTAATATTATTCACAAACTGCCAAAACAGTAATGCAAAAACTACATTTGGCCATAATTCGGCTATTATATAAAATAGTGAAAAACTCCATTTTGATAAAAGAAGTATAAACCATTTTAAATTCGGTAAACTTGCCGTTAAATTATGCACGGTTACAGGCCTTAAATGCAGCATTTCATGATTTGGGAAAATAACGTATGCAAACAAAGCAAAGAATGTTAAAAAAATTGATATAATAAGATAAAATATATTTTCTGCTTTCATCCTATTGACAAGTTTAACATATATAACAGTTATTAAGAATGCTGACGGCATCACGCCCCAAAATTTCAAAAATGATATAGTCTCAGCACCTATCATAGTAGTAACAATACTATCTTTTAAAGCTCTGATGAGATTTTGAATAAATAAAATACAGAACATTAATAATGTAATGAATAAAAACTTAGAAATTTCGTGGCGTTTTATAGGCCAGATATAATCTGTAAGCTTAGAAAAATGGCTATTGATTTTAGAAAAAGAATTTTCTATATTACTGGCGTTAATCGTCATTATTGAGTCTAACCTATGTCTATTGGCTAGAATTATATATTAAAGATTTTCTACATTTAAGTCAAGGATATACTCGTTTAATTTTAAAATTGGCTAAGTTGTCTTAATAAGCTCTGTAGTACTCATGCATTAATAATGCTCCTTGCATTATAAACTTTTTGCTCTTGTTGAAATTAAACTGTGTCTATCAATTTTGCATTTTATATCATATATTCATGGGTAATTATTGGTTAAATTTTTATAAACCAAGAGGTATAAGTTCTGCTAAACTTGTTAATATAGTAAAAAAAATAATCGGTAAAACTAAGATAGGACATGCCGGTACTTTAGATGTAGAAGCAGAAGGAATATTACCTCTTGCAGTAGGTGAAGCTACAAAACTAATACAGTTGCTAATTGATGCTAGGAAAACCTATATTTTTAGTGTAAAATTCGGCACACAAACAGATAGCGGAGATTATACTGGTAAAGTAATAGCATCAAAAGATTATATCCCGTCTCAAGAAGAGGTATACACAGTATGTTCTAAGTTTATAGGTAATATAAGACAAGTACCCCCGATTTTTTCTGCTATTAAAGTTAATGGTGTAAGAGCGTATAAATTAGCTAGAGAAGGAAAAATAGTAGAATTAAAGCCACGCAATATAACTATATATGATCTAAAATGTTTGAATTTTGACAAAGAAAATGCTATTGCTACATACTATACGGAATGCTCAAAAGGTACTTATATAAGGACTTTAACAGAAGATTTGGCATTATCCTTGCAAAGTTTAGGATTTGTGCTAGAATTGCGCCGTACTCAAGTTGGAATATTTAAAGCAGAAAATGCTATTAAAATTAAATCATCTGACGAAATTACCAAAAATTTTATAGAAAAAAAAAGTATAAAGATAGAAGCAATACTGGACGACATCCTGGTTCTTGATGCAACCGATGACCAAGCACAAAGAATTAAATATGGACAAAAATGTGTATTTGATTATGAAGAAGACGTTAGTTTTTTATGGGTTCGATATAATGGTACTCTACTTGCAATAGGTAGCTTAAACAAGAGTTGTTTTAATTCTTTACGAGTATTTAATTTATTATAACATTTAAAGGAGAAATTATCGATGTCGATTACTACAGAACGTAAACAACAATTAATTAAAGAATATGCTATTACTGAAAATGATACTGGTTCAACTGCAGTGCAATGTGCTATCTTAACTGAAAGAATCAATAATTTAACTGAGCATTTTAAATCTAATCATAAAGATCATACTTCAAGACGCGGATTATTAATTTTAGTCGGACGTCGTCGTAGATTACTTAACTATATTAAAAAGAATAATGTTAGTGAATATTTAGATTTAATAAGTAAGCTAGGTATCAGAAAGATTAAGTAGTATAAGTATTATACTTATACCGCAACTTAAATTAGTGTAAGCACGTAACTTGACCATTTGATCTCATTATATATATTGCAATATGAGATTAAGTGTTTGATGATTACTGAATGATATCTTTAATAGAATATAAATTATGAAATGAGATAAATAGATGTTTAATGAAATAACTAAGAGTGTCATGTGGAATGGGCAAGTGCTTGAGATTAGTACAGGTAAAATAGCAAGGCAAGCTAATGCAGCAGTTACAGTAAAAATGGGTAATTCAATTTTATTATGTACGTGTGTAGTAGCTAACAAAGTGAAAGATGGTATAGGATTTTTCCCTTTAACAATTAATTATAGAGAAATGGCATATTCTGCTGGTAAGATACCAGGTGGGTTTTTTAAACGTGAAGGGAAAGCATCAGATAGAGAAATTTTAGTATCTCGTTTAATAGATCGACCAATTAGGCCATTATTTCATCAAGCTTTTATGCATGAAACGCATGTAACTTGCAGTGTTCTTTCATATGATCCTGCAACCCCTGTAGATATACTTGCAATTATAGGTGCATCTGCTGCCCTTAGCATATCCCCTGCCCCTTATCTAGAAATAGTTGCTGCAAGTAAAGTAGGTTTAATCAATGGTGAATTTGTTTTAAATCCTACACTTGAATTATTAAAAACAAGTCAGCTTGATTTAGTAGTCGCAGGAACAGAAGATTCAGTTATGATGGTTGAATCAGAAGCACATTTACTCTCTGAAGACAAAATGTTAGAAGCCGTAAAATTTGGATTTGAAAGTTTCCAGACAGTAATCAAGCTAATTAAAGAACTCGCAAAAGAGGCTAAAAAGCCAAAGTTTGAAATGCAAGATTTATATCCTTCTTCATTAAAGAAAGAAATCGAGAAATTATTTACAAAAGAAGTTGAACAAGCTTTTGAGATAAAATCTAAGCAAGAACGTAGCACTGATTTAGCTTTAATATATGAAAAAGTTCTTACACATTTTGTACGTGATATAGAAAATAAAAAATATAATAATTATCAAATTGAATCAGCTTTAAAAGCTATTTCAGCAGATATATTACGTAATAAAATTTTAGAAAAAAATATACGTATTGATGGAAGAAGCACAACAGATATAAGACAAATTGCTTGTGAAGTAGGTTTATTACCGTCAGCACACGGATCAGCTTTATTTACTAGAGGTGAAACGCAAAGTTTAGTTAGTACTACATTTGGTACTAGTTTAGATGAACAGATAGTTGACAGTTTAGAGGGTGAATATAAAGAACGTTTTATGCTTAATTATATCTTTCCTCCCTATTCTGTTAATGAAGCAATGCCAATGAAAGCACCTAGTCGTCGCGAAGTCGGACACGGTAAACTTGCATGGCGTGCTATTAATCCAATATTACCTAATAAAGTACAATTTCCTTATTCTATTAGAGTAGTTGCTGAAACTACTGAGTCTAACGGTTCTTCTTCAATGGCTACTGTTTGCGGTAGTTCTCTTGCTTTAATGCATGCTGGCGTGCCGATAAAAGCACCGGTTGCTGGTATTGCTATGGGACTTGTTAAGGAAAGTAATAAATTTGCTGTATTATCGGATATTATCGGTGATGAAGATTATTTCGGTGATATGGATTTTAAAGTTGCAGGTACTAGTCAAGGGATTACTGCATTACAAATGGATATTAAAATATCAGGAATAGATTTTAAAATAATCCAAATAGCTTTAGAGCAAGCACGACTCGGTCGTTTGCATATACTGGAGCAAATGAATAAAGTGATCAGTAAACCAAATAGCGAACTAAGTAAAAATGCCCCTTCTTCTACTACTGTAAAAATAGACAAAGATAAAATTAAAGATATTATAGGACCAGGCGGTAAAATAATAAAGGAAATTTGTGAAACTAGCAATGCTAAAATAGATATAAGCGATGACGGAACAGTTTCTATTTATGCTTCAGATAGGGATAAGATAAAAATTGCATTAGATAAAATTAAAGCGATTGCTGTTGAGCCTGAAATCGGTGAAATATTTAACGGTACGGTAATGAAAGTTTTAGATTCTGGTGCTTTTATTAATTATTTAGGTAATAAAGACGGCTTTGTGCATATTAGTGAAATTTCAGACGCAAGAATAGATAAGGTTAGCAGTGTTTTAAAACAAGGTGATATAGTAAAAGTTAAGCTAATAGGCTTTGATAATAAAGGTAAAGCAAAACTAACTATTAAAAATGCTTACAAAGATCACTCTTCAAATAATACAAAGCAAAAAAATAATGTTAAAGACGATTCAGAATCTGAGCAACGACGTGATACTAGTAAAAAACGTACTTGGAATGAAGATAATAATACTGAAATGTCTGAAGTAATTACAGAACGTAAATATTTTACATAGGACCATTATTGTAAGAAGTTTTAAGCTGTGTGGTAATCAAATGAAACCATCATCAATTCCTAAGATTATGTGTTACTCAGTGCGTAATTTCTTTTCAATGATAATTTAGGTATCAACAAATACTCCTAATACTAAATATGTACTAGATATAGTTAATAAACCACGGTGAAAATGAGTAAATTAAATGATCAATACAAATAATTACCGCATTATCGCAAAGAGGGTTATTTCTAGTGCAACAAGTGCTTTAGAAACATTATCTAACAATATTCCTTCAGACTTTAACAGAATTATAGAATTTTTACTATCTTTTAAGGGGCGGATAATCTTAACAGGTATAGGCAAAAGTGGTTATATTGCAAGAAAAATAGCTGCCAGTTTTTCTTCAACCGGTATGCCTTCCTTTTATTTACATCCTGCAGAAGCAAGTCATGGTGATTTAGGCATGATAACAAGAAATGATCTAGTAATGATGTTATCTAATTCTGGTGAAACTAAAGAACTATTTAATATAATTGAATATTGTAACAATTCTTCGATAAAAATTGCCGCAATGACAATGAATAAAAATTCCACTTTAGCTAAAAGAAGTGATTTTTTATTAAAAATACCTGAATGTCAGGAGGCATCGTTAATTGGTACTCCTACTATCTCATCTTTAATAATGTTATCACTCGGCGATGCTATCATGACTGTTATACATGAAGAACGAGGCTTTACTAGAGATGATTTTAAAATTTACCATCCAGGTGGTACAATAGGGGCTAATTTAACAAAAATTAAAAATATAATGCGTAGTGGCGATGAAATACCTTTAGTATATGAAGATACTTCCTTTACCGAAACTATAATTATTATGAATAAAAAACGTTTAGGTTGTACGCTTGTCACAGATAAAGAACAAAATTTGATAGGGATTATCACAGATGGTGATTTACGTCGTAATATTCACGATCAAATCCATTTAAAAACAGCATCAAGCATTATGACCAAAAATCCTCATTATATCTCATCGGAAATATTTGCACAAGAGGCTTTAAATTTAATGAAAGCCAAAAATATCACTAATATACCGATTGTTGATGATAATATCATTATAGGCATTATTCATATTCATGATTTACTAAGCATGGGAGTTAGTTAAAATATATGCCATCTTTTTATAAACTGCGGAAAAAAATTTGGAAATCTTTATATCTTTTAATAATAGTGGGAATGTTATATATAGGATATATTTTAATTAAAAGCGGTTATATTAATGAAAAAAACGATATTAATGTTACCAAAAAAAATTTAAATTTAAGAGACAATAAAAATTATGATTTAAAATATAATGTGATATTGCAAGATTCAATTTTTGAAGGAGTAAATAAAAATTTAAATGCGTATAAAATTAAAACTGAACGAGCTATAAAAGAATCCGGTAACAAATATAAGCTAGATATAATAAATGCTATTTATAATATCAATCAAGACCAAGCTCTTATTATTACTGCAAAAGAAGGCTTTTTAGATCAAGAATCAAACATATTAGACTTAAAAAACGATATAAAACTTTTTTTTGATGAAATAATATTTAACACTAACAATGCAAGAATTAATTTAGTAAATCAGAATATATATGGTAACTCCTCTGCTAAATTACTGTACAAAAACTCTTCAATTACTTCTGATAGTTTTAATACAATGGATGAAAATAATATTATAATTTTTAAAGGTAATGTCTCTACAATCATCGATTTATCGGATTATTAAATTTATAATATTTCTTACTATTAATATATCTATATATGCTAATGCTAAAGATATTGCAAATTTACAAATTACTTCTAATACTTTAATTATTGATAGAATAAAACAAAAGGCAGAATATTCTGGAAATGTCATTGTTTACTTCGATAATGCGATACTGAGAACGCAAAAATTATATATTTTTTATAAAACAATAGGTGAAAAGCAAGTTATTGACCATATAGTTGTTCCGAGCAAATTGACTGTAGAAAGAAAAATAAATAATGAATTATTACTTGCAGATAGTGCTAAATATTTTTTTGTTGATAAACAACTTATTCTACTGGGTAATGTAATATTACAACGCAATGATCATGTTTTAAAAACTAATAAACTAATCTACTATGTAGAGATTGTTAGGAAATAGTTAGATGTAATACTCTGTTTTGTCCAAAATACAAATTTAATAACGCATAGAGCCAATGGTCAAAAAACGTGGTTAAATGGAGGTATTACCGGAAACACATAAATAAAAAGATGGATAGTTTACAAATTAAAAATATATCAAAATCCTATAAAAAAAGAAATATATTAACTGATATATCTCTTCATATAAAACAAGGAGAGATAGTTGGTTTATTTGGCCCTAACGGAGCAGGAAAAACAACTTGTTTTAACATTATTATTGGTTTAATGCGACCAGACTCAGGACAATTACTTTTAAATGATATAAATATTACAAACTTGCCTATTTATTTACGAGCTAGGCTTGGAATCGGATATCTCCTTCAAGAACCTTCAATATTTCGTGGATTATCAGTTGCAGATAATATTAAGGCTGTAGTTGAAATATCTGAAAATGATAAAGAAGTAATAGAACAAAAAACACATAATTTGCTAGAGAAATTTTCAATAGTACATTTAAAAGATTTGTCCTCTGCTAGCTTATCAGGCGGGGAGAGACGTAGACTTGAGATTGCGCGCTCATTTGTAATAGAACCTAAATTTATAATGCTTGATGAACCACTTGCAGGTATTGATCCGCTTGCTATTTCTGATATCAAAAAGCTCATTACTTATTTACGTGAATTTAATATAGGTATATTAATAACCGATCATAATGTACGTGATACTTTAGATATAGTAGACCGTGCTTATGTTATTTTTGAAGGTAAAGTATTATTAGAAGGAAGTGCTCAAGAAATAGCGAACAGTAAGAAAGTCAAAGAAGTATATTTAGGCGAGAGTTTTAATTTTTAGGCTATGTTATTATGTGTTAGGTTGTCATATTATGCTTGACCACGTAAATCTACTAATAATTTTACTTGATTCCGTGTCTAGTCGGCTATAGTATGACATCGAACAACATTAAAGGTTTCATGAACATTAACAAAGAAATTTTTAGGGCTTATGATATAAGAGGCAATAGTATTAAGCACTTGACAGAAGAAGTAGCGTATAAAATAGGCTTTTGTTTTGCTAATATGAGTATAACAAAGGATAATAACAAAATCTGTGTCGGTTTAGATGGTAGGATTAGTTCTCCTACACTTTGTAAAGCCTTAGAACTCGGATTAACTGATGCAGGAGCTGAAATCATAAATATTGGTGTAGTGCCAACTCCGGTTTTATATTTTGCCGATAAACACTTTATGCCATCCGGTAGTATTATGGTTACAGGATCACATAATCCCCGTGATGATAACGGTTTTAAAATGCTACAAAATGGTAAATCTTTTTTTGGTACACAGATACAGACATTATTGACTAGAATTAATGGCGTGCGGTGGCTTGATCACGACCTGAAGTCAAGATGCAAAATGACAATAATGTCTAGCTGGAATGAGATAAAAGATCAATATACCTCAGATACTTTAAAATTTGCAGGTCAACTAAACAGTAATTCCATACAGTATATACAAAAAGGTTGCTACATGAGTAGCATAGAATTTGATGTATTAAAGCTATACATAAAGCGTATTTTAGAAGGGATAAACATCAATCCAAAACTAAAAGTAGCTTGGGATCCAGGTAACGGAGCAACATGTAATATTATTGAAGAGCTAATAAAACATTTAACTAATAAAAATATAATCATAAATAGTATGATTGACGGGAATTTTCCAAATCATCATCCTGATCCTACTAATCCTGCTAATTTACAAGAGTTAATTAAATTAGTTAAAGAACAAAATTGTGATATTGGGATAGCTTTTGATGGTGATGGTGATAGAATCGGTATTATAAGTGGAGTTGGAGAAATATTATTTGGTGATCAAATTTTATGTATTTTTGCTGAGGATATTTTAAAAGAACATCCAAATGCAAATATAATAGTTGATGTAAAAGCTAGTCAATTTATAGTGGATAAAATAAAATCATTCAGTGGAAATACGATAATATGTAGAACAGGACATCCTTTTATTAAAAACAAAATGCTTGAAACAAATGCTTTACTAGCAGGGGAAATGAGTGGACACATATTCTTTGCCGATAAATATTTTGGTTTTGATGATGCAATTTATGCAGCTCTTAGATTTTTAGATTTACTTAGTAAATCAAGTAAAACTCTAGATAAGATAATAGATGAGTTACCAAAAATCTATAGTACACCAGAAATTAAAATTTTTGTTACATCTAGATTAAAATTACAAATTATTAAAGAGATTAAAGAAAAATTATTAGAAGCGAAAATCGAGTTTAATGATATAGATGGTGTACGTGTAAATACTAAGAATGGTTGGTGGCTTCTGCGTAGTTCTAATACCGAATCTATTATAGTTGCAAGAGCTGAATCAGTGAGTAAAAATGGCTTAAAGAATATAATAGCTATGATGAATAAATATCTTGTAGAATACGATTTATTAATTAATTATTAAAATATAAATACTATTTTTAATATATTAAATTTAATATATAATATGATGATCTTTTTATTTTAAAACTAAAAGTGATATAGCAGAATATAACTGTTTAAAGAATTTATTTATCATGTAGCAATTGAATAAATATTGTGTAGTATAATATTGAATTTACAGATTACAGAAAAAATGAACAATGCACAAACTTAAGACAATACTAATATTGTCTATATGCTTCCTAGATAAAACTAAACTTGTTGTATATAGTGTAATTCGTCTTCTATGGTCCCATTGTGATCTCATTATTTACGGTTTAAATAGTATTTAGTATTTTTAATTATTATACTGTGCACAAGTCATTATATAACATATCGTATATTTCACATATCATACAACAACACCATTAGAAAAAACATATATGATATCAGAATATATACCACAACTAAATAATTATAGATTTATAAGTGATAAAGAAAGAAATAATTATATTATGTGGACCAACTGCGAGTGGAAAGTCTTGTTTAGGTCATGAACTTGCTAAAGCATATGACTGCGAGATCATTAATATTGACTCAATGCAAGTTTATAAAGAAATACCTATTATCACCGCCTCTCCTATTCAAATTTATAACACCGACATCCATTATCATCTTTATAATTTCTTATCAATTACAGAAGATTTTTCAGTAATAAAATATCTAAAACTTGCTGCAAAAAAAATAAAAGAAATAACAGTTCGAGGTAAGTTACCAATATTAATTGGAGGAACTGGTTTATATATTAACCTATTAGTCTTTGGCTATAATAATATTCCTGATATATCAGAAGATTTACGAGTACAAGTAAGAAATTTACATGATAAAATAGGTAATATAGAATTATGGAATCAATTAAAAAAACTTGATCCTATTGCATCGACAAAAATAAATCACTGTGATACTCAGCGTTTAATTAGGGCTTATGAAGTATTCATGCACACTGGTAAATCTATTTTTTCTTTTCATACTGCACCAAAAGAACGAATCTTATCTGATTTTAATTTCAAAATTATTTTTTTAAACCCTGAGCGAAAATTTTTATATAAAACTTGTGATGAGCGTTTAGATAAGATATTTAAAGATAAAGCAATTGATGAAATTGCTTTATTAAAAAAGCAATTTACTCCTGAAGAGTATGCGCATTTAAAAGCTGTAGGAATAAAAGAAATTTTAGCGTATTTAGATGGAAATCTCACACTAGATGCTGCTTTAAATGTAGCTCAAATGCGAACGCGTCAATATGCTAAAAGACAAGTGACTTGGTTTACACACCAGATACAAGATAAAACAATATTAGAATATTCAACCCAAGAAGAATTTGCACAAATATTAAGACACTTATTATTTATTTTAAGAAGTTAATATACTGAAGCTCAATACATAAGTCATCTTGATACTTTTTACCATTAATATATGATCATCAAAAGCCAAAAACAAAGGAGTGATTTTTTAATAAATTCAGCTGGTGTAATTTATTTATTAAATTTCTCCTTTCGTTCTATTAAATAATAAGCAAGTGGTCAAGTGGTATTGTATGAGAGATCCTAGAATATTAATCTTATTATTTAAATTTAAAGCAATACTTTATACTTTTTTAATATCAGATAGAACTTTAGTTTATAATTCTTCTATTTTATCAGATTTTTGATTTAAATAACCAACTAACTCTTTAATAACATTTGAATTATCAAATAATATTCTATTGCCTAAGCTGTCTATGCTAGTAGCCACATTCATATATTTTTGATTTTCTAAATTTTATATAATTTTGGAGTAGTGGATACGTGATGAGAATCATATATTAGTATATTATTTCTTATCAAGGTGACTTTTATACATGAAATCTCGACTAAAATTTTAAGAAAATTACTTTATAAAGTTATTTTGTCTGTTCGCTCTTGCTTTACTTCGATTGCAATATATTAAAGTTTTTTAAACTTTTTCATTTTTAAAACATTACTTTTAGTATTTTGAGTCCTTCTTCATCTAAAGCACTTTTCGGCAAATCATCTGAATGTTTTTTTTAAATTCCCATATTGGAGAATTTTCTAGAAGTGATTTTTGGAATTCCGGATCTAGATATATCAACGTACTTTAACAATTTTTATTAAAATTCTTTAATTGAATATATTGAATAAAAATGTAATAAATATTAATTTAATAAAAATTGATTCTAATAATCAAATCAATTTGATTGCAAAGAATAGAGTTATCTATGTATTTTTTTATTTTTTGCAAGTAATAATTTGTAAGCATGTGATTTATTCTGATTATCTACTATATGTACTTTACTCTCTAAATTTGAAACTATATTTTTTGCTTCTTTTAATACATCTATAATTTTGTTAAACTCATTCTTGAAATTATCTTTTAACTGTTCATTAAAGATTTCTTTTGGTAGATAAATTCCACTGGTAATAGTGCCTACTAAAGTATATTTAGATTTAGAATATAAAGTAGATGCAATATTACTTGCTAACTTTTCTAGATTTTTATGCTCTAAAAAATTATCAATATTATTATTTGGTTTAGAATATTCAGCAACGATAGATTTTAGCATCTGATTAATCAAATAAAAATCTTCACCTCTATTATCCCCTTTATCAAAAAGTTTTTTTGATATTTTCTCGCTTAAAATATTTGCAAATAAATTACTCTTAATATCTTGTTGATTTGCAATATTTTCATATAACGGGTTCAATATTTGAAATGGCGAATTAACATGATTTGTAATATGTTTATATTGATTGATTTTAGGAGTTTCGAGGTTAGTAACCATATTCATAGGAAATGAATTTAGCTTATCTATAATATAGTCTTTAACTGTTTGATTTTCTTCAAGTAATATTTTGACTTGCTGTAAAAATTCTTTTTTACTAAATAAAATTTTTTTTTCTTCTGCTTTTATTTGTACAAATACTTTATCAATTGCCTTATCAACTAATTTTGCTTGTTGTGCTTTAATTAGTCTTGGTGCTAAAGTAGGGATAGCCTTATCAAGATTGTAAGTGTCTGTAAACATTATTAAATTATCTGGTAATTTAGCATCTACTAAATTAGTATTTTTAAAATTACAATCTTTTAAAGAAGTTACTTTAGTTAAATCTGCATTTTTTAATGATACGCCTGAAAAATCAATATTTGATAAATTACCTAATAATATAGCGCCTTCTAAGTTAAATTTTCCATTTTGGATTTTATCTAAATGTTTTCTAATAGTAATTTCATCTATAACTTTATCTTTAAAATCTCTTGATGAACTAAATACATCTTTTACTTTCTCAGTAGCATAGTTAAACCCTGAGTTAAACCCTGCTTTTATAATATTTGGTAATTGTCCTTCAAAATAATTTGTTTTTTGAGCTAGATTATATATAGCACTAACTGCACCATGGTAATGACTTTTTTCAACTTCTTCTATAACTTTAATTAACTCATCAGGATGGTTTAACATTGATGGTAGTATATTATATAATTCTTGCTTATCAAGGTTATTGATACCTGGTATATCCATCAAAGTTTTATCTAAAATACTTGCAAAGATTGCTCTATTATTATTTAAATATTCTTTAATTTTAGGATTATCTTTAGTTAAAGATATTAACTCTTTTGTCATTTTTGTATAATTACCTTTAATAAAATCTCGGAAAACCTTTTTTAATGATTCCGGTTTATCAAGTAATATAGGCATTATTTTAGTGAGCTTTGTAACATCACCCGCTTCCATACCATAATTTATAAGTTGTTGCTTTATAATTTGGCTATTTTTTATATCTTGTTCTAAAACACCATTAATTAAATTATCAAATAGCCCTTTTTTACTTTGCTCTACCAATATATCTTTTAATTTAAATGAAGGATCATTAATAATAGAGATTATATTACCAGTTAAACTCATATAGTCACCTTTATTTAGGTCTGCAATAATTTCATGAGCAATTTCTGGCTTTGACATAACTTCTCCTACTATAACAAGCATTTGTTGATCAAAATTATATTCGTTTGTTATGCTTTGTACGCTAGGAGTATTCTCAATAATACCTAAAGCCATATTTGGTAAGATTGTTTTATTATTAGCAAAAAAACTTTTTAATTGATCATCACCAGCGACCATTTCTAAGGCTTTTTCAAGCGATATCATGACACCTTTATTTGGAGCATTAAGAGTATCAAAAATCTCTTTTATGTCAGGAATTTTATTTAATAAAGTAGGAATAATATCTAAAATTTTAAGATCGATTTTGTAACTTTCAAAATGTTCTTGTAAGAAAGGTTTAGATTGTGCTTTTACTTCTTTTAAAAAACTTGTAAGCATTATTTCTTGTTTATAGAATAACTTATTAAACTTTTTTAGAATATTAGGATTATTTATATTGTTTACTAATTCTTGTTTAACATCGGGATGTGTATTAAATATCTTTAATAATTTTTTCTTTTCTGGTTTTTGTAATATATCATCAAAAGATTTCATATAATCGCTTGGAAGTATTTCAGTTGCTCCGCTACGTATATAATGAGTAATATCTTTACTCTTTTCATTAAAGAATTTTTGGAAATTTTTATCGGTAACCAGCATATCTAGAATGTTAGAAGTTACTTTATTCCAATCTGTTCGCTCTTGCTTTACTTCGATTGCAATATCTTGAAGTTTTTTAAGTACTTTTTCATTTTTAAAACATTCTTTTAGTATTTTGAGTCCTTCTTCATCTAAAGCACTTTTATCTTGAAATTCTCTAAAACCTGCCTTTGCTAATATTCGACCTATTTTCGGCAAATCATCTGAATGTTTTTTTAAAAATTCCCATATTGGAGAATTTTCTAGAAGTGATTTTTGGAATTCCGGATCTAGATATATATTGGATGACTTAGCAAGTTTTACAAGATTATAAGTATTCACAGGATGAGTTAAAATAAACTTTGCTCCAAGTAAAATCGTTCTTAAGCTTATACTATTTGAAGATGATAAATCCTTAATTGCACTCTTGAGTGCTTTATTAGCTTTAGATGAAGATAAAACTTTTTCTACAACTTTTTGATAGTTTTTAGTATTTACGACAGCCATAAAATTAATTTTAACAAAAATTCTAAATCTATTTTAAATATGTATTATAATACTATTATTATGTACTATTTATTATCCATTTCAGCAAAAACTTCTTCCCATGAACCGGTAGTTGCCGCTTTAGAATATTCAGTTGCTCTATTTTCAAAAAAATTCGTATGCTCAACTCCATTTAACATTTCATCAAGCCAAGGAAGAGGGTTATGATTTACCAAATATACATCTTTAAGTCCTAATTGCATTAAACGACGATCAGCAATATAACGAATATATTGTCTTACTTCATATGCCGTTAACCCTTCAATACCGCCAACTTCAAAAGCAAGTTCAATAAAAGCATCTTCAAAATGCACAATAGTTGTACATGCTTCATAAATACGTTTACGTAGAGTTTCAGTCCAAACTTCAGGATTTTCTCTTACAAAAGTCTTAAACAGCGTAATAATTGAGTTAGTATGGAGTGTTTCATCACGAACTGACCAAGCAATAATCTGTCCCATACCTTTCATTTTATTAAAACGAGGGAAATTAAGCATAATCGCAAAAGAAGCAAATAATTGTAATCCTTCCGTAAAAGCTCCGAACACTGCAAGTGTAGTTGCTATGTCTTCTTTATTATCAACACCGAATTGCTGCATATAATCATATTTATCTTTCATTTCTTTATATTTAAGAAATGCTGAATATTCTACTTCCGGCATACCTACAGTATCAAGTAAATGTGAATACGCTGCAATATGTACTGTTTCCATATTAGAAAAAGCTGATAACATCATTAATACTTCAGTTGGTTTAAATACTCTTGAATAATGTTTCATATAGCAGTTATTCACTTCAATATCCGCTTGAGTAAAAAAACGAAATATTTGAGTTAATAAATGTTTTTCCCCTGGAGTTAAATTATATTTCCAATCTTTAACATCGTATGCCAGTGGCACTTCTTCTGGTAACCAATGAATTTTTTGTTGAGTGTGCCAAGCTTCATATGCCCATGGATATGAAAATGGTTTATAAATTGGACTTGCATCAAGTAGTGACATAATTTATTACTAATATTACATTGTTTAAAGGTTTTTTATCGTGAGCTAGAGAAATTATAGAATAATTTTTTGCATGTAATCTTACACCAAATTTTTGAGTTTAACATGCAGTACATCACTGCTTACAAATTACGATTTGGTATATGATTTATGTAACTATATATTTACTGACAAGCTAAGCATTCTTCATAGTTACGAGTCTGTGCTAACTTATCATTTTGCTTCTCTAAATCTTTAAAATCTGCTTTTAATACGTCATGCGAAACTTTATCGGCTCGCTGTATTGATGTTGATCTGCAATAATATAAACTTTTTATTCCTTTTTTCCATGCTTTAAAATGAATATTATTTAAATATTTCTTACTAACATTACCATGTAAAAAGATGTTTAATGCTTGTGATTGCGTAATGTAAGGAGTACGATCTGCAGCAAGCTCAATTAGCCAATTCTGATCAATCTCATAAGCAGTTTTGAAAATCTGCTTTTCTTCTTCAGATAAAAATGTTAAATGTTGAACTGATCCTTCATGTGTTGCTATAGAAGACCACACTTGATCATTATTAAAACCTTTTTCCTCTAATAACTGTTCCAAATGTTTATTACGAACATTAAAAGAACCGGTTAAAGTCTTTTGTACAAAGCTATTAGCAGCAAACGGCTCTATACCAGGTGAAGCATTACCTGCTATTACTGAAATTGAAGCAGTAGGTGCTATGGCTGTTTTATTACTAAATCGCTCATTACTTCCTGAATCTAGAGCATCAGGACAGGCTCCTTTATCTTTACCGATTTCTATTGAAGCTTTATCGACTTCAGCAGATATATATTCAAATATTTTTTTATTCCAAACTTTTGCCATAACAGATTCTATTGGTATTTTTTTCATTTGTAAAAATGAGTGAAAACCAATTACACCAAGTCCAACGCTGCGTTCACGAAAAGCCGCATATTTCGCTCTTGCCATCGTATTTGGTGCTTTATTAATAAAATCTTCTAAAACATTATCCAGGAATAACATAATAGAATGAATAAATTCTTTATCATCTTTCCATACTTCATAATATTCTAAATTTAAAGAAGCAAGGCAACAAACTGCAGTTCTAGAATTTCCTAAATGATCAATTCCTGTCGGGAGTGTGATTTCGCTACAAAGATTAGACATTTTAACTTGAAGTCCTAATTTTTTATGATGCTCAGGGATAGTTTTATTAACACTATCAATAAATAACAAGTAAGGTTCACCAGTTTCTATTCTAGTAGTTAATAATTTAATCCATAAATCTCTTGCCCTCACTTTATTTGCAACTTTTTTGGTAGCAGGGCTAACAAGGTCAAAATCCATATTATTTTCAACTGCTTGCATAAATTCATCGGTAATAGTTATACCATGATGAATATTAAGAGACTTACGGTTTACATCTCCACCAGTGGGACGTCTTATATCAATAAATTCTTCAATTTCAGGATGATTAATAGGTAAATATACAGCTGATGAACCTCGTCTAATAGAACCTTGGGAAATAGCAAGAGTCATTGAATCCATTACTTTAATAAATGGTATAATACCAGATGAATGACCTTTATCACGAATCGCTTCATTAATAGAACGGACATTACCCCAATAACTTCCAATTCCACCTCCGCGCGCAGCAAGCCAAACATTTTCCATCCATAAATTTACTATATCGTCTAAGCTATCATCAGTCTCATTCAAGAAACACGAAATAGGAAGTCCTCTTTCAGTTCCTCCGTTACTTAAGATTGGTGTTGCTGGCATAAACCACATTTGACTCATATATTCATATAATTTCTGAGCATGCTGTTTATTTTCAGCATAATGACTAGAAACTCTTGCAAATAAATCTTGGAAGTCTTCACCTTTCATAAGATATCGATCTCGTAGAATCGCTTTACCAAAAGGAGTAAGTAAATTGTTATATTTGTTATTTATAGTTATTTGAAATTTATTTTTTTTAAGCGTATTCATTATAGATACTAATTGGTTATAGTCGTTATTATAATGCTTTTTTGCAAAAATGACACCATTTTAGTGTATAGAACTTCAATTAAGTAGACACGAGAATAATAATTTATTCAATATAAATATTTTATTTTTTTTTAGATTTTTGACTTGACAAAAATAAGATTTAGTTACTATACATTGGTAATTAAAAGCTGCATTTCTCCATAAAGATTGGTATTTTATTAGATCTAGATACGAGATATCAAAATTTTTTAAAAAAACTGTTTAAGTATCGCATTATTGTTGAAAAAAATAATACAAAAGAACCTTTAATATACGGCTCTAGAGTAATATAACATTGAAATAATGTTGAAAACATCTTCAAGCATTTGTGTTGAGACATCTTTCTGGAGCCACGCATCCTCTTATAAATAATCAATATGAAATCAAATATTTATATTGTAATTCACCAATTTAAGTTATAGTTAATAGAATTAGAAAATGCATGTTTCAAAAACTATAATATCATTACAAAAAACTCTTATCTCCGCTTTATCTGTTTCAAATACGTTAAATTTTACTCTTCATTTTTTATAAATTTGATCTTTATTTAAATTAAAATATTAGTACTGTATATTTTAATCATTATAATGATGAAGTGTTTTAATGAAAAATTAATAAAATTTTTAAAATAGAATTACATTTCAAAAATAAATTTCACGGTACTATGATTAAGATTTTAACATACAAAATATACAGATCTTAATTAATTTAAACTTTAATAATTTTATAAAAAACACAACTTTATTGTATTCGACGTAATTTCTATAAAGTTAGAATCTAGATTAAAGAATTTTACAGATTTCTAATATAATGTCTTAACACGTATCGCGGGAGCTGTAAGAGTTTATTATTACAAGTGTACATATATACTTATAATCGTTTTTTTACTGATCAATTATATAGATATCATCGTATTTTAAAACCTTTCACAAACTATTATGCACACTAAATTAGTCGAATCATTATACTATCTTGTATAAGGAAATACTTACTTTGATATCAACTATATAATTGTTCTGTATATAGATTTATCACTATTTTTACTATGACGATTAGTGTAACTATAACTTATAAAAGTATAAATTTGTGCTACTAACAATAAAACACATATTAGAAGATTAAAAAAGCTCTTATCTTCAAATAAAACCGATAATTTTTTAAAAATTTTAATTTTCATAATTAATATTTTTTACATAGCAATCTTTTCTTTTTACCAAAAGAGATTTGAATTAGCACAGATATTACATTATAGATAATAATATTTAATATACTGTAAAACAAAGCTAAAAATATTTTTACATCAAAAAATTGAATGCATCATAACCTTGAAATGTTATAATAATACTAGAGTGCTTTAAAAAACTTACTGCAAAAATGTTTAATTTATAAATTACTCATATAACAATTGATTATTTCATCAATATCCAATAAAATCCTTTTTTTAATTTAAATACAAAATAATGTATAATACCGATATTGTCATCATAGGTTCAGGTCCAGTTGGATTATTTGCAGTGTTTCAGGCTGGAATGCTTGGAATGAAGTGTCACGTTATTGATGCACAAGAAGTTATCGGTGGTCAGTGTATTACACTATATCCTGAAAAGCATATTTATGATATACCAGCTTATCCTAAAATTGCAGCAAAAGAGTTAATAAAACAGTTAGAGTCTCAAGCAGCTCCTTTTAATCCTGTATATCACTTAAATCAACAAGCTACAGAACTAAATAAACACGATGATTTTTTTGAAATAAAAACTTCAAAAAATACTCTTATTAAAAGTAAAGTTATTATTATTGCAGCAGGAGCAGGAGCATTCGGTCCCAATAAACCGCCTATTGCAAATATTGAAGCTTTTGAAGGCAAATCGATTTTTTATTTTATTAATGATAAAAGCAAATTTTTAGGTAAAAATATAGTTGTAGCTGGAGGTGGTGATTCTGCTGTTGACTGGGCTATTACACTTTCGGAAATTGCAAATAAAATATATTTAGTACATAGACGTGATAAATTTACTGCTGCTACTGAAAGTGTAAGGCAATTAAGGCATATCGCAGAAACTGGTAAAATTGAATTAGTAACAGGTTATCAATTAAATAATTTAGATGGGCATAATAGTGAACTTCGATCAGTAATAGTTAAAGATTTGCAAAATAATATCCGCAAATTAGATGCAAATATATTACTACCGTTTTTTGGTTTAAAACAAGATTTAGGGCCTTTAGCAAATTGGGGTTTTAATGTAAGACTTCAACATATTGAAGTAGATAATTACTATTATCAAACTAACATCAAAGGTATTTATGCGATTGGGGATGTTGCTCATTATGTTGGTAAGCTTAAGTTGATTATTACAGGTTTTGCGGAAGCTGCATGCAGCCTTCATCATGCTTATAGTAGAGTATTTGATGGTAAGGCACTACATTTTGAATATTCTACAAACAAATATGAGCAGAAGCAATAAATTAAGACGTAATTCGTGCATAAAGAATAAACTTGAGGAAATGATACTTGCATATTCATTACAAGATACAGTATCATTACTCCAGTTAAAATACTAAATTTATGAGTATTATTTATTATTTGCCTGAATATCGTGGTCAAGCAACTGTATTACAAACGCAAAAGGATAATAATATGGTAAATAATATAATTGATGGTAAAGCATTAGCAAATGAGATACTAGCAGATTTAAAGCTAGAAATTCAAGGATTTAAGGAAAAAACTAAAACTTCACCAAAACTTGCTATAGTATTAGTAGGTGATAATCCAGCAAGCATGATTTATGTAAAAAATAAAATAAAAAATGCACATCAAGTAGGAATTGATACTTTATTAGTAAATCTATCTACTAATATTTATACAGATGATTTAATATTAAAAATTAATGAGTTAAATCTTGATAAAGGGATTTCAGGAATTATAGTGCAGCTTCCTTTACCAAGTTCTATAGATGAAAATAAAATTTTATCGGCTGTATTACCATCGAAAGATAGCGATGGTTTTCACCCTTTAAATGTTGGTTACTTACATAGCGGGATTAATCAAGGTTTTATACCATGTACTGCTCTTGGTTGTCTTGCAGTTATAAAAAAATATGCACCGAATTTAAACGGTAAAGATGCTGTAATCGTTGGACGCTCAAATATAGTAGGTAAGCCTTTAAGTGCTTTACTATTACAAGAAAATTGTAGTGTTACTATTTGTCATTCTAAAACATGCAATTTAAGCTCTATTACTTCTAAAGCCGATATTGTAGTTGTTGCAATAGGCTCACCTTTAAAATTAACTGCAGAATATTTTAATCCTGAAGCGATAGTAATAGATGTAGGAATTAATAGAATTAGCCACAATAAAATTGCTGGTGATGTTGATTTTGAAAATGTCAAGTCTAAAGTAAAATATATTACTCCAGTTCCAGGAGGCATTGGACCAATGACTATTGCATTTTTACTTAAAAATACAGTTAAGGCATTTAAGAATGCTATAGCACTCTAAATGGATTAGAAATCATTATTTATCTTTTTGTATGGCAATCTTAAGAATCTTTTATTACATAAAATTGCAGTATCGTTATTAACTCAACTTCTTACAATTGTTTGTACTATGGGATTTGCATTGAGATTGAGTCTTATAAAGATTTGCAAGTTCTACATAATTTCTTATATTATCTTCCATATATTGCAAATCTTTATCTGTTAAATATCTAACAAATTG
The DNA here is from genome assembly GCF_000367405.1 of Rickettsia prowazekii str. Breinl. Classification (NCBI taxonomy): domain Bacteria; kingdom Pseudomonadati; phylum Pseudomonadota; class Alphaproteobacteria; order Rickettsiales; family Rickettsiaceae; genus Rickettsia; species Rickettsia prowazekii. Next base: position 129,395 of record NC_020993.1, on the reverse strand, counting down.
TGCAGGAGATCCCATCCATAATTCGTTAGATTTAATTATCTTTTTTGGTGGCACTAAGCTTCCTGCAGCAATAAAAGCATATTCTTCTATGACAGCATAATCCATTATCGTAGCACTCATACCGATAAATGCATTACTATGTATTGTACATGCATGAATTAGAGAAAGATGACCAATAGTTATATTATTACCTATTTCTACCGGTCCGTTAAATCTTGAAGTATGAATTACACTGCCGTCTTGTACATTAGTATTATTTCCTATTTTTATCGATTCAACATCACCTCTAAGAACCGTATTAAACCAAATACTCGAGTTATTACCTATTACAACATCTCCTATTAAAGCGCTATTTTTGGCGACATATGCGCTTTTAGCGATTTTTGGTATAATTCCTTTATAAGGGACAATAAGCATAACTACCTAAGAAATATTATCGTCTTTACTGATAATAAATTATATGAATATGTTTTAATGTTTTTTTAATACTACAACAGGTAAATCTTCTAAATAAATTTTTATTACCACTTCTGTGATTAATAATTTTAATATTTAAACAGACTTTTCAGCAATAATTGTTGGATTATCATTATCTTCGTAATTAGACGTTTCACTATCAAAATATGGATTAATCACATATTTTGTACCTTCGTAAGCAATTTCTGATATTTTTACTTTACCAGAATGATGATTCTTGAATTTTGATTTACATTTTCTAAGCTGTTTTTCCAATTTTGACATAGCTTTGTCAAAAGCTAAATATATATCGCTACAACTATCATTACTCTTGATTATATTATGCTTACCTGAGCCGTATTTTACTATAATATCACATTTAAAATTAATTCCCTCTTTTGAAAAATGTATATCTATATTTATTATATCAGTTAAATATTTTTTAATACCTTGAGTAATCTTCTCTTTTGAATATTCTTGTAAATTACTACCGATAGAAATATGTTGACCTGAAACTGAAATAATCATAAATAACCTTTATAATCTAATTAATTGTATAGGTGTTACTAAAGTAACACCTATACAATTAATTTATATTGAGAATAATTGCAAGTTTTATTACAAATTAATTTAAACTTTATCTATAGAATTATTGTCCTGATTTAATTAGTTTTATAGCAATCTTCCTGATAAAATTTGTATTTTTTCAAAATAGTCATTTTTTAGCTTTATATTCTTCTCTAGTTACTCCTTGTGATAGTAAAATATTACTGATTAATAATGATAAGTACTAATGTTTAGAGATTTAGGAACTATAATTTTTGATAAATTAGATATTTTAGTGTTGCAGGAATAGCAGAATTAATATATATTCTCGTATGTATTAAGTAGAAGGGGATGTAGCTCAGTTGGTTAGAGCGTCTGCCTGTCACGCAGAAGGTCGCGGGTTCGAGTCCCGTCATTCTCGCCAAGAACTAAGATCACTTCAATTTATTTTCTAAAAAATTCATATACCAATATGATATTTCAAAACCAAGTGATACATTCTTTAAATCAACTACAAAACTGCATTATGTATACTTCTCTTTTACTAATGTCTATTTATTTTGAATACAAATGTTAAGATTTCAGAATAAAACAAAATATTATTATCTTTTAACGATTGTTTCAAAATTCACAAGAAATAATAATTCAGAATGAAAAATTAATAGAATTGCTAAAGAAAAATTAGAAAATAAAGCATACAGTTTTAAGTCCTGTAATTTACTGATACATGATACATCGTTCATTAAATAAGATATGAAGAAACAAAAATATTATAACTAATGTAAAACTTCTAAAAATGATGTCATTCAGTATAAATAATAGAGCAACATCACATGACTAAACAGTGGGCACTATATAATCAACTAATTTCAGTAAAAAAGTAATAAAACACTACTAATAAAAACTTATTCTTGAGAAGAAAAAGGTATTTATCAAATAATTAGCAAAATCATTTTTAACTTAATATATTTCAAATTAGATATGATAGACATTTAACTTCTTAACATTACTGCATGCATTGAACATATTTTTATATTATAAGCGTTATTGCTGTAACATTTGATGTTACAACTGTAATACTAACTAATTGTGATAATTGTTTAATTACTTTATTCATGTTATGCTCTTTTAATTAGAAGATACCCAGTAAATTACAATTAATCTAAAAAGATATTATAATAAAGATTAAACATTATTGTAGAACAAAACCAAGTACTTGGTTTACAATTGATAAATTGAAATAGAAATAAGACATGGTGGAGTCAAGGGGAATCGAACCCCTAACCTTTTGAATGCCATTCAAATACTCTACCAACTGAGCTATGACCCCGATAATAAATCGCCTCTATTATACTATAATATAGTAAGTAAATCTATAAGATTTTTTTATAAAATACTTAATCTACCGAAATAGAAACTAATGAGTAATTAACCTTATCACGCAAAAAATTAAAGATTTAACAAACGCAATCTCATAAGGAAATTTTTAATTTCACACTTTGATTGAAAAAACAACTTTGTGGATTCTCACTATAATAAATCTATATTTTTAACAATACAAACTCTTTATTGAGCCAAGAATGCTATAGTATCTCTAGAAGAAATTATATTATCTACTAATCCAAATTTTTTTGCTTCTTCCGATGACATAAAATTATCACGTTCCATACTTTTTTCGATATATTTTAATTCTTGTTTAGTATGTTTACTATATAATTCATTAAGTAACCTTTTGATTTTTAGGGTTTCTCTAGCATGTATTTCTATATCAGTTGCTTGTCCTTTATAACCTCCTGATGGTTGATGTATCATAATACGACTATGAGGTAAACTATAACGCATCCCATGTTCGCCTCCACAAAGTAACAATGACCCCATAGAACATGCTTGACCTATACATAATGTAGCAACTTTAGGTTTTATAAATTGCATTGTGTCATAAATTGCAAGCCCTGCAGTAACTACACCTCCTGGAGAATTGATATACATATAAATATCTTTTTTAGGATTTTCTGCTTCGAGAAACAATAATTGTGCAACAATTAAGTTTGCCATATGATCTTCAACAGTACTACATACAAAAATTATACGCTCTTTTAGTAATCTTGAATATATATCATAAGCACGTTCACCGCGTGATGTTTGTTCAATTACTACAGGTACATATGACATTAATATTTTCTCCCAAAATTTGATTAATTAAAGATGTTATACCATCCATTGTCAATGGTATCTAAATCAAAAGACTAACATTGTTATTATTTTTGATCTCACTAAACACGCGTGAGATAATAATCAAAAGCTAGAATAGAACATAAAAACTGCTACTTCTTCTCTTCTAAAACATTAGCAAGTATATCGCCCATATTGGTAGTATTATCGCTAGAGCCATACTCTTTGAGAGTTTTTTGACGTTCTGCTATCTTATGAGCTTTTATCGATAATAAAACTCTACCAGTCGATTTCTCGATAGAAACGACTTTCGCATCGATTTCTTCATGAACTTTAAACATTTCAGGTTTTTGCTCATCTTTTTCATCTGATAATTCAACTCTTTTAATAAAGCCTGTTACTTTATTGTTTAATAGTACTACAAGTCCATCATCTTTAATTTCTGTTACAACTGCTTTCACTATTGTACTTTTTTTATATTCGTCACTGATTTTTTGATATGGATTTGGCAATAATTGTTTTATACCTAAACTCACTTGTTCTTTTTCAAAATTAATAGCTAAAACTTTACATTCTATTTCGTCACCTTTTTTATATGATTTTAATAGATCTGTTCCATTATCTTCCCAACTAATATCACCTTCATGAATCATACCGTCCATATTATTACCAAGTACAACAAAAATACCGAAATCTGTAATATTTCTAATTGGTGCTTTAATTATAGTACCGATAGGATTATTTTCGGCAAATTTTATTAAAGGATTTTCTTGGCATTGTTTAATACTTAAAGAAACACGATGCTTTTCAGTATCAACCTCTAAAACTATGAATTCTACTTCTTGCCCTATAGTTAACATTTTTCTAGGGTTTTGATTAGATTTTAACCAACTAATTTCGCTTGAATGGACAAGTCCCTCAAGTCCATCTTTTAATTCTAAAAATACACCATAATCAGCAAAATTTGTAACTTTACCGGTCATTTTTTTACCGACTGGAAATTCTTCTTTAATAGCATCCCATGGATTAGAATCAAGTTGTTTTATACCAAGCGATATTCTTTTGGTTTTTTCATCAAACTTAATAACCATTACTTTAACTTTTTGATTAAACTCTAATACTTCTGAAGGATGGTTCACTCTTCCCCAAGAAATATCCGTTAAATGTAATAAACCATCTACACTACCAAGATCGATAAATGCACCATAATCCGTAATGTTTTTTACTACTCCTTCTAATACAATACCTTCTTTAATTTTTGATAGCATCTCATCTCTAGCTTCAGAACGTGATTCTTCTAAGATAACTCTTCTTGAAACTACTATATTACCAAGCTTTTTATCCATGCTTAAAATTTTAAATGGTTGTTTGATATTCATTATAGAAGTAGGATCTTTAATAGGTCTTACATCAACTTGGCTTCCAGGTAAGAATGCTACTACACCTGATAAATCTACAGTAAAGCCTCCCTTTACACGACCAAAAATCGTACCGTCAACAAATTCACCCTTAGAACACATTATTTCCAATTGTCCCCATAATTCTTCTTTAACTGCTTTTTCACGGCTTAGTATAGTTCTACCGTTACGCCCTTCAATTTTTTCTATAAAAACTTCAACTACATCCCCAACTTCAGGTAAAGACAAAAATTCAGACTTAGGTATTCTTCCTTCATTTTTTAACCCAACGTCCACAATAATCATATCATTTTTTATTTCGATTACTTGACCTTTAACTACCGTTTTTTCTTTTATATGACTTGTATCAACAGTTTTAAGCATTTGAGCAAAATCTTCTTCAAATTGGCAATTAATCGCTGCAAGTTGTGGAACAAATCGTTGTTTTAGTTTTATTGACATATTATTCTCGTAATATTAGCTGAAAGTGCATAAGCTAATAAAAATTTTTTAAAGGTTAATAAAATTGGATGTTATTGCATCAATTGAGAAACAAACGTGTTGTCATAACATGACTTATGTTCAATACATCCATAAAATAACTAAAACAGTAATCAGTTTAGTATTTTACTGGATCATGAAAGCGAGTCGCTGAATCACAACAGAGAAATTGCGTCATGCAATAACGCAATAAAATAACAGAGCACTTTTTTAAGTTATTTTATTCTTTATGTAATTTGTTACTTCTTCTACAATTTCTATAGCAGAAAGTTTTGAAGTATCAATAATGAAAGCACCTAAAGCCGGTAATAATGGGCCGGCTTTTCGCTCTTTATCTCTTTTATCTCGCAAAATTATTTGCTGTATAATTTCATCAAGTATACATGTTTTCCCTTTTGCTTGCAACTGATTATATCGTCTTATAGCTCTTACATAAGGACTTGCAGTGATAAAAATCTTTAAATCAGCATCAGGTGCAACAACAGTACCTATATCTCTACCCTCCATAATAATTCTCGGCGTTGTTTTAACTAGATTAATCAAATTTTCATTTAGATTATTTCTCACATCACTTATTACTGCAATTTGTGATGCAATATCTCCTATATCCTCATTCTCTAAATCAATATTATTATCAAGTTTTAATTCTTTAGATAAAGCAATGACTGCATCTATATCAGTAATATCTATCTGTTGATTAATACAGTTAAATGCAAGCTGCCTATACACAATACTTGACTGAAAATATTTAAGAGAAAATTTCTTCGCCAATATTAGACCTACAGTCCCTTTACCTGAAGCAGCAGGACCATCAAGAGAAATAGTAAAATTTTGAGCAATATCAAAGGCTTTAGTTTTTAAATCAATCATTATAGATTGTCTCCAATAGCAAGTTACAAATAATAATTATTTATATTTAATACAGAATTAAGCCTATTATATAATCAAAAATTAATTATTTGCAGTTTTAGTGTATTTTTAACGATGCAAACAATTAAAGATATGATGTACGCTTTGCATTCTTACTATTGTAACTTGCGCAGTAAACATTTTGTAACAACATCAAAATCACCTTTCTGCATCAAGATTAAAATAAGCTTTTTAAAAAAGTATAAATTCCATTTTCTTGATACGTTTTCTTTACTTGGGTGTTTGATAATAACTTTTTTGAATCCATCAAAATTTTTTATTTAAGATTTCCTTTACTATAATTGTTAGCTATGGAAATCCACTGTTTTCAATAAATTATTAAACTAATCAATTGACACTTATCTTCACTGTAAATATTATAAGGACCATAATTGAAAAACACATAAGGGTGATTAGCTCAGTTGGTTAGAGCATTACGTTGACATCGTAAAGGTCAGTGGTTCGAGTCCACTATCACCCACCATTGTATATTTTCCAGTATTTATACATATTTTTTGATTTTTATTTGTATAATTATATCTGTATTCATATTAGAATTATGATATTTCAACATTATTAACTTTTATAATATAACGCATTATCGGCATTAGTATTCATAATCTAAATATGAGCAATCTTTTTAGTAAAAAAATTAACTTAGTACACTGAAATAATATTCAACATATTCTCTTAAGTTTTATTAGTATTTATGAAAATTGTTGATAAAGTTTCTATTTTCTCAAAAATGCATTTTAGCTATATTGATATATAATCTTATTTATAGTTTATTACAATTGTATTAGAATAAATATTGTTCATATTTCAAAAGAATTGTATTAATCTAATTTTGATAATTGACTTTTAAAATACCTTAAGAGCTTAGCAAAAAGCTAATTAATTAAATTAATAAATACAAAAGAAGGGAACCATATTGTTTTGGCACTAACTTCTTAACATTAATATTTTTAACAAAAGAAAAAATAACAAGCATTTTTTAGTACTATGACTAAATGTATTAGTACGAGCGATAAATTATTAATATTACGCTTAAGATGATTGCTTATTACTCTTATATGAAAGCAACATGTTATTATTCTAACTAAAAGTAAAAATCTCAAGATTTTTCATAATCTTAAAAATCTAATACTGTATAATTTCAATGATCATATCGTTTTTTATTTTTAGTTCAGAATAATAGTGATTTTTCAATTATATTCTAAAGTGACGTCATAGTACCATATAGAATGATCGTTAGATTCTGCTAAACATATCATTATTTAGGATTTTTTCTTTAAAATACATTAAATGATTCTTCAAAAACAAATATCTTTTTGCAATAATTTAATAACACATTTTTGACATATCTCAATATTAAAGAGTTATAAATTCTTAATATAAGGAGCTATAGCAATAACCATGCTTTTCTAACTTCTCTACAATACTACATTTAGAGTATTCCATTGCTGATTTAATCTTTAAATAAATTTTTCGGCATTCTGTAATAAACTGTATTATAGAATTTATTGCTTTCAGGAAATTTACGTTTACGGATAGAGAAATTACCAAAATTCCTGATTTCAATACGCTTTTGTTCTTTAAGCGATTCATTTAAATAATCTAAAATTAAATCTACTGATTCTTTAACATCTTGTTTAGAAAGATAATCTAGTTTATCATGTACTTTATCTATTAAATAATTCTTAGTAACCATTATTGAAAAACCGATTTTATTCCACTAAAACTATTTTTAAAAAAACTTAGGAGTAAACTATTAAAATCCTCAAATATCATTTCAATCAATGTTGATTTCGGTTTTAATTGATAATCTTTAATAGTAAGATTAATGTTAATTTTTTTAATTTCCTGTAACCATTTTAACGCAGTATCTTCTGAACCAATAGTATCTACAAGTCTTAATTTTAAAGCCTGGCGACCAGAATATACTCGTCCGTCTGCAAGCTTTTGTACTTCTTCTATAGGAAGAGAACGACGTTCTGAAACAAGTTCAATGAAAAATTTATAAGTATCTTCTATATTTTCCATAATTGCTAATCGCACTGCTTCCGTCAATTTTTCGGTAGGGTTTGGCACAGCTTTAAATGCCCCTGATTTAAAATTATTAAACTTAATGCCTAACTTTTGAGCAAGCTCCGTCACTTCAGCTGTTTGTAGTATTACACCTATTGATCCTGTAATAGTACCATTATGACTAATAATATAATCACCTCCAAGAGATATTAAATAACCCCCGCTTGTAGCCATTGTCCCCATAATTACTACTACTGGTTTTTTTGCTGATATTTTACGTAAAATATTATAAATTTTTTCAGATCCTACTACTGTACCACCAGGAGAATTGACGTTAACTATTAACGCTTTAATATGAGAATCATCTATTATTTTTTTGAGCTTTTTGTCACGCTTTTCATCTTCAAGAATTATTCCATCTATTAATACAGAAGCTATATAATCTTCATTACTATTAATAGATAAAATTTCTTTTGACACAAGATCTTTACCAACTAGTAAGCATATTATAGCAATTAAAATAATATCTGCTAGCTTCCAAATTAACAATCGAGATTTCAGTTGTCTTCGTTCAATTAAATAATCAGGGGTTATATTCATGATTTATTATATTTTTAATAGTGCACTCACACAGTTATTGAGAACAACTACAAGGAATGTAGTAATTCAAAAAATAATCAGATTTTTGATTTTTACTTCGTCAAAAATTTAACTTTTTCCTTACCGATGACGATATAACTATAAACCGTTTCTAGGGCGTTCAGGACTCTTCATCATCTCAAAAAACGCACAGTTAGTTTTAGTATTTTCAAGTTTTTTGAGCAAAAACTCTATTGCTTCACTGCTACCCATTGGATCGATAATACGACGAAGAACCCACATTTTATTTAAAATTATCTTATCTACTAATAAATCTTCTTTTCTAGTTCCTGATCTTGTTATATCAATTGCCGGATAAATACGCTTATCTGCAATCTTACGATCTAAAACTATTTCAGAATTACCTGTACCTTTAAACTCCTCAAAAATTACCTCATCCATACGAGAACCAGTTTCAATTAAAGCTGTACCAATTATAGTAAGTGAGCCACCATTTTCAATATTTCTAGCTGCTCCGAAAAATCTTTTTGGTCTCTGTAGTGCATTAGCATCAACACCGCCAGTTAATACTTTCCCTGATGAAGGTACAACTGTATTATAAGCACGAGCAAGTCGTGTTATCGCATCTACTAAAATTACCACATCTTTTTTATGTTCTACTAGACGTTTTGCTTTCTCAATCACCATTTCTGCAAGCTGCACATGTCTACTTGCAGGTTCATCGAAAGTGGAGCTAACAACCTCTCCACGCACGGAACGTTGCATATCTGTTACTTCTTCAGGCCTTTCATCTATTAATAATACTATTAAAAATACTTCTGGATTATTTGTTGTAATTGCATGTGCTATATTTTGTAATAATACGGTTTTACCAGTACGAGGTGGCGCTACTATTAATGCACGCTGCCCTTTACCCATAGGAGCCACAAGCTCAATAACCCGTGTACTAAAATCCTTACTATCTTTACTATTATTTTCTAGTTCTAATCCTAATTTTTCATCAGGATATAATGGAGTTAAATTATCAAAATGTACACGATGATAAGCCTTAGCAGGGTCTTCAAAATTTACTCTATTTACTTTCAGTAAAGCAAAATAACGTTCTCCGGCTTTTGGTGCTCTAATCTGACCTTCTACCGTATCACCGGTACGAAGCCCAAAACGACGAATTTGACTAGGAGAGATGTAAATATCATCAGGACCTGCTAAATAATTTACTTCAGGCGAACGTAAAAAACCAAATCCATCAGGTAATACTTCAAGTACGCCCTCTCCTACTATTAAACCTCCCTGCTCTACAGATTTTTTTAAAATTGCAAAAACTAATTCTTGTTTAAGTAATGAACTAATATTTTCAATTTTTAATTCTTCTGCTTGAACTTGTAATTCTTCAGGTAATTTACGTTTTAATTGTTTTAAATTAATAATATTATTCTCTGCAAAATCATTATGATCGTTATTGGATTCAGTATTATTCAGTTCTTCTGTCAATTGTTTATTAGTTGTGTTCATTATTTTATTATTAATAGATTATAATTGAAAATTGAGTTAGCAATTAAGTTTAAAGGTAAGTAATATACTTATTTAAATTAGGAATCAAATTAGATTTTAGAAAATTTTATTTATTCTTGTTGCGGTTTAAAGAATCATTTATCCTATTAGCTTATAGGCGCTTTCTATGTATGTAAAAGTATACTAACAACGTAATAGCACATTGTCAACCCAAATCATCATTACTAGTACGTATTATTATATTTGTATTTACTGTTAAAACAAACTTCTCAATCTAATAATATAGAATCAATAACAAACATCTTAGTAATTTCAGTATAACAAGCTTTACAAGTATTTTGATTTTAACAATAAAACATTTGTATGAAGTAATGGCATAAATACATTTTTAACTTCATTTAATAATGCTTCATCACTTATTTCTTGGTTTAATTCACTGCGTACCGCATCAAATATTTCTCTTAAACTTTTCTCTTCTATCATATATTTAAAAATATATTTCGTACTTCTAAATATTGACATTGAGATATTAATATTATTTAATATCCCATTATTAATAGTAAAATTAATAACATTTATTGATGAAGAATTAGATTCCAAATATTCATAAATTTGTTTAGCAAAATTTACGATATTATGGAAGTATGGTATATTATCAAGATTATCAAGAGATGCTACACTATCTTTTTGATTTGATACATAAAATGAATGTTTAATAATATTACCTGTAAGTATTTCAGAAATTGCTTCTTGAGTTACTTTATCCATCTGTTTCACTTTTTGCAAGAGTGAAAAATCTTTTATATAATTTTCTGTTCTTAATAAGATTTTTTCTAAAGGATCAAGATAATCAACAAAATTTAAGCCTGCTTTTTCTATGAATTCATATAACTCAGGAATAGAATATGCTCTATCTTGTTTGTGCAAGAACATATCATAAACTCCAATATCACCAAAATTTTGGTAATCTGAAAATAAATCCCAACCTCTTTTATACCAATTAGTTGCAGGCAAGTTATCTAGAATTAGTTTCCCATTCATTATTTCTTCAATACGATTTTGAGCATTTTTATTTATCATTTTCATTAAATCTTGAATTTGATAAACACCAGTACGTCCATATTTAGCATATACCATTAAGCCCATACCACCTGTCGGCTTTAAAGAAGCTTTGAGATTTTTTAGACCTTCATCGGGATTTGCTAAATGATGTAACACGCCAGTACAATTTATATAATCGAATTTTCCAAGTTTTAGATTAGGTATATTTAATATTGAATTATGAATCCATTTTATATTTTTAAGCCCTCGTACTTCTGCACGTTTTTGTGCTATTTCCATGCTAGGCTTACTAAAATCTAGATATATTATTTCAGCATTTTTATCTTTTAACTGTTCAGCAAGATAAATAGCCGAATCACCGGTACCACCACCTGCTATTAAGCATCTAAAATTATTATTAAAATTTTCTTTTCCTTTATATAAAAAATGGTTTAATTCTCCTAAGAACTCACCACAAATTGTAAGTAAACGTTCTTTTTCGTGATTTGGATCTCTGAAAGGATAAGGATAATCTTGATAATGTTCTTGTACTTCTGGTAAATCTTTAGAAATTGTAATATTTTTTATTTTCTTGAAATTACTCATAATCTTATTTATTAAATTGCTATTTTAAAAGTATATCTTTTATAATTAACTGAATAGTATAATTATATTTCCAATTATTCATTTTCAACGTTCCTATTGCAGAAATATGTCTTGCGCGAGAACTTAATAAGATATCTTCAAATGGAGTACCTACAGCATCAAACACAATAGCAGACAATGCTTTATTACCAAAGTATTGTTTATCTGGAGCAAGCATACATTTAATATGTTTACTTCCAACGATATCCGCTTTTAATATAAATAAATCATCGAATTTAAATATTGGTTCATAATTTCCTGGACCAAAAGGCTCTAAAGTTTTTAATTCCTCCATTAAACGAAAATTCACACCATTAACCGTTAAATCAATATCATATTCAGCATGTTTATAACTTGCTAATTTATTTATACTAATGCTAAAAGCATCATTTAAAAAATCCTGTAATTCTTGTAATTTGCTAGCAGTTGCAGTAAATCCTGCTGCCATAGCATGACCTCCACCTGATATTATCAAATCTTTACTTTTAGCATTGATAATTTCAGCACTAAAATCAATACCTAAAATTGAACGACATGAGGCTTTACCAATACCGTTATTTAAAGCCACAACTACTACTGGCTTATCAAATTTTTCTTTTAATTTTCCTGCAACGATCCCTATAACACCGGGATGCCATCCCTCTTTCACAACAAATAATAAACTACTGTCTTTTTGAGTCAAAGCAATGTCTATCGCCTCGTTGATCATTAATAATTCAATTACTTTACGCTCATTATTATGTTTTTCCAGTTCATTAGCCAATTTGTTTGCTTCATTATGGCAATTAGTAGCTAAAAGATTAGCACCTAAGTTTGATTTACCTACTCTTCCCCCTGCGTTGATACGCGGACCTAAAATAAAGCCTAAATGATAACATTGCGGTATTTCATCAAGCCCTGCAATATCATATAATGTTTTAATACCGATATTTTGCCTTTGTTGCATTACTTTTAATCCAGCTGTAACAAATGCACGATTTAGACCTGTTAATTTCATCATATCGCAAACAGTGCCAAGGGCCACTAAATCTAGATACTTCATTAAGTTAGGAGTTGGTATGCTTTGCGAGAAATAATTTCGCTTCTTTAAATTTGATAATATTGCAGTTGCAAATAAGAACGTAACACCTACTGCTGCCAAATATTTATATTCACTTGTTTCATCAATACGATTTGGATTTACTATAGCTACTGCATCTGGTAATATTTCAGTAGAAATATGATGATCAATGACTATAACATCAAGTTTAACATCCTTTGCATATTTCAACGCATCATGTGCCATAGCACCACAATCAACTGTAATTAATAATTCAGTGCCGTTACCTTTAATTTTTTGCATAGCCAAAGGAGTTGGACCATATCCTTCATATATACGATCAGGCACATAAATATCACATATGATATTTAAATCTCGTAAGAAATGTTTAAGTAAAGCTGCTGAAGTAGCACCGTCTACGTCATAATCTGCAAAGATACAGATTTGTTGACTATTTACAATAGCCTGAATGATTCTATCAACAGCCTTATCCATATCAAGTAGATGAAAAGGATCAGGTAATAAATTTTTGATTTTCGGTATCAAAAAATTTTCTACTTCCTCTAAATTATTTACTCTTAATGATACTATTCTAGCAAGAAAATCACTGATTTTAAAACTACGACATAATTCCGTTACTATATCTTCTTTAATTGGCTTCTGTTTCCATATTTTACCGTTTATCGATATTTGTGGTTTCATTTGTTTATTTTTTACTATATCAGGTCATTACACAAAAAATTGTTTATGAAATAATTTTGATGCAATTACCATACAATCTATTGCTACTTGCAATGACATACATGCTTATAGTTCCGAAAGTTTCTTAGCCTCATCATTAGCAATTAAAGCTTCAATAAACTCATCTAATTGTCCATGTTTAACTACTTCATCTATCTTATAAAGTGTTAAATTTATTCTATGATCTGATACTCTGCCCTGTGGGAAATTATAGGTACGTATCCGTTCTGAACGGTCCCCCGAACCTACCTGTCCCCGTCTGCTATCGGATCTTTCTTGTTCTTTTTGACGTCGTTTTTCTTCATAAAGTCTAGCACGAAGAATTTTTAATGCTTTTGCTTTATTTTTATGCTGCGACTTCTCATCTTGCAAGGCTACGGTAATACCTGTAGGGATATGAGTGATACGCACTGCAGAATCAGTAGTATTAACGTGCTGCCCACCAGCCCCTGAAGCCCTATAAGTATCAATCCTCAAATCTTTATCTTCAATTTTAATATCAATACCTTCAGCCTCAGGAAGTACAGCAACCGTTGCTGCTGAAGTATGAATACGTCCCTGTGATTCCGTTTCTGGTATCCTTTGTACTCTATGAACACCTGACTCAAATTTAAGTTTTGAGAAGACATCTTTACCTTTTATCGACGCTGACGCTTCTTTATAACCGCCTATTCCAGTATCAGAAATTGCTAATATCTCAAAACGCCATCCTTTAAACTCAGAATACCTTTGATACATATTAAAAAGTACTGCAGCAAAAAGTGCAGCTTCTTCTCCCCCGCTTCCTGCTCTAACTTCAATAATAGCACTTTTACTATCTGCCTCATCTTTCGGTAATAAAGAAATTCTTACTGCTCTTTCAAGTTTTGGTAGTAAATTTTCAAGAGTATGTATTTCATTATCAATCATTTCTAAAGTAGCATTATCAAGAGCCATTTCTAACCTAAAATTATTTGCTTCTTCAAGTTCAGATTTTGCCTTATTATATTGTTTAATCTTTACTACAACATCTTCAAGTTCGGCGTATTCTTTAGAGGCCTTAACAAACTCATCTCCAATAATACCAGAAGATAGTTTTTTGCCTAAATTTTCATATTTATCTAAAATTTTTACTAAATTATCTGAAAAACTCATGTTATTTTGATTTGTTGCAATTATTATTATGCAGTAGTGTGTATTTGACTATAAGCATTCAAGAAAATAACTTAAATTACTAATATTTTAGATCTGTGGTCACACTACATGATGACGCTTATAAAAACTAGATTACAGTCTATATGGAAATAACATAGAACCCTTTATAAAGGACATTCTTATATCAACATCAAAACAGGATTCTCTATAAACCTTTTAAATGATGCCAAGAACTCAGCACTTACTGCTCCGTCTATTACTCGGTGATCGGCAGAAAGAGTAACATCCATAATTGTTGCGATGATTATTTGATCATTCTTGACTATAGCACGTTTTGTACTAGCTCCGACACCCATTATACAACTTTGCGGTGTATTAATAATAGCATTAAAATTCTTAATACCGTACATTCCGAGATTAGAAATTGTAAATCCTCCACCCTGAAATTCTATAGGAGTTAATTTATTATCTTTTGCTTTCTTTATTAATGTTTTCATTTCACGAGATAGTTCTATAATATTCTTTTTGTTAGCATCTTTAACTATCGGTGTAACAATACCGTTCTCGATTGCTACCGCCACTGAAATATCGACATTATTGTAATATCTAATCGCATCTTCTGACCAGCTAGCATTAGCATTTGGCACTTCTTGTAAAGCTTTGGCTACAGCTAAAATTATAAAATCATTAACCGATATCTTTGTTACTTTATCTTCAGAAAAAGATTTATTAATGTCTTCCCTTACATCTAATAATTTATCAACATTACATTCTATAGATAAATAAAAATGTGGAACTGTTTGTTTCGATTCAAGCAAACGCTTGGCTATAATCTTTCGGATATTATTATTTGGTACTGAACGATATTCTTCAGTATCTCTATACACTATTTTATTAGAAGAAGTGCTAGAATCATATGATAATATATCTTGTTTGACTATTCTACCGTGCGGTCCACTACCTTGCACATTCTCAAGTCTAATATCTCCAATTTTTGCAAGCCTTTTTGCAAGTGGTGAGGCAAATATTTTATTGGAATCATGTTTTATACCTTCTACATTAGTTATGCTATCATTTGATTTCTTAAGAGTAGCATCTGTTTTTAGTGATAGTGATACACTATTATTTTGTGCAATAAACGAATCAATATCTGCTTTATCTTCTCCTTCTTCACTTAATACTGCAATTAAAGAGTTAACAGGTACATTTTGACTATTTTGCGGAATAATTATTTTGGCAAGTATACCTTCGTCTACTGATTCTACTTCCATTGTTGCTTTATCAGTTTCAATTTCAGCAATTACTTCCCCGGGATTTACTTTGTCCCCTTCTTTTTTTAACCACCTAGCTAGATTCCCCTCTCTCATAGTTGGAGACAAAGCAGGCATTAAAATTTTAATCGGCATAATTTATTGAGATTTATGTTATTATTTTTTTTGCATAAGCCTTCACGCCTTAATTGCGTGACTTCAGGATATAAACCTTATAATACTAGAACACAGTGTCAACACACGTGATTATATTATAACTATCATACCTTAATATCAGGACTAACTATCATTATCATCTGCTTACCTTCCATTTTTGCATGCTGATCAATTTTAATTAGTCCTTCCAATGCTAGTTCTATACGTTTAAATAGTTCGTGTCCGACCTCTTTATGAAGAATCTCTCGTCCCTTAAACCATAAAGAAATTTTTACTTTATCTCCGTCTTTTAAAAATTCTTTTATTTTTCTTAGCTTAGTTTCAAAATCACCTATACTAATATTAGGTTTAAACTTCATTTCTTTAAGTACGACAACTTTTTGCTTTTTACGTGCCTCATGTAAACGCTTTTTACTTTCATACTTAAACTTACCAAAATCTAGAATTTTACAGACAGGTGGTACAGCATTCGGTGATATCTCAACTAAATCAAGACCGGCTCTTTCTGCCATATCTAACGCTTCTCTAATATTTACTACACCATACATTTCGCTGTTTTCGTCTACTAGACGTACTTCTTTAGCTTTGATTTCTCTATTAGCCTTAGGCAAATTATTTTTAGAAATAAAATTTCTCCATATTATGTTTATAAATAAATATATTGCATTTAACTTATTTTATTTAAAATTACAAGTAAATAATATCTTTAAATTATTTTAAAAGTTTTAAAAAAATTAAAACCACAAGACCAATTCCAAATATTAATAAACAAATTCGTGTTAATTTAGCGATTCTTTCCTGTATTTTCAAGTTTTTTAGATCTATCGCATGCTTATGTGCTTGTTCTTTTTGTGCCATATGCATTAATTCTTGTAAAGTGCCAGGATAAATACTTTCATATTCACTAATTAAATCTACTGGTGGTAATATATGTTCAAATTTTTTACGATAAAAATTATTATCAGGCTCATTGATACTAAAAGTCTTAGCATAACCTTTATTTAATCTGTTATTTTTATTAAAAAAACGTTTCGTCTCTTTCATATTCCTTTTTAATTTTTCGAAATGTATATAATATATTACTTTCAACTATTTTAAAATAATCAATTAATTGTCTTTTTTTTTTTGCTGTTGTTTAAAACTTTTCATATTTATGATATTCTTTAGCTCTATATATACTAGTTTTATAAAACTACGTTTCATTGATTATACTAAATTTATAAAGTCTTGTTGTGGTATTACGATTTGTTACTAAAATTTATAGCATTATTTAATTTATTGCAATAGACATCCTGTAATAATTTTTACTGCCTAATCATTGTTAGAAGAATAAGATATGATATAGTCACAAAAATTTTTAAAAGCTTTCATTTTAAAACGCTTTTCATAAAATTGGCCAGTGATAGTATCAATTTTCTTTATCTAAATCTAGTATTTTTATACTTACCTTAAAAGAGATGGCGTTAATATATGTCATTATATATTATCTATTTAAATTTACTATCTACAAATATATTATACATATTTGCTATATCGATTCATGACCGTCTGATCACATTATACCGTTTCAAGTTTCAAATTTATTAAACAGAAATTTTATGTATAGCAATAATAGTAATAAAATACTTTTAAAAAACTCATAAATTTAATGAGTAATATTTTTACTAAAAATAAAGCTCGGCAGTAGAAAAAGAGATTATTTCTTGAGTATTTAGTTGTAATATTATATTTCCAGTATTATCGATATCTTTAAAAAGACCGGTTACTATATCATTGCGATATTTAATATTAATATTTTCATTTAACTTATAAGCATGTTCTATCCATTTTTTTCTAATAAAAGGAAAACCATTATGGTGCCAAATTTTATAGTATTTTTCAAAATTTTTTATTAAGATCTTAAGTAAAGCTTTTGGCACTACATGCATTAGATTTTCAGTTATTAAGCTAGTAGTAGGTTGATCGATATTCTCAGGGTGATAAGTGATATTAATACCAATACCGATAATAAGATAATAATTATTATCCATTTTAACGGATTCAAGAAGTATACCAGCAATTTTTCGACCATTCATCAAAATATCATTAGGCCATTTTAGTTGTATACTATAATTCTGTGGACACACCGACACAGCATTGAAATTATTTATTAATTGATTAGATCCAGCGTAAAGTATACAGGATAATATAGTATCATAAACTGCAAGTGCCGTAACGAAACACAATTGTGGTAGTAATTCTAACTCTTTATCAGGCCTCATTAGTAAACTTACATGCAAGTTACCTAATCTAGATTGCCAGTTTTTTCCACTTCTACCACGTCCTCTAGTTTGAGATTTAGCAAATATTGCATAGTCTGCATAAACTTTATTATGCCTTGCGATTCTCATAGCCTCAGAACTGGTACTATCTATTTCATCAAAAACAATCAACTTAAATTTCCCGATGTTCATTATTTTATTTATAATCATTGCAAATATACATTGCAAGCATAGACAAGAATATACAGTAAGTGTAATACATTAACTTTGCTACAGTATACAGAAAAATAACTAAAATACTAATAATTATGTTTTAAACATTACCAAATGAAATAGATGAAATCTATATACGAAGACAATATCTTTTTTCAATTAAACTCATTACCCCCTGCTCCTTTGATTCCTAGCTACATCATGTTTGCGTTGAATTTTTAGCACAGCGCTTTTATTTTTTGCTAAAAAACTTTCTAAATCTTTTTTTGTAAATTGAAAATTAGCAATATTATAATCAAAGGTTTTAGTTTTATCAAACCTTGTATCTTTATTTTTATCTATTTCTAATACCTCAATGAAACTATCTTTTATCTTACTTGAAGCAGCAGAAGCATTTAATGTATATAATAAAGCATTCAATGAGTTTGTATCGGTCTTTAGTGTATTGTTACGACTAGTTGCGGCAATAATTACATATTCTTTAAGTCTTTCATTTAATTTTTTTTCAGTCAATACTCCTGTTTTACAAAAAGATAATAGCATTTTTGCCTTATCGTTATGAGTCTCAATAATGCCGTCTTGCCATTTAGAAGAATTATTTTCTTTTGATGGAATAAACATTTCAAATAATTTAGTGCCAAATGTTTTATGTAAATTTTTATTATCATAAACTTCATAAACATTTAGTAGAAATTTTTGATGGTCAAATGTTTTATCTATCTTTTTGGTAAGGTCATGATTATTCAAATGTTCTAAAGTTTGACAATAACCTTTAATATGCAAATAATCACAATATTTTTGTGCATCTTTAAAATCCAAGGTACCTATTCCAGCAGTATCTAAAACAACGGTGTTTAAAGCGTTTTCACGCAATTGCTCATTAGTTTCTCTTAAAGTTTCAGTATATTTAAATTTTCCTCCTACTTGTGCAATAATTTTAAATAATACATCAACTAAAAACTTTACGATATCACTTGGACTATCAAAATTTTTTGCACTATATATAGCAATATTTGCATCAGCTCCCATGCCAGTACCAAAAACCATAGCCAGAGTTCTACCTTGCTTCTTAGCTAATGTAATTTCCTCCAAATTATTAGTTACTTCTTTTGTACAAAATTCTGGTTCATTATCTTTAAAATACTTTGTCGGTATATTATCTCTATATCCACCATCAACATATTTTTTACCGTCAATTTCTACCGGCTTAAAAACAATAGGTATAGAGGCAGAAGCACGACAAGCCAAAGCGATTTCAACATTTGGTGTATCAAAACTATTGAAAATAGTTAATGCACTTGTCTCTTGTTGTGTTGCTGTAATTACTAAATCCTTATATTGCACTGGATCGTATTTTCGTAATAACGCTATATCTTTAAAATATATTTTACCATCCTTTTGATTATATCTTTCTCTTAATTCATCAAGATCCTTATCATTTTGAACATTTACTATATCTGATCTATGTAAAAAATTCCCAATATTTTCTTTAATAATCAGTTCTATTAAATCATATAAAGGCTTACCGTCTTTATTTAACTGTATCATACCTGCAGAAAAGCCTTGTTTTCCAAATAAAGTTTGCAGATTTGTATTTTTAGAAATTTCTTCAAATCGCTTAGGCGGTGTCCCAAGAGCTACCACTGCAGCAGTGATAGCACCAACAGAAGAACCGGCTACAGCCTTAACATTATCTAAAATACCAGTTTTTTTTGCTGCTTCATAAACTCCGGAATATATTGCCCCCTTAGCTCCACCCCCACTAAAAGCTATATATTCGATAGGCGCTTTTTGTGCTTGTTCTAGCTCATACAATGTTTTGATTTGGTTGATAGGAGAATGTTGATCTTTTGTTATGTATTCTAACTGCTCTAATATTTCAGATTGCTCATTAAATACATCAGTTTTGGACTTTTGCTTCAGATTATTAATAATATGATGTTTTCTTATCTTTATATCAGTCATAGTCTTATTAATGTTATTATATTACTGTATTAAGTTATCTTCTACAAATTTCCAGTTAATCATATGCCTAATAAATATGTCAATATAATCAGATCGTTTATTACGATAATCAATATAATAAGCATGTTCCCATACATCGCATGCTAGAATCGGCTTCATAAAGTTTACTATAGGTGTACCTGCATTAGATGTTTTTATAATTTGTAACTTATTATCGTGATATACAACCCATGTCCATCCGCTACCAAACTGCCCTACTGCTTCTTGTTTAAACTGTGCACAAAACTGTTCGAAACTACCGAAATCTTTACTAATTTGTTCAAATACTTTACCACTTGGTTTTCCTCCACCATGTGGCTTTATTGAATACCAAAAAAATGTATGATTCCATATTTGAGAGGCATTATTTAAAATAGCAACCTCCGCATTTTGAGAAGACCACTCTATTATTTCTTCTAAATCTTTTTTTTGCAATTCTTCTCTATCTTTGATTAAGTTATTGAGATTTTGTACATAAGAGTTATGATGTTTACCATGATGATAATCAAAAGTTTCACGAGTAAAATGCGGTTTAAAACTCTCCTTATCATAAGGTAAATCAGGTAAGATAAAAGGATATGAGGGTTGATTAGCTTTGCTACAATATGTCATGTTATTTTCTCCCAAGTAATTTTTATACTATATCTATCATACCGCAAATCGCGATATCTCGTATTGTGGATTGCATAATAATAAAGCCTAGTGGTCAATCCGTTAGATAACAATTGGATAATAACTTATAAAAATCGGAAGCTAAATAAAGCGATCCGGTTATTATAATATTTGTTTTATTATCACCATTTCTTTTCTTTATATCACTAATTGCTGCTTCAAGTGAGTCACTTTCAGTAAAATCAATACCACTCTTTCTGCCTTCCAAATTTATTATTGCGGCACTATGACTTAGCGGTTCGGACAAAACTTTAACACCGTAACCTTTAATTGTCAAATCATTAAAGTAAGAGCAAAATGCCTTTATATCTCTATTTTTAGTCATACCAAGTATTAAATATATCGGTGTTTTTAAATTAACACGCACCCAATTTGCTAAAACTTGAGCTCCACTATTATTATGAGCTGCATCTACCCAAATTTGAACATTCTCACCTATTAATTTAGAATATTTTTGCGGCTCTATTTTTTCAATCCTAGCTTGCCAAATTGTATTTTGTAGTCCTTTAGAGATAATTTCGTTGTTGATATAAAATTGTTGATTTATTAAACTTATTAAAGCAATAACACTTGCAGCATTTATTAATTGATGATCACCGAGTAGTGAAGGAGAGGGAAATTCATAAGTAAAATTGCGTGACGAATAAATAAATCCATTGTCTGTCTTTTGAATACCGAAATCATATTCGTAGCAAAATGTAGGCACATCTAGCTCTTCAGCTTTTGCAAATAATGTTGCATAAACTTCTAAGGTTTGCATACTGATTACGCAAGGTACGCAAGCTTTCATAATACCAGCTTTCTCAACTGCTATCATGTGTAATGTATTACCAAGCACATTCATATGATCATAAGAAATAGGCGTAATTAAGGTAATTAAAGGATGCTCAAATATATTTGTTGCGTCTAATCGTCCACCAAGTCCTGTTTCTAAAATTAATATATCAGCTTTTGTTTGTGCGAATGCTAGAAACGCTGCTGCCGTAATACCTTCAAAAAAATTAGATTCAATATTAAATTTTTCGCTTGCTATCCGTACATGCTCACAAACTTGCCATAATGCATTATCTGAGATTTTCTCGCCTGCTACTATGATGCGTTCATTAAATTCTAATAAATGAGGAGATGTATAGCAATGTACCGTATAACCAGCAAGTGTAAAGATACTTTTAAGCATAGCACTACTTGAACCTTTACCGTTTGTACCGGCTATATGTATGACTGGAGGCAGACTTAAATGTGGATTACCTAAAGCCTTCAATAGTCTTTTAATATTATCTAAATCATATTTAACTTGATTTTGCCAGGTAGGCAGCGGAAAATGCGGCATTAACATTGTTATTGATTTTTTGTATAAAATTTATATAAAACCTTTAAAGAAAAAAACTATGACTAGTGGTTAATGTAAAGCTTATCAATATTTTTGCATCAAAAACAATGGCTGAAGTACCAATTTTATATTGATATACAAATGACGAGCTGTGGCATTGATTTAATTAAGTTGTGAAAATAATACTCAAGCACGTTACAATGGATTTCAACTTAATACGTAAACTACCCCTTTTAAATTGCAAATCCAATCTGGATAATCTTGCTTTTTCATTACTCATTCTTTTGTTGTACACTAGATAATAAAGACTTCATTCTAATGCATTTAACTTTTTAATAAGTTCAGGTTAACAAATAAAGTTATAGTTTTATCACTTAAATTAGTTTCTAATATATTAATTAAAGTGTTTTTTATATATCTGTACAACAACATTGATAATATATTACAATATATATTGCAATACAATCAAATTTTGAAGTTAATAAAGTTTTTACTAAACTAATAAGTACAATTACGTATTATAACAGGTAAATAATCTACTATAGCTCCGTGTAATACTACAGAACCAATGGTAAAATATTACTAGTTAGCCATTAATATATACGTCAATTAATCAACTAAATATCAAGACCATTATATGATAAGACACCAAAATATTCGTAAACTGCTTAAAATGATGTTATGAACAGAATAATGACACAATGCTCCTGTGATAAGATATTTCACAATATATTTGAATTCATAATAAAATGTTTCATTTACTTATAAAATAGTAAATATAATTAATCTTTATGCAAAGCGCTAATTAATATACCATTAATGGTACAAATTAACTTCTTACTAAAATATTCTAATTAATTCTTATCATTGTTACTATTCATTCTGCTAAAAATTGCAAAGTCATTTTAAATATTGCTTTTATTTGGATATGAGCATCCTAAAAGCCATGGGACTCCTAATTCTTGAATTATAATCAACATTATGATATTATATCACTATCCACCCCTTAATTTGCTACTTTGAGGCAAAATATGTTACTCATTGCTGCTAGCTAAAAAACACATTACACCTAGAAGGAATTATTTAGTCCTTATACTGAGATACTCAATCTATAATATCATAGTATATTTGTATAAGATCTAAAGTACTAGATATAAATTACATGGGTTTCACACTGCCTCAAAACAATACGGGAGCAATTATCGACTTGGATTATATTTATTGATTCAGAGATTTGTGATTTCCGTTTCAGATTTATTATGTAATTTTCTATACAGGATATATTGTTACTACCTTACATTTGCTACCTTAGTGCTATACCATAATTATATTATCAATATAGAACTCTTCCAAAAACACTTCTCTAATCATCATTTCTGTATCTCTAATTTGAACAAAATTTTCTATTAATTTCTGTTCTTTAAGAACTTTATCGCTTAATACTACTTGACTAACTTCATCATTTTTACTCACTAGTATCTGTAATTTTCATAATTATTCCTCGCAAAACTGCACTTTGATTTAGTAATTGTCGCTTAGATTTTGTAAAGCGTGTGAAAGCTCATAAAGTTCTTAAGTTACAAGTTAATGTAATTTAATTAGCAAGCTACATTATATTCAAAGTTATAATTTTGAAAAATTTTATTAAAACAATTTAAAATGAATGAACTAAAACAATTTCAACTATTAATTAGTAAGTTATCAGCAATAATAAAATTAACATTTAGTGATAAAATAATATTGACAAGATACAAAATCGACTACAGCATCAGTACGAAAACAGATGATTAGAACTAAGCTATATAGCACTTTATATTAATGTTTTTTGTATAATCGTTTTTATGGCGAAATAATTTTATTTTTATTGTATGTAGTATTAAAATACAATATGATATATCAATTTATTGATAAAAAATGCTTTATTCAATAAAATCTATGTTCCCATAATAATATTAGTTTATATGCTACTGCTACTCCCTGAAATAACTTTAACTTTAATAGCACTTTTAGGGCAATGTTTTGCCTTAATGATACCAAACAAAAATAGAATTATTTATAATATAGTTATTTTATTATGCATAATATCAATTTTTCTTACCTTTAAATATTCAAGTTATGAAGGAATATGGCATTCATTTGCTACAGAAAGAAATATTGGTATTAGTAAAAGCATAATATTACTATTCACTATAGTATCATTGATTATATACCGTGACTATTCTATTCTTGTTGGTGAGACATTAAAGTTTGAATTTATTACTTTAATGCTATTATCAATCGTAGGTATTTTTGTTGCAATCTCATCACGGAATTTTTTATTATTATTCTGTGGTATGGAGCTTACTGCATTAACTTCATATGCACTTGCGGGATTCAAATTAAATGATATTAAATCCTCAGAAGGTGCTTTAAAATATTTTATATTGGGTAGTTTAGTTAGTTGTTTATCATTATTTGGAATTTCTTTTATATATGGCTTTGGTGGAAGTATACAATTTGATGATATATTACATCAACTAAATAATGATTCTGAAATCAAACCTGGTTTAATAATTGGTATTGTATTATTTTTAAGTAGTATTTTCTTTAAACTTGCAAGCTCTCCACTCCATTTTTGGATTCCTGACGTATATGAAGGATCCCCGATTAGTTCTGTTACTTATTTCACAGCTGCCTCAAAAATAGGTATGGTTATTGTTTTATTAAATATTAGCAAATTAATTATAGGTAATTACTACCCTATTAATTATAATTTGATCAAGATTATTGCTATATTATCTATGCTGTTTGGAGCTTTTGGAGCTATTAGGCAAACTTCGCTAAAAAGATTAATGGCGTATAGTACCATTTTAAATATCGGTTATGTATTAATAGGCGTTCTTCTTCATAATCAAGAAGGATATAAAGCAGCTCTATTATATATTCTAATATATGCAGTAGTCAGTATAGGATTTTTTACTTGCTTAATTATGTTATTTGGTAAAGACGTTGATAACGCTAGTTTTAAAACGATAGAAGGCATTGCAGAAACACATAAAACAATCGCAGCTCTAATTAGCATAGTTATGTTTTCAATGATAGGCATTCCTCCGCTTACAGGATTTTTCGGCAAATATTATCTTTTTTACCAAGCGATTAATAAAAAAGAATTTACATTAGCATACTGTGGTATTTTTACTAGCGTAGTCGCTGCTTTTTATTACCTTAAAGTAGTAAAAGCTATGTATTTTTCTAAAAAGATTGCTATAATTAAGCTACCAATGCAATATGGACTTTTATTGATTAATTACTTAGTTCTAGGCTTTTTATTATTTGGTTCATTTATTATCTTGTTTTAGTAAGTGTATGCTTTTTATTTAAAAAAATACTAGATTCAGTAATTTTAGTAGGTGTCATAAGTTTTTCTTTTAAATTCTTTATATGCTTTAAATCTTCTGCATCTAATTTTAATAGATCTTGGTCTTCCTGTTTAGCCTTACTCATTAGCCCTAGTTTACTTGGTGTAACACAAACAACATCATCTATTCCTCCTGCTTGATAAAATTTTTCTAGAGAATCTACATATTCTCTTGTCCCATATCTATCAGTCTTTACTGATTTTGGTTTTGATTCATTTTTTATTTTATCAGAAGAATTAGCTAAATTGCTTTCATATTTAATATCTTCATTTAAACTTGTTATTGTCTTGAGTAAATGTGTTTTTACACTATCTCTAATACAAAATATTTCTAAAATCCTTGCAAAATTAGTAGTCACTTTATCTCTTAATTTAAGTTTTAGCGATCCATTTTTGCTTTTCGCATAATTAAGAATTTTTTCAAAATAATCAGGGTATTCTTTTATTAATGTTTTTAATTCTTGCTTTTTCACTTCGTAATAAGGAAAACTATATTTTTTAGAAATTAAGGTATTGATTTTAATCTCTAAGCCATATTCCTGTAAGGATACTTGCCTTTTTTTCATTATATCTATTAAACTAGCTTTAATTTCTTCAGTTGTGATTGCGTGAGATTTTTTATTAAATTGCTTTGGCATTGCTCGTTGTGCAAATTTTGCAATTGCTTCATTACTATAATATTTAGTTAATTTATCAACACTTTTATCAATGATTTTACTTAAATCAATTTTAGAAGCTGCAAGTAAGCTATCTGCAAAATCAGGATTTTTTGTTCTTAAACTAGAAGGAAATTCTCTAAAATGGTTAGTGGGACCGAATCCAGGTAAATGTCTGATTCTTGAATGAGGATAGATATTATCCGTTAAATTATCAAAACTACCAGCAAAATCAATTCTTACTAAACGCGGTAAAGTTTTTGGATTTTTTTTATTTCTTATAACTCCTATATTGCCAAGATGTATATCAAAATCGCCGATTAATAAACTTGCCGGCATAATTTTTTCAAAGTTCTGATACTTAATTTCCTTAAAAGCCTTTTCTAAGGTCCTAAATAATTTATTTCTAGATCCCATAAAAAGCGGTCTTCCCCCGTCCTTTCTAAACCAAGAACTTGGTTTAGTTTTAGCAGACATATATTTATCCATATCCACATACATATCGCTACTATAATTCTTAAAAAATTCAGATTTGACATATATTTGTGAATCAACAGATTTAGACTTATTAAAATCATCAGGAGCGATTAAATTAACCTTTGCTCCATTTCCTGGGCTTATAGCTTCAAAAATTTGAGATCCTAAAAACTCAGCTATATTTTTCGAACTTGACCGTTCTTTTTTTATCATTGCAGTAATTTTACCATCTGAACTCTGATATAATCCACCATACTCGCCTGCTTCATTAACTCCGCCTAATTTAGGCTTTAAAAAATTCCAACCTTTAAATACTGATTTTTTATTTTGTATCATCTACGCCTCTTTATATTTACTCGATAATTTTTAATATAAAGTAAAGATTATTTCAAAGATATTATTAATATGTGTTTTCTACTTAATGTTATTGTGCTTTAATATTTCAGCTACTTCAAGAGCAGCATAGGTAAATATTCCTGTTGCACCGGCACGTTTAAAACTAATTAATGATTCTATTAACGCTCTCTCCCAATCAATAGCCCCTGTTTCTGCTGCAAATTTTAACATTGCGTATTCCCCACTAACCTGATATGCAAAAATTTTAGCATTAAAATTATTTGCCGCTTCACGAATCACATCCAAAAACGGCATACCTGGTTTAACCATTACAATATCTGCTCCTTCTGCTATATCATGCTCAATCTCAAGCATTGCTTCCTTAATATTACGCACATCAATTTGATAGCTTGATTTATCTAAATAATTCTTTTTATTACTCTGAACTGCATCGCGAAATGGGCCATAAAAGCTTGAAGCATATTTAGCTGCATAAGCAAGAATTCCTACATTTATAAAGCCTTCTTTGTCAAGATACTCCCTGATAGCTGCTATTCTTCCATCCATCATATCAGAAGGTGCAACGATATCTACTCCAGCTTTTGCTAATACTAATGCTTGATTACATAAAGCTTTTACTGACCTATCATTATCAACTTCTCCATGATGAACAATACCATCATGGCCACTTATAGTGTAAGGATCAAGTGCTACATCACATATTATACCAATGTCAATATTGGCGTTTTTGATTTTTATAATAGTTCTACATATTAAATTATCTAAATTATATGCCTCATCTGCATTGTCACTTTTTAGACTGTGATCAATACTAGGAAATAATGCAATCGCATTAATACCAAAATCTGCTGCTTTTTTTGCAGTTTCAACTATCTGATCGATCGATAAACGATATATACCAGGCATAGTCTTAATTTCTTGCATTTCATTATGGCCTTCAACAACAAATAAAGGTAACACTAAATCACTAATCGATAAATTACTCTCTGCTATTAACTCTCTAAGCCATAAAGCTTTTCTATTTCTTCTAAATCTAATAAGAGGGTACATAAATTAATATCTCATTTTAGTTAATCACTTGGATTTTAATATATCATTTAACTATCTTATAGTAAAAATATTGCTTTAGACAAAAAAAATTTGCTTGCAATTTATAAAATTTAGACAAGCTAACGAAAATAAAAATATAGTTTAATGATTTAAATGAAGATTTTTAAATTAGTACAAGATAGAAAATATGTATACAAAAAATAACCAACCTAAAAATACTAAACACGCTGTTCTTCAAAAACCCTATTTTTAGCAAAAAATACACTGGATGAATATGATACAAAAGATAAGACTGTTTGATTCATGAATTTAATTGCTGTATATTATCATTAATCAATACTATGTTATATCAAAAGATCTTAAGCGTATGTCAAAGCTTAGCTATCATTATAATATGAGTACCGGAAAATAGTTTATTGCTTTTTTAGAGTAGATGATCTAATAACATATTATTAATAATATTAAAATAAAAATAATCTATCTACTATAGTTATAAGTTGAAGCATGCAGCAAATTTTGGTATTGGTATTATAGACACTACACAAATTAATGATTAATACTATTTGGAGGATATTTTTACCCTAGATAAAGCTAAATTGTTTTTATAAAAAGCTATGAAAGAAAAAATCGTTTACTAAGCATTTTCCTAATTCATCTCGATCGTCGAAGAATAAACGCACAAAATATAGAAACTAATAAAAAGTTTTAGGATCGATATCTATTTTAATCTGACAGTATGAGGGAATTTTGATAAAACCTAGCCAAAATTTTAAATATTTCTGTAAATTAAATTTCTTATCGGCTATAATGAGTATACGATAACGATATTTACCAGCAAGCTTTGACATTAATGAGCGCGCTGGTCCTAAGATTTTTACGTTTGCTTTTGGTGCAATTTGGACAATCTTTCTGGCAATATCTAAAATTTTAGACTCACTGAAACCTGACAAAATTAAAGATGCCGTTTTAGAAAATGGAGGCATATTTGCTGCTTTTCTTATTTCAAGTTCATTTGTAAAAAAGCGATCTTCATCACCAACCTTAACATAACTAAAAATTATATTATCAGGATAATAGCTTTGTAAATATACGACCCCTTTACTATCTCCCCTACCAGCTCTACCACCTACTTGATGTAGTAACTGAAAAGTTCTTTCAGATGCTCTAAGCTCGGCATTATTACTTCCAAGATCTGCATCTATTACTCCAACTAAAGTAAGATTAGGAAAGTGATAACCTTTTGTTATTATTTGTGTACCTATTAAAATATCAATTTCTAAATTTTCCATTTGATGTAGAAGCTGTGCTATTTTTTCCGGAGTTTTAGCATGATCTTTACTTATTACTGCAATTTTACTCTTAGGAAATAGTAACATTGCTTCTTCTGCTATTCGCTCTATTCCTGGACCGCATATAGTTAATGTTTCGTCTTCTAGACATTCAGGGCAAGAACTAAAAATTTTGCTTTGATAACCACAATGATGACATTCAAGTTTTTTAGTCGCTTTATGTAAAACCATCCAAGCAGAGCAGAATTTACATGTAAATCTATGACCACAAGCTTTACATAACATAAGTGGAGCATAACCACGTCTATTAAGAAATAATAATGCTTGCTTTTTATTTTCTAAATTACCTTTGATAGCATCTATAAGAATCTTTGATAAATAGGAATTCTTAGGTAACTTTTCCTTAGTCATGTCGATTATTTCTATATTAGGCAAATCAACATTTTTGTATCTATTAGCTAACGTAACCAACTGATATTTATGTGTTTTTATATTATATATTGTTTCAAGAGACGGTGTTGCTGAACATAAAACAATTTTTGCTTTATCAAATTTACCTCTTACTATAGCCGTATCCCTAGCATTATATAATATATTATCATCTTGTTTATAAGAATCGTCATGTTCTTCATCTATCACAATTAATCCAAGATTATGAAAAGGTAGAAATAAACTACTTCTAGTACCAATGACTACTTTAACTTTATTACTTAATATTCCTCGTAAAATCATTTTCTTTTGAGCTTTGGTAACACTTGAATTCCATATGATAGGTTCAAAACCAAATCGGTCTATAAAACGATTAATAATTTGTTTGCCTAATGCAATTTCAGGTAACATAATAAGAACTTGCCGACCTTTTATTAAATAATCTGCTATTATATGGAAATATATTTCTGTTTTACCTGATCCTGTAACACCTTTAATAAGTGTTGGTTTATTACTTTCATTTAAAATTGTTACTGCTTGTTTCTGTTCTTCTGACAATTTAGGTAGCACAAAGTGATTCTTGACTTGCTGCTCTTTAATTTTAATCGGTTTTTCAGAAATATTTATAGGTAATACGAGCTTGGCTATACTGCCAAGTTCTGACATATAGTAACTACTCATCCATTTAATTAATTCTAAAACTTCTAAAGTAATACTTAAATTCAATGGGGCTTTCGCTTCAATAGTTTTTATTTTTTTTGCCTCAGAATTTGTATCAAGTTCCCATACTATGCCAGTTAATTCCTTATTTCTAAAATGCACGACAACAAGATCACCGATATTGAGCTCTAAATCTTCAGTTATTAAATAATCTAATGGGAATAATTTTGATACTGGTAATAATATTTTTGCTATTCGCATATATAAATATATTTTATATTGTTTTTATTATATACTAAATTTAATGAATTAAAGAAATTTAAATGATAAAAAATAAAAAGATTATTATAGCAATTTCTGGTGCATCAGGAGCAATATACGGTATTCGTTTACTTAAAGTACTCAAAGAACAAAATATCGAAACTCATTTAGTTATTTCAGATGGCGCAGCTCTTACTATAAAATTTGAAACTAAATATTCTATACAGGAAGTCAAATTTCTTGCTAATTATTGTTATGACGAAAAAAATTTAGGAGCTGCTATTTCCAGTGGTTCTTTTAAAACTGCTGGAATGATAATAGCCCCTTGTAGCATGAAGACTTTAGCAAGTATCGCACACTCAATGGAAGATAGTTTAATTAGTAGAGCAGCAGGAGTTGTACTTAAGGAAAGACGAAAGCTTATTTTAATGACCCGTGAGACTCCACTACATATAGGACATTTAGAAAATATGTTAAAAGTAGCTCATTATGGAGGAATCATAGCACCACCTATACCAGCTTTTTATAATAAGCCCACAAGGATAAATGATATAATAGATCACTCTATTACTAGAGTGCTAGATTTTTTTGATATTGAAACTAACTTGATTAAACGATGGAGTAGTGATTAGTAAAAAATTCATATTTAACAATCATTCAAATAAAATTTTTTTGTTAATGTACATTGAAATATATTATTTTCCCAGCTATTGCTGATATTTTAGTATTTCTATTATCAATGTATATGAGAGTAATAATATTTCTCTTAGAATTGTCTAATCACATTACAATTAGCAATTTTTAAGATTTTAAGAAGATAAATTTAGTTTTTAAAAATATTTTATTCTCTTCGGTTTTACTTCAGGTTTATTGTCATATAATATTGCTTTTTTCAATGTTTACAAAATTTATAGGTTTACGATACCACTAGATATAACTATGTTTTATCAATTTTTCATCAAAAAACAGAATATGCAATTACTGCAAACTCTTATTACTCCTTAAAATTGAAATATTTTATAGATTATTTCCACTCTTTATTTATCTTAATAATAAATGTTAATATATAGATTTATTAAGATACTTTTTAAGTGCTAAATTATTAATTTAGTGTTTTTTTATATCTCTAATTACCAAAGATAAAGCGTATATTCCTTATTACAGCTCATATTGCTCATATTATTAATTAGTCAATCTATAATGATGAGACAGCATCTTAATATTTCCTTATTAAAGGTATCTTCAAGTGATTTATATGATGTATACATTTGCCTTAATAAGCAATAGAAAAAGCTATTACTAAAATAGGTAGCGATTAAATTTGTAATAGAATTATTATTACAAGAAATTTAGAAATGCAAAAACAATTTTTAATGTTTTGATTGAGGTTTTCTTACAATTGGTAATTATTACAATTAATATATTCAGAACAAAATATAACTCAATTAATTTTCTTCACTAGCTTACACTCATAAGTGAGTACTAACCTAAGATAAAGAATTTACAATGACAATCAAAGATGCAGCATTATTACATACAGCAAATATTCTTACAATAGTGTCTGTAATTTAAAAACTGTATTGAGGCGTTGCAACTTATTTTTAATATAATTATATTACTAATAATGAACATAAAAATTCATCTATATGGTATAATTTCAAATAATTTTTGAAACAGAAGTATATAATAAATTATCTTTATCGAAAGATACAATGTACACTTTCTGATACTATAGAATAAATCATGATATAACAATTTACAGTTCTAACACAATAAGATTGAACAAACAAAATGGTACGTAATAAAATAAATAACGATGATAATTTATCAATACCAAGGGTTTTACCTTCAAATATTCAGGCAGAACAAATGCTGTTAGGGGCAATTATAACTAATAATGCATTACTCAGTTACGTATCAGAATTTTTACGTAATGAACATTTCTTTGAACCTATTCATCAAAAAATCTATGATGCAATTGAAAAAATTATCGAAAAAGGTTTGATAGCTACACCAATTACTTTACGTAGTATGCTAACTCAAGATGCATTATTCAAAGAAATAGAAGGTGAAGGGTATTTAGCAAAATTGATAACTATGTCAATGATGGTGATAAATCCTATTGATTACGGTAAAATAATATATGATTTAGCGATAAAACGTAATTTAATAAATATAGGTGAAGAAGTAGTAAATAATGCATATAATTCTTCATTAGCAGTTGCAGCAAAAGAACAGATTGAATATGCTGAAGCTAAACTTTACGATTTAACGAAAGAAGGATTAAATGAGAAAAGTTTTACCAAAGTCGGTATATCTATTTCAGAATCACTCGCTAGTATTAATAGAGCCATGAAAAATAATGATCACGTAATCGGTATATCTACCGGTTTGCTTGATCTAGATAATAAATTATTCGGTTTTCATAATTCTGATCTTATAATTCTTGCTGGACGTCCGTCAATGGGAAAGACTGCATTTGCTATAAATCTTGCACTTAACACCTGTAATAATATGCGGCTTAAAAATATTAGGGATAATCAAGAAATTAAGTCAGTAGGTTTTTTCTCTTTAGAAATGTCTTCAGAACAGCTAACTACACGTCTACTTTCACTTTGTGCAGAAATTGATTCTACTGCTCTTCGTACTGGAATGCTAAGTGAAGATAAATATAATCGTCTTCGCAAAGAAGCAAATACTCTATCAGAATTACAATTTTTTATTGATGATACACCTGCTTTATCTATTTCTGCTATAAGAACAAGAGCTAGAAGGATGAAACGAAAGCATAATCTTGGCATATTATTTATTGATTATTTACAATTAATTAGAGGAGTTAGTAAATCTGAAAATAGAGTTAATGAGATTTCAGAAATCACTCAAGGTTTAAAAGCAATAGCAAAAGAGTTAAATATTCCGGTTATTGCGTTATCTCAGCTTTCAAGAGCAGTAGAACTACGTGAGGATAAAAAACCTATGCTATCGGATCTTCGAGAATCTGGCACTATAGAACAGGATGCAGATATAGTAATGTTTATTTATCGTGAAGAATATTATTTAACTAGAAAAGAACCAGTAGCAGGAGATGCTAAACACGCTGAATGGTTAGATAAGCTGAATAAAGTATATAATATTGCAGATATAATAATTGCAAAACATCGTAATGGCCCAGTCGGCAATGTTTCTCTTTATTATGATAGTCAATTTTCTAAATTTGGGAATTTAGAGAAAAGAACTTTTAACTCTATTTAAATACTTGAAAGTTATTATTGCGGGAATATTGTAAATACGCATTAACTTAATTTCTTAGCAAAACTATTACGCAATGCTTCTTGCAATAACAATGTTTATCTTGTATTTATTATACTAATTTTATTATTAAGTATTACATTATTGTTATCACGACAAAGCTACATCAAGTTACTGAAGATAATTAATAATATAATATTGTATATACATTTAAAGCTAATAATTTCTATAACTTGCTTTATAAAAATACTACAAGTAAAGCATATGAAATGAGCTTAAGTATTACATTATAATTTAAGAGTCATGTCCTCAAAAATATTTCCAATACAATAAAACCTTGATTAACTGAAATGTTAAGATCTAAATTAATGTAAAAAATACATTATCAATCAAATTATAAACATCAATACTATAAACTAAATATAATACTTATTTATACTAGTAGGTAGTTCTATAATATTAATAGGATTAAACTAATAACTTTTTGCATAATTTAATGAGAGTTAAATTAAAAAAGCGAAGTGATTTTTTTATAAAAAGAAAATTCAAAAGAGCAAAATTTAATAAAAGTTTTTATTTGTTTTATTGTGTTTAAAACATGTCAAATTCTTAATTGCTTTTTAAGGATATTTCAGATATTCTTTAGATCTCTTCCTTTTTTACTAGCTTATAAAGAGAAATTTAAAGTAGGTACAGAAACATATGTAAAGATGCAAGTACCAGATCAACGTATAAATGTTACCTATAAAAACTTATTAGAAAAAAGTATATTAAAATTTACTATGTTTCAATATGTGTAGATTAGCCAAAATAATTAGTAACGCAGGAGTCTGCTCTAGACGTAATGCTGAAAAGCTGATAGTTGGAGGAAAAGTAAAAATAGATGGCATTACAATTTTATCACCAGCTACAAATGTTGACATGAGTAATCAAATTGAAGTGTCAGGTAGATTAATCAATAATACACAAAAACCAAGGCTTTGGATTTATTACAAGCCCGTTGGTCTAATTACTACTCATAAAGATCCATTATCTCGTAAAACTGTTTTTGAACAGCTAATAGGGTTACCACGAGTTATTTCAATAGGTAGGCTTGATTTAAATAGCGAAGGTTTGTTATTACTCACTAATAGCGGTGATTTAGCTCACCAGTTTGAAATGCCTGCAAGTAAGTTAAAACGCGTATATAACGTTAGGGCATACGGAAATCCTAATATTTTACTAAAAAATAATTATAAAAATTTAAAAATTGATGGAATATTTTATAATCCGCATTCGATAAAATTACTGAGACAAAATAAAAGTAATTCTTGGTTTGAAGTAGTTTTATTTGAAGGGAAAAATCGTGAAATTAGACGAATATTTGAGTATTTTGGTCTTCAAGTGAACAAATTAATTAGAATTCAATATGGTGCGCTAAAAATTGGCAATCTAAAACCAGGAAATTATCAGGAAATAAGTAATAAAATACTTGAAAAACAATTAGTAATGTGTTTTTAATAGATTGAGTCATAAATTATTGATCGGAAACATAAAATCTTATATAATAAGATGTACTTCTTTTGAATTTGATCTAATTAAATTAAAGTATAGAAACAATCTCATACAATTGTTGGAAAAAACTTTATAAAAAGTAATTTCATATTTCCTAATTTTTCAACAATTAATTTATCAGGTATATCAGATAACATTAATCTTAACCTCAAAATATATGTATTGTAAGGATTTATAGAATGTTTACATCTCTATGTAATTGAGATTTTGTTCATTTTGAAAGATCTAATTCATAAAATATAAACAATACTATATAACTTATTTAATTCGACAAGTACAAATGTATTGAATATTTTAATTACACTTCTAGTTGCTACTAATCTTGGAAATGATTTTATTAAAGTAACATATTACATTAGTAGCAAATTTAAGACAAGTACTTAAAGACCAAGGACTTGTCAGAACAATACACAAAAAATCAAAGTAAACAAAATAAGTATATGACTAAATAAGTGTTAAAAATAATATCAGGTAAATATAAAAATCAAATTATACCTACTGCTCAAAATATCAAGTATCGCCCTTCTACTGGTAAACTTAAAGAGGCAATATTTAGTATATTAACCTCTGGTGAGTTTATAGGTAACAAATTATTTAACGAAAATACACAAATTCTTGATTTATTCGCCGGTAGCGGTAGTCTTGCTTTTGAGAGCTTATCAAGAGGCGCAGGCTTTGCTACCTTAATTGATATTGATACATACTCATTAAAAATAGCTGCAGGATTCGCTAAATCTCTAAACATTGAAAATAATGTTCATTTCATTAATATTAATGCTTTAAATCTACAGAAAACTACTAGATATCTCTCTAAACAAACTGATAGAAACGAATTTATTACTACTGCAGAATCGTATATAGGAATATCTAAGCATAAGAGTACTAACATAACTTATAAATTACCTCTAAAAGAGCAATTTTGTAATATGTCTAATAAAGTTTTTGATCTTGTATTTATAGACCCTCCTTATAATAAGGATATAGTACCTAAAGTAATGAAATTGCTTATAAAAAATAACTGGCTTAAAAACGGTACTATAATAGTGATTGAGATGTCTAAAACAGATGATTATGATTTAGATAAAAATATTGAAATTATACGCGCAAAACTATATGGTCAAAGTAAGCTATTGGTCTTGAGGTATAGTTCTCATCTTCGCTAACTTGATCTCAAATATCAGTCTAAATAGTATATTTTGTTTTGCTGGATGCAATATTAAATTCAAGCAAATGCACAATAAAGGATAAGTTTAACATGACAAGAGTGACAAGAGACAAAAAGTATTATATATGTTCTAACTGTGCAAATATTAGTAATAAATGGTCAGGACAGTGCTTTGATTGTGGTGTATGGGGTAGTATTGTCGAAGAGATAATAAACACAAATAAATCAATTATTAAAGGTAGCAAACAAACTTTTGATAAGCTTTCATGTAACGTATCTGAACAGTTACGCATCCCCACACCTATATGTGAATTAAATAGAGTTTTGGGCGGTGGTTTAGTACTAGGTTCTGCTATATTAATAGGAGGAGAGCCTGGTATAGGTAAGTCTACTTTATTACTACAGCTAACAGCAAGTAACTTTGAATCAGAGATGCGTTGCTTATATATAACAGGTGAAGAATCTTTAGATCAAATAAAATTAAGAGCAATAAGACTAAACATAACTAACTATAATACTGCTATTTTAGCAGCTACTAATTTAGAAGATATTATTGCAAGTATAGATGATAATAACAATAATATTGATCTAGTAGTTATTGATTCTATTCAAACAATTACAACAAAAGAATTATCATCACCTCCAGGTACTGTCTCACAAATTCGTACATGTGCAAATGAGCTTGTTAATTATTCTAAACAAAATAATATAATTATTTTATTAAGCTGTCATGTCACTAAGGATGGACAAATAGCAGGCCCTAAGATACTTGAACATTTAGTTGATACAGTATTATATTTTGAGGGAGATCATAATAATCATTTTCGTATTCTACGCTCATATAAAAACCGTTTTGGCGGTGTAGGTGAAATAGGAGTATTTGAAATGAGTAATAGCGGTATTATTGAAGTAACAAATCACTCTGAACTGTTTTTAATAAAGCGAGATCATAACGTTGTAGGTACATCTATTTTTGCAGGAATCGAGGGTTCAAGACCATTACTTATGGAAGTACAAGCACTCATAGTACCATCAAATATGGTAACTCCTAGACGTTCTGCTGTAGGTTGGGACGCTAACAGGTTATCAATGATACTTGCTGTACTGAGTAGTAGGATAGGACTGAATCTTGCTAATTATGAAATATATTTAAGTATAGCTGGAGGTCTAAAAATTGCTGATCCTGCATCTGATTTAGCAGTAGCAGCAAGTTTAATATCTGCGGCAACTAGCATACCACTACCAGAACATAGTGTATTTTTCGGCGAAATAAGTTTATCAGGAGAAATAAGAAAAACCGCGAAAGCAGAAACAAGAATAAAAGAAGCTGTAAAACTTGGATTTAATAAGGTTATCTGCTCTAAACTTGAAAATTTAACATATGACTTTATATTTCCGTGCGCACATTTACAGGAGCTAAAAGAGATCATTAAATGAGTAGAGTTTATAAAATAAAAAATTTGGAAGAAGCACGTAATTTTTTATATAGTATAGAAGAGCCACTAATATTAACAAATGATGACTCTAGCATAAAATATTACGGTATGCTAGTAATTGATTACATGTTTAAAACTTTAAGAAGAGAATTCCCTGAAAAAGTTTTAGCGCTAACTGTAAATGTAGGACAGGATCACGCTGCTTTATTTACTGCAATCAAACTAGGATATAAAAATATAGTATATATAGGGGCTTCTGCAGAAGCTAAAAGATTATTAAGTGATTTATACAATAATCCTATAACTTATAAGGTGTAATCCTAAAATTTTAAAATTTTTAGCGTTCAAGCCATACTATTACATAAAGAAAAATAATGAATATCAAAGATATAGGGGTAATAATTTCGAAAAAACCTTTGAAAGAAAATACATTTATTATTAGAGTTTTTACTAAAAATCATGGTTTATATTCTGGAGTTATAAAAGAATCTTCAAAAAAAAATAAATTTATATATCAAGAAGGTAATATTGTCGATTTTCTTTGGAAAGCAAGATTACACGAACATATAGGCATTGCTAAATGTGAACTCATTAAATCTTACACTGGTTATTTTATAATAAATAAAGCTAAATTATATGCCTTTAATTCTGTTATATCTTTAATCCAAGAATTATTCCATGAAAGAGAAGAACATTCTATTTTTTTTTCATTTCTAATTAACTATTTAGATAATTTATCAAAGAATTTTTGTTTTCGTGACTATATTAGTTTTGAACTAAATTTACTTGCTGAGACTGGTTATAAGCTTGATCTTACTAAGTGTTGTGTGAGTCATGTTACAACTGATTTAACCTATGTGTCACCTAAATCAGCTCGAGCACTATCATATAAAGTAGGGAAACCTTATAGAGATAAGTTATTGATTTTACCCAAATTTTTACTTGCGAAAGACAGCGAAATTACATTAGAAGAAAAAAAACAAGCTTTAACTTTAACAAACTATTTTTTTAATAGGTATTTATTTCATAATAATAGACAAGTTAAAGCGCGCGAAGAGTTTATAGAGTATATAACTAATATTTGACTTTATGGTGTAATAATATTTATAATAATATTCTCTTTTGTTTTAAAAATTTTATTAAGTAAGAACATATTTTGCAGATGATAAATGATGTGATATTTAGCATTATAGATCAAATCAGACTATTATACCGATATTGTAATTAATCTAAGCACTTTATAGAGTACAAACAAAAAAGATGTAAACATAGAGGTAAAGCGATATATTTCATCTACAAAAGTATTCTGAATTTTATTCATCACTTTCATAGTTAATACCTTGAAAATACTAGCATTTGACACAGCAAATAATACTACATCGGTTGCAATATCTGAAAATGATAATATTCTTAAATATAAAGAAGCATTACATCCTTCTATACAAGCAGAAAATTTAATGCCTATGATAGAAGATATCATGAAATTAGCTAAATTTTCATATGATGATCTAGATTATTTAGCAGTAACTAATGGGCCTGGTAGTTTTACCGGTATTAGGATAGGACTTGCTAGTGCTAAAGGTATATTATGTGCTAAGAAAAATATTAAAGCAGTAGTGGTGAGCAATTTCGAATATGCTTACTTTAGAGCTATAACTCAAGTTAAAAACTATGATAAAATATATGTCTTTTTAAACGCTTATCGCTTACAGCTTTATATGCAAGTTTTTCATAAATCAGGTAAAAGAGAAGAACCATTATTAATAGATTACGATTATGCTATAAAACGTCTTACAAAAGAACAAGGTAGTATAGTGTGCTGCGGTAGTGGACTTGAATGTATATATCACAATATTATGTATTTATCTCACATAATAACATTGCCAAGATTTGCACGAGTTAAAGCTTGGGTGATTTGTAGATATATTACGACTATGTTATCTAGAGATATCAAGTTAAATAACTCTATTGCACCACTGTATATACGTCAACCTGATGCTAAAAGAACAATAGATTAGATTATTCTTAGTTAAATGTAACATTGTTGCATGGTGCATTTATATTATCTCAATCTAATCAAGAAGGTATTACTTTGTATATCAATTTCAATTCTGTCATATCGTAACTTGACTGTAAGATTCAATGTAAAATATTAAAATTATTAGTAGCGCTATTATGTCCTACATGCTCAAGATACTTCATTACGCAGTAGATTAAACTTGCTCCACACGACAATGATTATAAATCAATAACATCAAAAAGTTTGCAATAAAATTACTAAAAGCAGTGGTACATTTTTTATACCATATGTATGACATGATATCAGAGCTTTATTATAAATATACACCTCATAAGTGGCCAAAGCACTATTCAAGTTTTCTACTGATAATTCTATTGCAATTTCATAATCAAAACTAAAACCTTAATTACATAAAAATACTGCATATGATTCTTAATTCTATATCTCTTATCATGTATTAATATTAGTATTTGCTTAACTAATGATTTTGATAAATTATGTTGATCTGATTCAATAATTTCAGTTATTTTTATAATACTTCTGAAGCATTAGAAATGAATGTAACTAACCTAATAATCTAAAATTTTATTTACAATATCAAAATATTCTGCAAGTTTTTATTCTCATGCTAAAATAATGATATTTTCATCCGAGATATATTTATTTGATATTTTACTGCACAATCAGCTCTTCTAAGGCAAGATCATTATCTATATATGTTGTTAATTTCACTAAAATAATAAATCGCATTAATTTCTCAAAATGCTTTTGCAAAATATAATTAACTAATTTATGTACGTGCTCATCAGGAATAATTACATGCATTTTTTACTAACTCATTATCAGCAAGAAATAGCAAATTAATCTAAGATATGCAATATTTCGTCAGCGTTATTATTAAAACAATGCGCAACTTTATAATCACTAAATGTATTTAGTATAAAATTATAACTCTTGACTCCAAAATCATAAACTGTTTTTAATAATGGAAACCCAGGTCTATTAAATTTCGCATAAATTACCATTATGTTGTCTCATTTCTTAAAATCAGCGTTACAAGCGTAACATTATAATAATAGAAATGATTAATAGTAAAGAAGAATACTAATAATTATTAGAGTTAAGTGTAAAGAAATATGCTACTAAATATCATTGACACAGCACTGAAGCTATCATATGACTAGCATATATCATTACTTACAAAACATATTTGATATCAACTTGATGTAGAGTAATGTTGTTGTATTGAATCTTGAATCTAAAAATTGCGAAATTTAACACTAGATTTATCTTTAATTTATGCCGCTGCGATGGAAGCTTTTTTCACAAGTATGATATAAATGCGCAATATTGTAATAAAAAAGAATAGAACAATATCAAGTTTATTCCATCAAAATTTTCATTTTTTGTGCAATGACAGCACAATCAAAGATATATTATAATTGTCTCTGTTCTTGCACTAATTCAAAAACTTCAACTGTGTCTCCTTCTCTAATATCTTCATAATTTTCAAATGCTATACCACACTCATATCCTTCTCTCACTTCTTTAACTTCATCTTTAAAACGTTTTAAAGTTTTTAGTTTTCCTGCATGAATTACTACATTATCACGTAATAAGCGTACTCCAGCTCCTTTTTTAATAATCCCTTTAGTTACATAGCTACCAGCAATTTTACCTATTTTTGTAATATTAAATATTTGTCTAATTTCTACACTACCTATATACTGTTCTCTAACTATGGGCTCAAGCATACCACTCATAATAGCTTTTACGTCATCAATTAAATTATATATTATACTATAATATCTAATATCAACTTTTGTTTTTTCTGCAGCAGTTAAGGCGTTTGCCCATGCCCTAACATTAAAGCCAACAACAATAGCAGAGGAAACATGTGCTAGAGATACATCAGATTCTGTTATTGGACCTACACCGCTATGAAGTATACGAAGCTTTATCTCATCACTCGGTAATTTTAATAAGCTACCTGAAATAGCTTCAATTGACCCTTGGACATCACATTTAATAATTAAAGGTAATTCCTTAATTTTACTATTACCGGAAGCTTTTAAAAGCAATTCTTCTAAACTTGAACGCGATGCAACAGATATTTTTTTCTCTTTAGCAAGACGTATCCTATATTCAGCGATATCTTTTGCTTGTTTTTCATTTTGTACTACGTTAAATTGATCACCAGCAAAAGGTACTTCGTTTAAACCTTGGATTTCTACAGGAACAGATGGAGTTGCTTCTAATATTTCTCGCCCCTTATCATTAATCATCTTTTTAACTTTACCGTAAGAAGTACCTGCTATTATAATATCACCGTTTCTTAAAGTACCACGCTGAACTAATATAGTAGTTAGCGTTCCTCTTCCTTTTTCAATTTTCGACTCAATTACAACCCCAGAAGCTAAACCAAAAGGACTTGCCTTTAAATCCTGCATTTCTGAAATTAATAAAATTGCTTCTTCAAGTTTATCTAAGTTAATTTTCTTTAGAGCCGAGATAGGAATAAAAATAACATCACCACCTGCTTCCTCACCTATAATTTCATGAACATATAATTCGTTCTTGATACGCTCAATATCAATATCAGGTTTATCAATTTTATTAATAGCTACAATTATAGGCACCCCAGCTGCTTTCGCATGATTAATCGCTTCAACCGTTTGCGTTTTGATTCCGTCATCTGC
The DNA here is from genome assembly GCF_000367405.1 of Rickettsia prowazekii str. Breinl. Taxonomy (NCBI): domain Bacteria; kingdom Pseudomonadati; phylum Pseudomonadota; class Alphaproteobacteria; order Rickettsiales; family Rickettsiaceae; genus Rickettsia; species Rickettsia prowazekii. The sequence goes on along the minus strand of NC_020993.1, from coordinate 86,068 downwards.
TGCAACCACTATAATGACTATATCTGTTACTTTAGCACCTCTTGAACGCATTTCTGAAAAAGCTTCATGCCCTGGAGTATCAATAAAAGTAATTGCTTTACTATCTGCAAGAGTTACTCGATAAGCGCCAATATGTTGTGTAATGCCGCCTAGCTCACCTGCAGCAATATCCGTAGATTTAAGAGCGTCAAGCAATGAGGTTTTACCATGATCAACATGCCCCATAACTGTCACAACTGGAGCGCGTGTTCTTAAATCCTCAACCTTATCATCATTAATTAAAATATTTTCAACATCTGATTCTTGAACTCTTGTTACGGTATGTCCTAAATTTGTTGCAACTAGCTCCGCAGTATCGGCATCTATTGTTTGGCTAGCATTTGCTAAAATGCCAAGTTTCATTAATTCTTTAATTACATCAGCTACCCTTTCAGACATAGCATTTGCAAGATCACCAACTCCAATAACTTCTGGTATTGTTACTTCTCTATATACTTTCTCAGGTACTTGTGATACTAATTTACGCTTTTCTTTTTCTCTAGCTCTTTTTATAGAAGCAAGACTTCTAGTTCTACCACTGCCGTTTTCGTCATCACTAAGCATATTGAAAAGGTCAGCTTTTTTAAATTTTTTTGATTCTTCTAGCTTAATCTTTGGAACAACTACTTTATTATCTACTGTTTTCTCTAATGCTGGCTCTTCTTCTATACCATAACGTGTTCGCATTCCTACTAAAACAGATTTTGCCAAAGTTTCTTTTTTCTTTTTAGGTATTTGTGAACTTATATTTTCATTATCTTGAACAATTTTAGCAGCAATTTCTACTTTATTATCTTCGATATTTTGGTGTTTTTGTTCAACTGCTTTATCAGTTATAGATTGTTCATTTTTTGAGTTAATAGACTGGTTAATACTTGCAAGTTTACTTAAAGTGCTGATTTGCGCAGGATCATGTAACTTAGATTGCTCAGCAGCTTTTTTAAGAATAGATAAACGTCTATTAAATTCTTCTTTATTAGAATCAATAACAGATTGATCTAAGCTATTCCTTTCTTTATTTAATGAAATAGTAGTAGTACTACCTATAGAACTTTTTCTAACTTCTACTAATGTTTTAGATTTAGCATTAACAAAACTTTGAGCTCCTGTCAGAGAATCAAAAGACTTATTAAGCAATAATTTTGAATTGCCAAGTGTCAACTTTTTGGGTTTGATTTCCTGGTTATCCGTCATATTTAAAACCTTTGTATTCCTGTTTTTCTATCTACTACTTCACTCCCATAATGTTGGCAGTATAGCAGTATTTTCTATTCATTGCAAACAGCCATAAACTGTGAGGCAATCTATCAAATATCCTAAGATTAGTTTATAAATTACTTTGTAATATTATTACAATGGCTATTTTTCACAACTCAACTTTTCGAATGCATAACATAATTTAACCCACTAACTATCCTTTAATTCCCCATGATGTCTAGCAGTTTTAATCAACAATTTAATATTTTCATCCGTTATATTAGAATTTGGAGCCAAATTTTTAAATTCATTTACACTCATTTCTCCCAAATCTTCTATTGTCTTTATACCATATTCAGCAAACTTTAATATTAATTCAAGCGGTAATTCTAATATATCTATTAATTCTTGCTCAACTCCTAACTCTTCTAGCTTTTTGATAATCTTTTCATTTTTAAGATCTACGTAATGAATAGCTCGATTTTTGATCTCTACAGCAAGTTCTTCCTCAAAGCCTTCAATTCTTGTTAAAGTACTAATCTCACTACTAGCAATTTGTTCTACAGAATTAAATCCTGTTACCGATAAAAGCTGACCTATAACTTCTTCAACATCTAAAGCTTCCATAAATAATTCTGTAGAAGTTGAAAATTCTTCATTTCTTCTTTTTGATTCTTGCTCTTCGGTCATTATATCGATATTCCAACCAGTAAGCTTAGAAGCTAAACGAACATTCTGCCCTCTTCTACCTATTGCAATACTTTGATGTTCTTGCGACACTACTACTTCTACCTTATGACTATCTTCATCAATCAAAATTTTTGTAATTTCACTTGGTGCAAGAGGAATAAGAGAATTAACTATAAACTGTGCAAGATCATTACTCCATAATACTATATCAATTTTCTCTCCATTTAACTCATTTGTTACAGCTTTTACTCTATTACCTCTAATACCTACACACGAACCTACTGGATCTATACTACTATCCGAAGCAAATACTGCTATTTTTGCTTTTGAACCTGGATCACGTGCTACTGATTTTATTTGAATAATATCTTCAAGAATTTCAGGAACCTCTAGCTTAAATAACTTAACCAGCATTTGGTTATCTACTCTAGACAAGAAAATTTGTGGTCCTTTTGTTTCTTGTCTTACATCCTGTACATATGCTTTTATACGATCATTAGGTTTAAAATGTTCACCCTTAATTAACTGATCTTTTTTAATTATTGCTTCAGCACGACTCAAGTCAACTATTATATCACCGTATTCTATTCTCTTAACTATCCCATTTATAATGTCGCCTTTTCTATCTTTAAAATCATGATATTGTTTTTCACGTTCAGCTTCTATAACACGTTGAGTTATAACTTGTTTTGCGGCTTGTGCCGATACTCTAGCATGATCAATCGGTGGTAAATATTCATATATCTCATCACCGATTTTAGCTTCTGGATTTTTTACTAAAGCATCTTCAAGTGAGATTTGCGTTAAATAATCTTCTACATCTTCTACTATTTTTAAGATCCTCAAAAGATTTATTTCACCGGTTTTCCTATTTATCTGCGCTTTAATATTATATTCATTACCATATTTTTTCCGTCCTGCTACTTGTACAGCTTGCTCAACAGTTGAAATTAAAATTTCTTTTGATATTCCTTTTTCACGTGCTACAGAATCTATAATTTGTAAAATTTCTATATTATATATATTAGACATACATTATTATCTCTTACTAGTTTTTAGGTTCTATAAAAATTTCTAAAAATTTAACTTTAGTTATTATTTGCTGTAAATTATAAAATTTTTTGAAAATGAATCACTATTTCTTCAAAAATCTTATAATTTGTACTAAAAAATACCTAAAATAATACATTAATTAGAAAATTTCTAAGAGCCTAATAATTTTTTAAATACTTCTTCAGTTAAAACCAGATTAGCATTTCTAATTAAATTAAAATCAATTGATACTTCTTGTTCTGCACATTTTAAATATATTTTATTGTTCTCAGCTTTAATTATTTTACCTTGATAAAGTGTTTTTCCATTCAATAATTCTTTCAGTTTGATTTTAACTTCTCTTCCTAAAAACCTATTATAATTTTCAAATTTTACTAACGTACGTTCAATACCACTTGATGATACCTCTAAAGAATACGCCTCCTCTATTAAATCTTCAACATCTAGAATAGCAGAAATAGTCCTACTTACGTTAGTACAATCTTCTATAGATATTTTGTTACCATTTAAGCTATCAATCAATACCTCAACTACTTTAGGACTAACACCTTTAAACTTCACAAGAACTAACTCAAACCCCATATCCGTTAAGGATTCTTCTATTATGTTTGTTATTTGTTGTGCAATAGTCTGCATATGTGATGTTTATATAATAAAAAAGGTGGAAAACCCACCCTGCTGTTTATAATTTATATAATGCTTATCCGTAATAAAAATACACTAATTAGATTATATAAGCAATATTTAACTTTATATTTTTATAAAACTACATACTATAAATTGCAAATACTCTATAAATCACTCTTACACACTTAGAGGCTTCTTATCCTGATTTGATACTATATTGAGTCGTCATACTACTATTTCCTCTGCTAATAATGTATGTTGTACATGATTATAAAAAGAATGAGGGCTACAAATTTAATAGATTTTCCCTTTTGAAAAAAAAGCCTAATAAAAATTAGACAGTGATTATACAAGTATAATAATTATAATACTAATGAAATTAGTCAACTAAAATATATCATTATCTCATTTGCAATATCACATATTTATTACTGCTATATCAGTTAATTTTATTGCATTCATCACGATTTCTAATAGCATGAATAACTTCTACAACTTAGGATTTGGCTCATTTGTTTTCTAGTAATAAGATGACTTTCTTACCAAAAGTGCGTTGATAAACATAAGTGCTTTATTATAGAATAAAAAATAATCTTTTTCATCAACACTGTTTGATATCGCAAACTCACTATATTTTACTAACTTTAACAGCAATAATTTTGCACAATATATTTATTATGTATTACTTTTTGTTCATTTTATCCATAAAGGACTTTCTACTGCTATATTAGAATTTCATAATATTCTTTCCTTTTCAAGGCTTATAAAATACTTCCTACTACTAGTAGGATATATTTCTTCTTACACAACCTATATTTGATAGAAGCTCTTTAATAACAGGTTACACTATAACTCTGTAAGAATCTACCTGTAAGATTTTAAATTTGCATTGCATTTTTATTTATTCTTTTCTGAGGTTTTTCTATATTAAAACTATTAATATTCAGTTTTAGTTGCTAAATTGAAATAAAGATTTTAAATTTCTTAAATAACGTAGCAATTTTTCTGATTCCTTTCTTGTTTTAATAATGATTGCTCCTGATTTAATAATATCAATTCTCCTATTAGTAACTAAAATTAATTAAGACATTTTTACATTAAATAATTAATATTAAACGTAAAAAATTAATACATTTAACTACTTAGCTTGCTATACTAATAGTAGTAAAATGAATTAAGTTAGTATTATAAATTAGCATCTAATATTGATACAATCAAATACTAATAGCTACAGAATGAAAATATGAATAAAAATTAAAATATTTTATTAAAGAAGTAAATGAAGAATATGTAATGATTGATAAAATAATTCTCCCTATAAATTATAGGGAAATAGGCATATTTCTTTTTCCACATATTAAAAACTCTTTATTCCCCTTAGTACCTAATATAGGACTTGCTATAATACCAAATATTTGAAAATGATGCTCTTGCTCAAGCCAATTCTTAATTTTATCACATACCTTTTGATGTAAGAGAGGATTTGTAATAATTCCTCCATTCTCTACTTCATTCTTTTTGACCTCAAACTGTGGTTTTATTAAAGCAATAAGAATGCAATCTTCTTTAGCTAAATTTAGCGGAGTCGGTAATATAGTAGTTAAGCTAATAAAACTAGCATCGCAAACAATTAAATCAGGCTTCGTTGTAATTTGTTTATCTGTTAAATATCGTGCATTGGTCTTTTCAAGCACTTTAATTTGTGGATTAAATCGTAATTTAGAATGAAGTTCACCATAACCTACATCTACGGCAAAAATTAATTCTGCTTTACGCTCAAATAATACTTCGGTAAAACCACCAGTGCTACTACCGATATCAATACAAACTAAATTTTGGGGGTCAATTTTAAAATAATCCAAAGCTGTAATTAATTTTAATGCCCCTCTTGAAACATAATTATGCTGCGGTAGCTTTACCTTAATATCTGGATCATGTCTATTCACCTTAATCCCAGACTTAATTAATTTCTCATGTTTGTTATGTACTTTACCTTGGATAATCAAGCTTCGTGCTATAGCAATATCTGTTACAAGACCTTTTTGCAGCAAATATTCATCAAGTCTTATTTTAGTCATTACTTTTTAAACCTAAATTTAAGTTATGTTTAAGGATGCATAAGATAGAAAATATACAATATGTTTAATTGAAAATGAGAATTTTTAATTTTAAGTTATACGCATTTTACAACTGAAGTATATATCGCAATAAAGAAAAATATTTAAACCTTAACTAATATATGTCTTTTCTTACCAACAGAGAGCTTTATAACTTTTCTGTTACGCAAGAAATTAGTATCAATTGTCATATTCTCATCTTCAACTAATTGATCATTTATTTTAGCTCCCTTGCCGCGTATAATCTTACGTGCCTCTGACTTAGATCTAGCAAGATTTGCGTTGTAGAATAAGTTATATGCACTAATCCCGGATTGTAATATTTCTGGCGCTAAAATAAATGTATGTAGATTTTCATCGATATCTCCTTGCTCAAATATCTTTACTGCAGTTTCTAGGGCTAATTTAGCTAATCGCTCGCCGTGGCAAAGCTTCGTCAATTCATAAGCAAGTTGTTTCTTAGCAGCATTAATATCTTCAGATACCAAGCTTTCAAATTTATTAAGCTCTACTATATCTAATTCACTATATAATTTTGCAAATCTCATTACATCAGCATCTTCACAATTACGCCAATATTGGTAATAATCATATGGGCTTAACAGATCTTCATTAAGCCATACTGCACCTGCAGCAGTTTTGCCCATTTTAGCACCTGAAGCGGTTGTAAGTAGCGGCGTTGTCATACCAAATACTTCTTTACCACTGATTTTACGTATTAAATCAGCACCAATAACTATATTGCCCCACTGATCACTCCCCCCAAGTTGCAGGATACAATTATAATTCTTACTTAAATAGTAAAAATCATATGATTGCAATAACATATAATTTAATTCTAGAAAACTTAAATGATGAGAACGGTCAAGCCTAAGTTTTACCGAATCCATAGTTAACATACGGTTTACCGAGAAATAGCTACCGAAATCACGTAAAAAATCTAGGTAATTGAGCGAATCTAACCATTCTGCATTATCGAGTATTATTGCATCACCTTGATCTTTTCCAAACTTGATAAACTTTGACAATGATTTTTTAATCCCTTCAGCATTTCTTTTAATATCCTCTTGTGTTAAAGCTTTTCGTGTTACATCTTTACCAGCAGGATCACCGATTTTACTCGTGCCACCCCCAATAATCACAATAGGGGTATGTCCGTGTTTCTGAAGTAACCGTAATATCATTATCTGCATTAAACTACCGATATGTAGTGATGTAGCAGTACAATCAAAACCTATATAAGCAGCAATCTTTGCTTCTTGTGTTATAGCACTTAACCGAGCCAAATCAGTACATTGATTAAGATATCCTTTGTATATAAATTCTTCAATAAAGGTCATATTATTTATATTGTTTTTGGTTTTTCTATAAACAGTTTTCTCTACAGACACTTTATGGTCTTTTTAGAGATTTTGACAAATAAAGCTATTTTCCTGCTAATAAATTTATTGCTGCTTTTTAAAATTAACCTTAAGGCCTTATTTTAAAGGGTCTAGTTTTATAGCAATAACATTACCATTATATTTAATTTATTATAAAGTATATGAAAACTTTGTCTATACTTGATATATTGATTATCATACAAGCTCATATTAATTAACTCACTTAATTTATAAATCATGTTAATATAATATATAGTGTCGTCATAAAGATATGATAATATTCAATAATGTATTGAATTGAACAATTTTACGTTACTCACACACTAGGCATTGCATGTGTAGATAACTACATAATTGCAAGCAACTATAATCTGTGCTGAATGACTTTTTTTATATCATTACTGTAAGGTTTTATTGCATCAGTAAAACCTGCTGTGGTCACCTAGTGCTATTAAGTATTAGGCCTATAAAAATAATAATGTTGAGTATTTTGCTAGACACTAAGGATAGAGACGAAGTTGAGCACACAGTAATATGATTACATAACAATCTGCCATAATAATCCAATCGATAAAATGCCTTCACAGGATAAATGAAAATATTACTGACCTGAATCGGATCAGATCTTTCATTTTACATTTCTCTATACCATGACTACTTGGTACTACAACAACAATATTCCAGGACCTTTGCGTCTACTCCAATATACTAAACTTACTTAATTTGATAAAGTATTACACTTTATCGCTTTCAGAATAAGAGATTTCAGAATGAGGAAAGTAGAAACTTATTTGAAAGCTGAACTACTAAAACATACACCGAAACAAGTACAATAAGTCAGATTCAGATACTGTAACATATGGGAGTTATATTTTTGCTTCTAATAAAGTCGTACATAACTTACAATTAAATTACCTTTGAACTACTTTACCTCAACACAAAAGTTCATTAACTCTATTTGCATCTATATTCTCTGCTTATACATGAATTAATCTAAATTAAGTAAAATGTGATTATTTATTATTTGAAACATCAGAACATGCTATCAGAACATGCTATATTTCTTGACAAATGCTATGCTTTTATCTATACTTCTTTAGTATTATTAAGTATTAATATACAAGTACTTCAAGCTTAGCACCCGTAGCTCAATTGGATAGAGTATATGACTACGGATCATAAGGTTAGGGGTTCGACTCCTCTCGGGTGCGCCACCATTATTGATCTATCTGTATTCCCCAAGTGTATAAAACTAAAACGCATTATAAAGGTAGATTTTCAGTTTTAGATATTAAGTTAGCAAAAACTAGTAGCAAAAGATTAGAACAATATGATACTACGAATATAATTAATTACGCTAGTCATAATATTGAGATTTTTCTTCTAAATTTTTAGCACTTTAATTCTATTTACTTTTACCATCTTATATAAAAGAGTTTTAGTATAATAAAGTATTTAAAATAGTGCATGACTTAATCTACTAACATATACTAATAATGCGTTGATCATAAATAAATATGGCATATCCTTCACCGATATTATTAAACCTATTAAGAACAAAAACATTGTGAGATATTCAAATCAAAGTTATTGAAATAACAATTATAGCTAAATTAATAAAACGTTTTTTTATTAAGAACAGCAAAATATTGATAATATCGCCAAAAAAAATATTTAAAAATATAGTATAAAACAATTTACATAAATATTGTACGATAAAATATAACCTGTACTATAACACTGCTAAAAAGATATAAATAATCTCTTTATTGTTCAAATAGCATCTATAATTGTAAAATAATACTAACCTTAATGATAGATATCATAAATCACCACAAATCCGATATTATTGATTAATAAGGATCTAATATTATCAATCGAAATACTATGACAGTAATATAAGCTATAGACAGTAAAAACCTTTAAATATTAGAGAAAGATTGAAAGGTATTGCAAATATATATTTGAATAATATAATATATATTTGAACAATATATTGTAGTGCGAATGTCTTTAGTACTGGTATTATGATCACCTCATCACAATTCTTGTCCAAACAACAAAAAAATTTTGTTTAATATATATCCTCATTCATTGTTTTACTTAATTTTTTTAACATTTAATATCATAAATAATAAGCTATAGATATGAAAAATATTTACTGCAAATTTGTATTGACTATTTTCTTATGTTTAATAAATTTACAAGTAATCGCTACAAGCTTTAATGAAAAAATACCTGTATATTTAAAATTAACTAACGAAAAGATGTTAGCAGGGAAAAATTCGTTAAATATTGAGCTTTGTGATTATAGAATTAAAGAATGGTGTATAAAGCCACAAAGAGAGATGGGCCTTAACGGGCAAAAAATAAATGAGTATATATCTATTTCACCTGATATTAAAGGAGAATGGAGATTCGGCTGGAGTTATAATATATATTTTATACCCGAAGAAAACTTTTTACCTAATCAAACTTATAAAATTACTATCAAAGATTATATATTTCCTAATTTTATTAGTTTAAAAAAAAATAATATAAGCTTCACGACTTTACCGCTACTTTCTATGATTAAAGAAATGAATTATCTACAAGATAATATCGATATTTCTAAAAAATTTATCCAAACGAGAATAGCTTTTAACTATCCAATTGATCCTAAAACTCTAAAAGAAAGAATAAATTTCATCAAATCTTCCACTAAAGAAAAATTACCATTTTCTATCAAATTCAATACAGATAATACAGAAGCTATATCAATTACTAATATACCACCGCTTACAGATAAAAAAGATATAGTATCTATTATTATAAAAGACGGAGTTAAAATATTATATGGAGACGAAATTTTTACTCAAAAAAATGTAGATATTCAAAATAATAAGATGCAAAATAATATAAGATATTCTTATAAAGAAAAAGTATTAATTCCAAGTCTATCCTCATATTTTAAAATCACTAATAGTACTGCTACAATTGTTAAAGACGCAAAACTAAAACCGGAACAGATAATTATAATTACTACAAATACACCAGTTTCAGGTGAAGAGGTAAAAAAACATTTAGAGCTATTTTTATTACCAAAAAATAAACCGCATTTCTTAGGAGTTACAGGTAAGAAAAACTATAAATGGCAAAGTCCAAAAGAAATAACGGATGATATTCTTAAATTAAGTGAAAAAATAAATTTTGAACTACTGCCTTCTGTCCCGAAAATTACTACTGTACATAACTTCAAAGTAAATACGGTTGCCTCAAGAACTGTTCTCATTAAAATAAAAAAAGGGATTAGGACATCGGATAATTTAACGCTTGGCTCAGATTACACTCAAATAATACAAATACCTGATAATCCTAAAGAAGTGAAGCTCATGTCAGATGGATCTATTCTTTCATTATCTGGTGAAAAGAAACTTCCCGTATATTCACTTGGCATAGATAAATTATATGTAGAAATCGATAAGATTCATCAGCAAGAAATTAATCACTTAATAAGCCAGACAAATAGATATAATATTTTCCAAAACCCAACTTTCATAAATGAATATTCTTTTAATGAGTATAATATTTCAGATGTATTCCAAGAAGAGGTAATAATTAATTCTCCAAATCTCGATTTACCTCATTATACCAATTTAGATTTTGGTAAGTATTTTTATTCAGAGCAAGCAGGGAGATATTCTAAGGGACTATTTTTAGCAAAAGTGTACTTTAAAGATAAAAATAATAATATTATATCTCAAGATAAAAGATTAATTTTAGTTACTAATCTTGGTTTTATAGTAAAAACCGATAAAACAGGAACGCATCATATATTTGTTTCTTATATCAGTAATGGTAAACCTGCAGAGGGTGTAAAAGTAGATATTATAGGACTTAATGGTGAGATATTAGTCAGCAGTAAAACTGATAGCCAAGGACATACTATTTTATCAAACATACATGATTTAAATAAAGCTAAAATTCCAATAGCTTACGTATTAACTACTCGAGACGATTTCTCGTTTATGCCATATAATAGAGTGGATCAGCAAGTTAATTATTCTCGGTTTGATATATCAGGGACTGTAAGTTCAAATGAAGGATTAAAAGCTTATTTATTTTCCGATCGCGGCATTTATAGACCAAGCGAGCAAGGCCATATAGGTATTATGCTCAAACAAAACGATTGGCATGGAAAATTTGATGGGTTACCTTTAGAAATCCAAGTTACTAATCCTCATGGGAAAGTAATAGATAAAAATAAAATCGTTCTAAACTCAGAAGGGCTTGGTGAATATTTATTCACAACATTTGATGATTCTTTAACAGGCTTATATAATATAAGCTTATATTTAGGTGATCAAGGAATAAATAATTATCTTAATAGCATATCTGTCAGAGTCGGAGATTTTCAACCTGACCGCATGAAAATAAATATAAACTTCAATAACCTAAAAGATACGTTATGGACTCATCCAAAAGATCTTAAAGCAACAGTTAAACTTATAAATCTTTATGGCATTCCTGCAGAAAATAGAAAAATTAGAGGTTTAATCGATATTAAACCTACAGAGTTTTTTGTCACTAACTTTAAAGAGTATACATTCTATCGTAGTAAAAGCAATGAAGAGTTTTTCAATGAGCATTTAGGAGATGTTACTACAGATTCTACAGGTACCGCAAATTTTGACGTTAACCTTGAGAAATATTATAATGCTACTTTTAATCTAACATTTTCAGCAGAAGGGTTTGAACTTGACTCAGGAAGAAGCGTAACCAGTAGTAAATCTCTTATAATTTCACCTCTGCCTTATATTATAGGTTTTAGAAGCGATAGCAACTCTAAGTATATTAAGAAACAATCAATTTCAACAATAAAATTTATAGCTATATCCAATAAAGCAGAAAAAGTATCTGCGCATAATTTAACTCTTAAGTTAAACAAGATTAATTACGTAAATAATTTAGTATCTGATGCTAATGGTAATTATTCTTACAATACAGTACCTGTTGAAACGAATATATCTTCCGATAATGTTAATATCACAGCAAACGAAGGTTATATTTATAATGTGCCTACTAAAGAAGAAGGCGATTACGTTATTTACCTAACAGATACAAAAAATAGAGTATTTGCTCAAACTGAATTTTCAGTAATAGGTGAAGGAAATGTTACAGCTAATTTAACAGATAAAGCAAATTTAAAAGTTAAACTTGATAAAGATGATTATAAAGCCGGTGATACTATTCTTTTAAATATTAAAACTCCTTATACAGGTCATGGATTAATTACTATTGAGACTGATAAAGTACATAATTTTAAATGGTTTAAAACTGATAAAAATAATAGTATTCAAGCAATAAAAATACCTGACGGTTTTGAAGGTAAAGGATACGTAAATGTGCAATTTATAAGAGACATCACAGCTACGGAAATCTTTATGTCACCGTTTAGCTATGCAGTACTACCGTTTACTGCTGGTGTTTATAAGCATAAAGAAAATATTGAATTAATATTGCCAAAAAAAATCAAATCAGGTAAAAAGTTAGCAATTCGTTACCGTACTACTAATCCTTGTAAAATCATAATATTTGCTGTTGATGAAGGCATATTATCATTTGCTGATTATCAGACTCCAGACCCGATTAATTACTTCATGAACGATAAAGCATTAGAAGTACGAACTTCACAAATCATGGATTTAATATTGCCTGAGCATCGTTTATTAATGAAATCTTATATAGCAGCTCCTTCAGGTGACAGTCTTATAAATATATCTCGCAACTTTAATCCGTTTAAAAGAAAAAGCCAACCTCCTGTAAAATTTTGGTCAGGCATTTTAGAATCAGATCTTGATGAGAAAGAAGTAACATTCGATATACCAAGCTATTTTAATGGGACTTTAAGAGTGATAGGTGTAGCAGCAAGCCTTGATACTATAGGAGTTTTTAAAGCTGATTTATTAGTACAATCTGATCTTATTATCAACACAAATTTACCTTTATTTGTAGCTCCAAATGATGAATTTGCAGTACCAATAACAATATTTAATAACCTAAAAGATTCAGGGAATGCTCAAATTTTTTTAAAAATTGAAACAAGCGAAGGACTAAAAATATTAGATTATCCTAAAGAAATACAGATAAATGAAAATAATGAAGCTACTATTAATGTTAAATTAAAAGCAACTGATAAACTCGGTTCAGCAAATTTAAAGGTTGTAGCGTCTATAAATAACCTAAAGCCTGATATAAAATCTGTGCATAGAACAGAATTAACTAGCACTACGAGTGTTCGTCCTGCTAGCCCAGGCATTACAACGGTTGATACAGGCTTTATTACCGGCAATAAAGCTAATTTAAAAATCTTGCGTAATTTATACCCTAAATTTGCTAAGCTGCAAATTTCTGCTTCTAAATCACCTCTTTCTATTATTGCCGGCTTTAAAGATTTTTTAGATAATTATCATTATGGATGCACTGAACAATTAGTAAGCCAAAATTTTGCAAATGTTTTATTATATAATGAGCAAGAACTAGTGCAGATTCTTAAAACTGATCGGGAAAAAATGGATGAGTCATTATCGAAAATATTTCAAATATTATTGGAACGTCAAAATTATGACGGTGGATTTAGATATTGGAACAATTTGAACGATGATTCTGATCCATTTCTGTCTGTGTATACTATGCACTTCTTAAACGAGGGAATAACTAAATATTTAGCTGTGCCAAGTGATATGTTTAACGAAGGCCTTTACTATTTAGAGAATATGGCAAATAGAGCAATATATTCTTTAGACGAAGCAAGAGAAAAAGCATATGCGATTTATATCTTGACAAAAAATAGTGTTATTACTACAAGCTATATTGCAAATATTTTAAAATATTTAGATGAATACCATAAAAATACATGGCATGATGATTTGACTAGCGTTTATTTAGCAGCTAGCTATAAAATGCTAAAAATGGATGAGGACGCAGATAAATTACTAGATAGCTTTACTTTCAATAAAACTATATCAAAAACAAACTACCCATATTATAATCATTTAATAAAATATAGTCAGTATTTATACTTAATTTCTTTACATTTCCCTGAACGATTAAAAAACTTTGACTCAAAAATTATCCAGGATATCGCTCGTTTTGCAAAAGATAACTATAATAGTCTATCAGCAAGCTATGCAATTATGGCAACTCTTACCTATGCTTCTAAAATCCACAATGTAGATGAGTCTACTATTAAAGTAACTGATACAGATAAAGTAGTAACGTTAAAAGGTGATAAAGTGATGACTTCTGAATTGTCATTAGAGAGTAATGAGATAGACTTAACATCATCAAGTAACGGCTTTTTCTATCAGCTATTAACTTCAGGCTATGATAAACAATTAAAAGGCAATAAAGAGATAGTTAAAGGAATAGAAATAACTAAAAAATATCTTGATGAAAATAATAAAGAGGTTAGTAAAGTAAAATTAGGTGATAATATTAATGTGGAAATCACTATGAAGTCAGCTAGTAATAAAATCTTGAGCAATATTGTTATACTTGATTTATTACCAGGAGGCTTTGAGCTTTTACAAGATAATAATAATTTAATATTAGAACGTAATCAGGAAACAATTATATGGAAACCGATATATATAAATAATCGTGATGATAGAGTAATGATTTTCGGTACTATTCCTGATCAAAAAATGACATATCAATATAAAATCAAAGCAGTTAATAAGGGAATATTCACAACCCCTGCTATTTACAGCAAAGCTATGTATGACATTCAGACTTACTATCGTGGTAGTATAGGCTGTATTATTGTGGAGTAAAATATGCTTAATAGAAACGATCACATATTAAAGTGTTAATAAATTCTCGATAAGAACTTGATTATAGTGTATATAAAATATGAAAACTACTATATGAGGAATATTGCACTGTCTCACAGTAGAAAATAATTTACCTAAAATGCGAAAATACTTAAATTATATGGAAAGATATTTTGATACCTTCAAATAGTCTTTAATTTAAGCTTTTTAAATAACTCAAAATTCTATTCAACTATATTAAATAAATTTTTATCTTGAAGCGGGGCAAAAGTTAAAATTTAAGATACAGATGGATATAGGTTTATAATCTCCTTTTGTTCGACAAAAATGCATTTTGAATAAAAATTAATATTCTATTCTATGCTAATTATCTATGAGATCTTCTGATATTTACGCTGTACTAATTGTAAAGCTTTACTAGAAAATTTACATTTTCTTGTATAGTTTAGTAAAATTATTACTTTATAATCATCATATTTAATATGAAAATGATGCAGAATCATATATAGGATATCATAATAATGATACAAAACGACTCATTATTGGAATAATTTTTTTATTTATTAAAAAATAAAAATACAAGTCTCATAAACATAATATTAATATTTACCCCACAATCGCTTGCAATTTCTCTATAGTTTGTGGTGTTTTTGCAAGTTCTAAAAACATTTCACGCTCATATGTCAGTAATTCTGCTTCACTTATTTCATTATGTTTATCAATAATATTCTGAAATTTATTAAGTACCTTATTTTGTAGCTCGTTATATTTTGATGTATCTATTTCACTAACTATATTAATTTTAGGTAAAGTAATTTTATTCGGTATGGAGACTATTTTTTTAGATATTCTGAGTTTCAAAGCGTCATCTAAAATATAATGCTTGTTCATATTGACTTGCATATTCTTTATACCATAATCTGCTTTAAAATAATCAGCTGAACTTGTTTTATTTTGCTCTATAATATTCTTAATATTTCTAATTAATTTAGTTTTATTTCCATTACTTCGGGCAAACATTTCTGTAACACCGGTCCATCCTGGTATTAAACCTACTCCAAGCTCTATAAGTCCAGCATTAAGCTCCTGATTTGCTACAATATAGCTTGAGTTCAATAGAAGTTCACACCCGCCTCCAAGTGCAACACCACGAGCACAGCTAATAATATGTACCGAAGAATATTTTAAATAACGCATTGTTTGTTGTCCAAGCTTTAGTAAATTCTCTAAATTATGAAAATTCCCATCTTGAATATAAGAAAGAATAAGCTTTAAATCCGCACCTGCAGAAAAATTATTTCCTTGTGGATAAATATAAAGATTTTTTCCATAATTTTCTGCTTTACTTACGGCTTCTTGCAATAAGTAAAATACGTTATGATTTAAACTATTCATTTTCGTAGTAATAACAAATACTAAATTCTCACAATAATGTATTAAATTTGCAGAATCATTCGATAATACTATTTTACTTTCTTGTAAAAAATCTTTTTTAGAATTAAATTTTTGTTTATCAATTTTTTGATATTCTTTACTAGCTAAATATTTAGGCAGTGGAATATTCATTAAATCAGCATTTTTAATTATCAAATTCCATCCATTTTTAACAGCTATAGTCAATAACTCAAACGGTCCATAATGCCAACTATAACCAAGCTTCATAGTGGTATCGATATCGTAGATATTATTAGTCACGGATGGTACTAAACTTGTTAAATAAATATAAAATTCTGTAATAATCTCACTAAAAAACTTACCATAAATTGAATTGCTAGATAGCAACTCATTGAGACTATTAAACGAAATATCTACTTTTTGAACAGGGTGATATGATAAATCACTTATATTAATCACTTCTTTAATCTTCTTACCATTTGATACAGATAAACGATAAAATCCACCCTCACCTTTACGTCCAATTAAATTATGCTCTATCATCTTATCAAACACTTTGGTATTAGTATATATCCTATGATAATCATCACTTTTAGGTAAAGCAGAAATTAATGAACTTGATATCAACTTCATTACGTCATGACCTATTAAATCATATAAACCAAAAATTCCGGTATTCGGCAAACCTAAACATCTACTGAATATTTGATCTATTGTAACAAAATTAAGATTTTGAGCTATCGCTTTGTGGACTACTAACTCAAGTAAAAAACATCCTACTCTATTAGCAATAAAACCAGGTGTATCATTACATTTTATTATAGTTTTACCAAGCATTTTAGTTAAGAACACTGATACTTTTTCTATGACCTCATCCTTGATTGTATGGTCTATAATTAATTCAACCAATTCCATATATCGCGGTGGATTAAAGAAATGTGTAATAACGAATCTTGACTTTATATTATTTGGTAAATTCACTTTGAGTTTTTTTAGCGGCAATGTAGAGGTGTTAGAAGCGATAATTGCGTCTTCTTTAAGATAAGGTATAATTTTATTATATAATTGATGTTTGATTTCTAACTTCTCAACGATAACTTCAATTACTAAATTACATTCTTTAATTAAATCTAAATCATGTTCTAAATTACCTATTGTAATGAAATTGACTTTATCTGGAAAAGATAAAGGAGAAAGCTTTTGTTTATGCAAATTCTTTACAGAATTTTTTACTATTTTATTAGGATCATTAGAATCTTTATCAAGAATATCAAGCAGAACTACTTGATGAGAGGAATTAGCAATCAACGCTGCAATGCCTGAACCCATGACTCCTGCACCAATAACACAAACTTTTTTTATTTCATTTTGCATAAATTACTCCCCTAATACTAATCTAATAACAATAAATGAAGATCAACTTCAGAAAGAGCAATAAATACACTATACAGAACATAATTAATACAAGAGTACTTCAGATTTGTAGGGTGATTCTAGCCAATTATTGAAGTTTGAATATATTTGGTAATCACAACACTTATAAGGGTCTTACCGACTATGCAACTACTTTGTAAGCACATTTATTATAGTAACAGTGGTTATAATGACATAATAAACTAATAAATTTTTTTACTCATAATTATTATACTGTGTGTTAAATTTGATACTACAATCATTAGTAAAACAGTTCAATACTTAACATTTTTTAAATAGCTGCTTTTTATCTATAATTTTTACAATCTCCTAGCTAAAATATGAGAAGAGTAATCATTGTAATTTCTTAAATCTATGCATGTGTAAACTTATGATTAGATCACAAGGTATGCTCTATATCTATGATATAAAAGCTTGGTCAATATCATAGATCTTAATATTTCTGCTATTGTGCGATATTCATTTACAGGATAAAATAATTCAGTTACAGTTTGTTCCTATAACAATTCCAATTAATAAGATTAGAGTAAATATTTTGCCTCATATACTGTAATTATACTCTTGCTATCAATTCTCATTTTTTTAAGCAGTACTACATGCCCACTAATCTTTCTGCATAAAATTTAAAATATTGGCTATAAAATATCATTTATAAGATAATTATAGGATTTAACAAATATTCATTCTCGTTGAAGAGGCTTTTTGCTTCGATACACTTTTTTGTCAGCACTACTAGCCTTACTGTTCGTTAAACTTTCCTACATATTATGTACTTCTGCTTTAATAATTAAGGTAATTTTTTGCTTATGAATATTAAGAGCAACAACAGAGGTATTATAGCTGATCTTCCGTTAGACTATACACTCTCACTCATTTTACGATTAAATAAAAAATAATCTGCTACTGTTTTACTTCAGATTGAACTGTATAATATCGTTTTTTGGGAGTAGGAGTAAATTCATGTCTTCTACAAAATTTGCTCTTGTTACATTACAATAATGTATGTATTAACATAACTAATCATTGATGTTTCAAAATATTTATTTAATTTATTGTATCTTGTTGCATATCATAGATTACTAATTTTTACTGTCTACTCTAGTAAGATCGACTCCTAAATATCTATAATTTATAGTGCCTGTAGTATTTAACTTGTTAGGTTCAAGAGTTTTTATACCAATATAATTAGTATCCAAAAAATTTTTTAGTATTAGTATAAAATTCCTTATCCTCGATATATTTGAGTAGAAACTACTAACTATAATGACAATTATAGTTAGTAGTGTAACAACTATTATCTCTGCCCCATCGCATAATTAGTAATTAAATTCTTAATAGGTTTTAAATTATTAATTGCCTTAAACCCTATTTGTCTTAAACATTTTAAATTTTTGGAATAATTTGAAAAAATACTATTTAATGAATCGGTAAGCTTATACATAATAAAATTATCGTATTGCCTTAGTTTTTGATATTCTTGTAATGTACCATTATTACTCATAATCATACTCAAAGTCTCTATATCTTTTATACCTTGATTAAGTCCTTGTCCTGCAAGCGGATGTACGATGTGTGCAGTGTCGGCAATAAGCACTATACGATTATGAAAATATCTGTTTGCTATAAAAGCTTTTAGTGGAAAGCTACTAATCTCACTCTCAATAGTAATTTGACCTAAGAAATTACCAACATTTCTTTGAATTAAAAAATCAACTTCTTTTGTAGGCAAATTAATAATTAAAGCAGCTTGAACAACAGAAGTGGACCATATTACGGAAGAACTATATTGATCTTTTAAAGGTAGCAAAGCAAAAGGACCAAGAGGAAGAAAATGCTCCATCGCACAATTTTCATGCGGCTTTTCATGCTTAACATTAAAAGTTAGAGCAGTTTGATAAGGTTTATCAATTTCATTAGTGAAATAATAAGATCTTACTTTTGAATTTGCTCCGTCACATATAATTAATAAATCACACTTAATTTGTTTATCATTATTAAATTTTATAATCGAATAATCATTATGGCTTATCACTTCTTGATATTGATTATTATCAATTAATGTTATCAACGAATTATTAGTTATTTCTGACAATAATATCTTTTTAAAATCACTATTCTTAACAACATATCCAAGTACAGCATCATTCTTATTACATAAATCTAATATTTCTGAAGCCTTATTATCTACAACATATACGTCTTGCATTTCTGCTACAAACTGTTCCAGCTCTTTCCATATCCCAATAGAGAATAAAAACTTTTTAGAATACGGCGTTAACGCAGTAGTTCTTATATCTTTTAAAAAATCTTGGCTTTTTACCAGTTTACGCTCTAATATAGTAGTTTTTATACCTTTGTGTGCAAAAGAAAGTGCAGTTAGCATACCACTGAGACCGCACCCTAAAATTACTATATTTAACATCTTATCTGTTTCTATTTGACTCATATATAAAATATTTTAAATAACCATTTGTTGCTATAAAACTTAAAAGAAAATAAATAATTGCTATATCCAAATATGAGCTATTTCCTGAATACAAACCTAAACAACAAATAAATAAGCAAGTAATAGTTGTACAACTATTTAGAATTAATAAATTCGTAAAAATATCATTGCTTCTTATAAAGAGATATATTGTTAAGCAAATAAATAATGCAATAATAATTAAAAAGATGTTAAGCATAATTTTAAAAATTTATTTTACTACTAGTGAGAGTGTTTATTGCGTGAATACATAATCACTATTATTACATCAGTGAATCCAGTTAAAAACACTAAAATTATCAGTATTCTTATTATTTTATGTCACAAACACACTAGTTACACAATGACTACTACAGTATCCACATAATTCATTATATTTATAACACTATAAACTGCAAATCAAATTTAAAAATTAAAATCTTATAGATTTATAAAAACAACTAATAAATTTATATAAGACTTCTCACTCTACATAATTATGGACAAAAAATATTGTGACAAAAATGTTATAAAAAAATGTTGCTTTCTTTTACATTCAGCATTAACCTATACATTTAGGTTTTTAATATTTTTAAGGTAAATTGTCATGTCACAATTAGATGTTTTAATAGTAGACGATGAAGAAAGTATACGCAATCTCATTGCTGCAAATTTAAAAGATGAAGGTTTTAATCCTAAGATTGCTGCTAATAGTACTCAAGCTCTTAAAATAATTTCCGAGAAACCGGTCTCTGCAGTGATACTTGATATTTGGCTTCAAGGTAGCGAAATTGACGGGCTTGGAGTATTAGAGATAATTAAAAAACGTTATCCTTTAATGCCAGTAATCATTATTAGCGGCCACGGTACTATAGAAACAGCAGTTAATGCGATAAAAATGGGTGCTTACGATTATATTGAGAAACCATTTAATAATGATAAATTAATTATTTTACTTAAAAGAGCTTGCGAAGTAACAAAGTTAAAACGCGAAAACATAGATTTAAAATCAAAAGTTATAGATAAAACTGAATTAGTTGGAGGATGTCCGGTAACTTTAAAATATAAAATGGAAATAGAAAAAGCAGCTAGCTCTAGCAGTCGTATAATGATTCATGGTAAAGTCGGTAGCGGCAAAGAACTTGCAGCAAGGTTAATTCATAAACAATCTAAGAGAGTTAATAATCCATTCATTATTTTTAGTCCAACCTGCATGACTACAGAAAAAATTAATCAAGAATTATTTGGAGAATCGGAAAAGCAGGAGAATAATAATAAACGTCCTACTATCTTAGAATTTGCAAATAACGGTACCTTATATATAGATGAGATCAGTAATATTCCTATTCCTATCCAAGTAAAATTATTAAAATTCCTTAAAGATCAAACTATTACAAAACCTTGCGGAAAAAAGACTAAAGTTGATATAAAAATTATTACCAGTACTGCTAAAAATATCCAAGATGAAGTTAATAACGGAAAATTTCTAGAAGATCTATATTATCGCCTTAATGTTTTTTCTTTAAAAGTACCTTCATTATATGAAAGAAAAGAAGATATACCACTATTAGTTAAATATTTTGTTAAGCAACTTTCAAAATTTTCAGGTTTAAAAGAACGTCACTTTTCTGATGAAGCTATTGCAGCTCTTCAATCATACGAATGGCCTGGTAATATTAGACAATTACGTAACGTTGTTGAATGGACTTTAATTATGAATCCGTTAACTACAGGTAATAATGAAATTATAAAACCTTATATGATTCCTTCAGAAATATTAGCAAATAGTGCTAATCTTACTAAACTTGAAGATAGCTTTGATATGTTATCTATGCCGCTTAGAGAAGCTAGAGAAGTTTTTGAACGTCAATATCTATCAGCACAAATGAGTCGTTTTAATAATAATATTTCAAAAACTTCTTCATTTGTCGGTATGGAAAGATCGGCTTTACATCGAAAACTAAAATTATTAAGCCTACATATACCGCCCACAAATAGAATAAATGAAGAAGAATATGAGAAAGCAAATGCTTAAAATCATATCAATCATTATTATTTCTCTTTTATTAAGCAGTTGCTCCGAATCTACGCGTGATGAAAATGGATTACTTACAGATAGTCAAAGTACTATAATTCGAGATTATATAATATCGCAAAATTCTAAAAATCTTAAAGTGAACCTTAAAGAAAAGTTTGGTTCCAATTTAAAAGGAGTAAAATTAATAGGAATAAAGTTAACAAATGAAGATTTATCGGGAATAGATTTCACTTCATGCGAAATATTACGGACTGACTTCATGGGTAGCAACTTAGAAAAAGCAATACTTACAAATTCGGTAATTCAAGAAAGTAATTTTGCGGATTCAGTAATAAAAAATATTTCAGGCTATAATGCTGATTTTCAAGGTTCAATTTTTAATAATATAACATTACAAAATACAAATTTTGTTCAATCAAATTTCAGTGATACTGCTTTTAATAAAAGTACTATAATCAATGTCAATTTTGAAAATTCTAAATTTAGTAATGTATTATGGTGTCACAGTAATATTGACAGTAGTAATTTTCAAAAAACTCATCTAAAAAATAATAGCTTTAAAAATACTAATGTAATGAATTCAATATTTTATGGTGCAGATTTAGGCAAAAGTGTAATAAATAATACAAATTTTACTAATAATTATTTTGAATCTAGTGACCTAAGTAACACTAAATTCACATCAGTAATCATTAAAGATTCTAACTTCACACAAAGTATTTTTAATTCAGTAAATTTCAATAATATACAAAGTAATAACTCTTTTTTTTCATATACTTCCTTTGAAGATTCAACATTACACAATATTCACCTTACTAAATGTGATTTACAAAACAGCACAATTAATAGTTCAGTTTTCAATAATTTTAAAATCGACAATGCTATATTAACAAATATGAGTCTCAACGATAATACATTTAATAATTTATCAATAAAAAATAGTAATACTAATTTTGTAAGGATTAATAAATCCAAAGGGTTTAATATTACTTTACTCAATACTAACTATAGTAATGCTATTTTTAGCAATAATGATTTAAAAGAATTTAAAGTCATTAATACTGATTTAAACAACAGTGAAATAATAAACTCAAATTTCACTAATGGACAATTTAATAATGTAAATTTTTCTCAATCTTTAATACAAAACGTAAATTTTACAGACGTGAAAATTACTTTAGGCAATTTAAATCAAGTAGCTCTAATAAATTCCAATCTAATAAACACTAATATTATTAACTCAGTCCTTTCTAATTCACAAATAAATAATATTAACTACCAAGCATATTATAGTTTTATCAATACTAATGTTTCTAATAATATTGTTATAAATGATAATTCGAATCAAATTCCACCAAATAATATAGTAATCAATTCTGAAAAAGATTTACAAAACATATCTAATTTAGCAAATATGAATTTAACAAATTTTAACTTAAGTAATTTAGTGTTTAATGGAGTAGATTTTTCAAAAAGCATCTTTAAAAAAGCTAATTTAACAAATACAGTAATAAAAAATTCTATTTTAAAAGATGCTAATTTTTCTGCAGCAATACTTACTAAAACAGATTTCTCAAAATCGATATTAACAGGTAGTATATTTAAGTTTGCTCAAATTGATCAGACATGTTTTAGTAATTCCGACTTAACAAATACTGATTTTACTGAAGCAACAATTAAAAATACTGCATTTGATAATGCTAATACACACGGTATAAAAGGATTAGAATAATCTATAATCACGTTTTACGTTTTATGGTTTTGTTGCCACAGCATCAATATCACATATCTTAATAAATGGAATTTAGTTAATTAGTACTACATTTATTAGACCACGTAGTCAATATACACACAATAACGTTACACTTATTCAAGCATGACACAAAATTTACCTTTGGTTGCTCTTTGAAGATTTTACTTTATTAGTAGGAGTATGAAACGGTGTAAATGAATTCTTATTTAGAAGACTCGAAGGACTTTCATTCTGCATTCTATTCATAATTTGTTGTTGTTTAAGATTATTTATCTTTTGTTTTCCTACTATACTTATAGATTTAGTAATTTTTGCAGTTTCTAAAAATATTTCTTTAGGAGTTTGCAGCTTATCAATTTGCTGATAATGTTTTTTAAGAAATTCTTTTTTTACTTTTTCATCTACTCCTTTTAAATCAGTATATGATTTATATAACTTCTTTAATTCTTTTTTCGATTCTTCTATTTGTTTTTCGGAAGATTTTTGAGAAAGCGATTTAATCGAATTAATAAAAATATTACCTATTTCTTTTATAATATTAACTGCAGGTGTAGCTATTTTCTTTATTCCTTCATAAATTATAGCGAGTCCACTAGCGATCACATCAAATATTTTCGTATCATATTCTTTAGATATAGATGGTGTATCCATAATAATATCTCTAGCTTCAATTAGATTATTAGATAAATGAAGTAATGCTTTTTTATCCTCTAACTCGGTAGCACGATTAGCATATGCACTAACTACATCTGCTTGAGCAGATATAGTATCAGTAATTATTGATTTAGTGTCATTAAAAGAAAAATCTATAAATGTTTCTTTTACAGGACTATTCCCTCTTAATTTATCTAACCTATCACGTATTACCTGGTCTTTTTGATCATTGAGGCTTTTACTTTTTTGTTCTAGTTTAAGCTCAGATTGCATCTGCTCAATTAAATTGTCTACTTCATTACTAGATTTTTTTTTGTATATATAAGGTGTATCTTGAATCTTCGCCAACCTTTCTTCTAATTCTTCAATTGATGGAGGAGTACCTTTAAGTGTAGCTAGTCTTTCTTCTAACTCTTTGATTATTTGATCATCTTGCTCGTTTGTAGACATATATACCTCTGTCATGATTCTCAATTATTAATAACATAAACACTAACTGAAATAAAGTATTTTTAAATATGAGCTAAAATATAATTAAATCAAGATACATAATAGACATATAAATCTCAACTTTAAAAAGTAAAGTGTTTTAAAACTTTTATTTAACTGCAGAATACATAACTAAGCAGCACGTACATCAACATCACTAAATTCTATGATAATTAAAAGTCAAAAAATAACGACACTATTTTTATTGCATATACTTATCAAGAACATCAGACATTATTTTACGAGCTATGGGTGCAGCTGCAATACTACCGCCTCCTCCATGATCAACAAAAACGGTAACAGAATAACGAGGATCTGGATACGGAGCGAATCCTAAGAATAAAGCATGATTACGTCTTTCCCATGCAATAGAATCACGGTTTAAATCATCTTTAGCATTTAGTTTTTTTTGCACCTGAGCAGTACCTGTTTTACCAGCAAGCTTCCTATTTTTAGCAAAAATTCTATTATAATACGCCGTACCTCCAGCAACATTCACAGTATTATACAAACTTTCTTGTATTATTTTGATATTTTCAGTCTTAATATTCACATTATAAAACTCTGGATCATTTTTTAATATTCTAGGCGTATATAGCTTGCCATTACTTGCAATAGCCGTAATAAATCTTGCCAACTGAATTGGCGTTACTCCTAAAAACCCTTGCCCAATTGCTAAATTAAAACTATCACCTATTGACCAAGGGAGTTTGAATTTTTTCTTTTTCCATTCTTTTGAAGGTATAAAACCACTACTTTCAGGTGATACATCAATACCAGTTTTTGAACCAAAGCCAAATTCTCTTGCAACTTCAAGAATTTTATCCGGTCCTACTATTTTAGCAAGTTCATACATATAAATATTACAGGAATACTTTAAAGCAGACATCATATCTAGCGTACCGTGCCCTCGATGATTCCAACATCGGAAACTATTAGTACCAAGAATAGAACTACCATCACAAAAAACTGTTTTATTAGGATTAATCCCTACTTCAAGTGCTGCAAGTACGGTAATTATTTTAAACACTGAACCAGGAGGATAAGAATTTTGTATTACCTTATTAACTAACGGCTTATAAGGATCACTCATTAAACTTTGCCAATAATTTTCTGATAATTTACTGAAATTATTGGATTCAAAACCCGGGGTAGAAGCACAAATTAGCACATTTCCAGTTCTAATATCCATAACTATTGCAGAAGAACCTTTAGGATTTAAGTATTGCTGGATATGTTGCTGAAGAGAAGCATCAATATTTAAATGCATATCCTCACCTGATTGAGTAGGTGTCTCTGATATTGTCCTTACCTGCTTACCATAAGCGTTAACTTCAACTTTTTTATAACCAAATTCTCCTCGTAATTTATTATCATAATATTTTTCAATACCGGATTTACCTATATTAAAATCACTTAAACTACGTATATTTAACTGTTGCTTATCTTGCTCATTGATCTGACCAAGATAACCTATTAAATGAGAAGTAGTGCTTGAAAAAGGATAAAATCTTAAATACCCTACATCAATAAATATCGCAGCTAGTTTATGCTTTTGCTCTTCAATCACCGAAACTTGTTTCCAATCAAGATGATCAAGTATTGTTAAAATTGTGTGACGACTAGATTTTTTTATTTTTTGCTTAATATAATTATATTTATCTGGAGAGAAATTTAAAATGTTACTAATTATTTCCAATTCATCTCTATAATTATTATTAATACTCTTATCTATTACTAACTGATAACATGGTTTATTAGTAGCTAAGATATTACCATCTAAATCATAAATTTTTCCTCTAATCGGCGGAAGTACAACAAAATTAATACGATTTTTATCTGATAAAGTCCTATATTCTTCACTTTTAATAAGCTGTAAATAAAACATTCTTATACCAAGCAGTGATAAAAACCAAAGTTTACCTAATCCAATGATAAAGGCTCTTCGTGAAATCAACTCACCATGTAGTATTTTTTTATTTAGCATACTTTTTAAAATAATCCATAGGAGAGTCAAGTATAAGACGAATTATATTATAAGAAAATATAGTTGTTAAAGATTGAAAAAAAATTATTAAATACCCTTCTACTTCTAGATTCTTGATTGTTACTAATAAATATTTAAAATTCAATATAAATAAACAATAAAAACAAAAAACAACAAAATTTATTAAATAATTTTTAGCTAAAAAATATTTTGAAGATAATTTATAAATTATATTTGCTGATACAAAAACTAAAGAATCTGTACCAATAGGCATGCCACTGATTTGATCTATCAATAACCCTAAAAAAAATATGCTAAAAATATTTAAGGAATATAACGACATAAAATAATAAATAAATATAATTTCCATTGCTGGAAAAATTCTACTTTGGATATTTATTTTATAACTCAATAATGGAAATAATATTATACAAAAACATAGCAAAGCAAAGAAAAACTTTAATATTACTTGTAAGCTATTTTTATATATTTCCTGTTTTATCTTTAACATAAATAATGTAGTTTTTTAAATTGTTTTATTGCTCAGGTGTTTCCTTCTTTACGTGAAAATTACTTGCTAATGAACTAAGCAATATCAAGACATTTTTTTAGCAAAGTTTCACCTCTCGGAATAATTGCTCTAGTATCCATTACATTACAAAATATAAATTAATAATTTTCTTTTTGTACAATTTTATTCTTGTATCATCATCAGCACTAATGCTTCTTGTTCTTTGGAATTTGTAGAGCTAAACAGTTTTTCAAATTATTTCTTTAGTATAACAAAAAGACTTAAGCTGTAAATATTAGGTTTATTTATTATATTTTTCTTACTCAATGTCATTCCTATACAATTCGGAATCCAACATAAAATGCGATATAAATATACTGCTAAAGCAAGAATATAAACGAGCTATAATACAAATGTTTTAAATTAAATGAGTATATCAACTCTCTTCCTCATTTTGTTCTATCGGTTCTAAACCATATAAAGATATCATACGTTCAAAAACTCTACCAGCAGTAGGTACAGCAGTCCAGCTTGCCGTTGCAAAGCCAAAGCTTTCTTTAATTGGTTTTGGCTCATCAAATCGAATAAAAAGAACATATTGCGGCTTAGATGAAGGCAGTATACCTAAAAATGATGAAGCTCTACTATTTTTAAGATATTTCTTTTTTCCTCCTATACCTTGGGAAAGTTTTTCTGCCGTACCGGTCTTACCGCCGATAAGATATCCTTTAATCTCTGCTCGTTTACCGTTACCTTCTTTCACTACTGACCTAAACAATTTATTCATTTGGGTAGAGGTATTTTCACTAAAAACTTTTGTACCGATTACTTTTTTAGTCTTTCTTTTTAATAAAGTAAGATCATATAAAGTACCACCATTAACAACTGGTAAAATTGCTTTAACAAAATGCAAAGGGCTAATTGAAATACCATAGCCGTACGACATAGTAACACTAGTTAGTTCATTCCATCTTTTTTCTGAAGGAAATAATGGTGTACCTCGTTCAGGCAATTCTATTTGTAATTGATCTAATAACCCTAATTTCTTTAGGTATTGTTTAAAATCATTTTTACCGATTTCAAGCATGATTTGACTTGTACCAATATTTGAAGAATATAAAAAAATCTCAGGTACACTATGCCATCCTTGCCGTGGAGTATAATCCTTAAGCTGGAATCCGCCTACTTTCATATAGCTTATATCATAAGCATCATTCATCTTGATTACACCGGTATCAAAACCAACAGCCATAGTTAATGCTTTAAACACAGAACCCATTTCATAAATGCCAAGACTTGCTGTATTAAACAGCTCCTCCGGTTTTGCTAAACTTGGATAATGAGGATCAAAATCAGGCTTATTTACTAATGCCAAAATCTCACCGTTATTAGGATCCGCAATAATTCCTACTGCTCCTATTGCCTTAAATTTCTTTAAAGTTTTATCAATCTCCTCATTTAAAATACTTTGTAATCTGATATCAATAGATAATTGAAGTGGTG
Organism: Rickettsia prowazekii str. Breinl; assembly: GCF_000367405.1. Taxonomy (NCBI): domain Bacteria; kingdom Pseudomonadati; phylum Pseudomonadota; class Alphaproteobacteria; order Rickettsiales; family Rickettsiaceae; genus Rickettsia; species Rickettsia prowazekii. The sequence goes on along the minus strand of NC_020993.1, from coordinate 56,921 downwards.
CTTTCTGATCCTTTGGATCATTTAATTCATAATCAGTATTAGTTAAATATTTATCATATGCAAGTTCTAAGCCACTCAATCCTACTGAATCTCTACCTACATAACCAATAATATGTGACAATAAATTTGAAAAGATATAAATTCGTTTCTGCTCTTCTTCAAATTCAAAACCAAGTAACCCAAGGCTCATTATCTTTTCTTGTTGACTAGGTAATAAATCTCTTTTGACCCATATAAAGCTTTTATTTGACTTAAGTTCTTTAATTAATTTAGCTTTATTAATATCAGGTAAAATTTCTGCAAGCTTGTTTACAGAAGTTTCAGGATCAAGTACTATTTGTGGATTAGCAAATAATGAGGCAGATGGTAGATTCATGGCTAATAAATTACCATTTCTATCAACTATTTCTTTTCTAAATTGATGTTTTTTTTTGAAGGAATTAATATTTTGATCATAAACATTTGTAGCAACAATTATCAATTTATAAGATACAGTAGCAAAAAGAAAAGAAAAACCACAAATAACCATTAATAATCGAATTTTTGTATTTTTACTACAAATATTCCAAATGATTAGACTTTTAATTGCAGGCTTCCATTTTTCTAAAATTTGCTTCATTTTATTTATAGTGTCTTAAGTAGCAGTCATGTCATTGTAAGTGCAAACTATAAGTTTTGAATCAACAATCTTATAAAAAATTCCTGAGACGACAATATAGAATTATTGCTAACTAGCTTATGACAATTATTTAACTCTACTTGAAACAGTCTGTATATACTTATTATTCATAATTCTTTTGTAACGCCATTTATTACTCTTTGAAATACTAATATTATGATTAAATTTAATATTTTGTTCGATATTTGGTGCTAACGGATCATTTATCATTTGATATGATTTCACTATTTCTAATTTTAAATAAGCTGCAGCGAGTTTTTCCAACCTAGTTGGCAAAAGTAGATAAGCTTGCTCTGCTTTCAAAATATTAATATTGTTATTCTCACTATTGATCTGTTTTATCACACTCCTTAATTGATAATTCAGAGTTGAGACTCGATCCTTTATCCGGAATAAACTACATATTGCTATAATTGTTATAAATAATATTAAATAGTGAAACTTTCTTATAGTCATATAGTCATAACTAAATTACATATAATACTTCTTAGACAATTTTTTAGAACATGTGATATCATTCAATCAAAGTGTTACCTGACTACTAGATACCCAGCACGTCATTGCTATGAAACGGCGCTACGAAGCGATCTCATGCAGTAATAATAAATTTTTCGATAATGTCTTAATTACCTCATAATTTTCTTATTAATGATAAGAAAAATAGTAAATTCAACCATGACTTATATTATCTTTTTTGCGGCTCGAAGTTTTGCTGATCTAGCTCTAACATTAAGCCTTATCTCTTGACTTGACGGTGTTAGAACTTTGGGCGTAATAATCTTAAGCCATTTATTTGGATCAATTTTTATTTCATCTTTAGCATATTTAGATCTTGCTACCTGCTTTTCTGAATTTTCTTTAAAAAAATTCTTAACTATTCTGTCTTCTAAAGAGTGAAAAGATACCACAACTAAACGTCCATCTTTCTTTAAGATATTTTTTACATTCGCCAAAAACTGCTCTAATTCCCCAAGCTCATTGTTTATATAAATCCTAATAGCTTGAAAAGTTTTAGTTGCAGAATCAATTTTTCCTTTTCTAAATCCTATACTATACCTTACAATTTCAGCTAGCTTGCGAGTACTATCAATTCTTGCAGTTTTTCTATATTCGACAATACTCTTAGCTATTCTTCGTGACAAACTCTCATTACCATATTTATAAATTACATCTGCAATCTCTTCTTCATCTGCAGTATTTACAAATTCCTCAGCACTAAACCCTTGCACACTCATACGCATATCTAATGGTCCATCATACAAAAAAGAAAATCCTCTATCTGCGATATCTAACTGCATTGATGACACACCTAAATCCATCACTATCCCATCAAATTTTTTGTGCTTAAGTTTTCTAAAGCTATCAGCAAAATTTGTTTTTATAAAATTAAATCTCTCACCGTAATCTTGCTTAATTTTTTCAACGCTTTCAATTACGTTTGGATCACGATCCAGAGACGTGACAGAACAGTAACAACTATTCAATATTGCGTTACTATATCCTCCTGCACCGAACGTGCAATCTAAATAAGATTCATAGCCTTTGGGCGCTAAAACCGCTAATACTTCACTTAACATTACAGGTATGTGGTACTGTGACATTAATGCGCATTTCTTAGAGTTAAACGCTTTTCATGAGCGATATTTTGAGCGTAACTTAAATATTTTTCAAAATTCTTAGGTTGCCAAATCTCAAAAATTATCCCCTTACCTACAAAACATGCTTGCTCTTCTATACCTGCATGTTTCATTAAAGACTGTGGCAATATAATTCTTCCATCACCATCGAAGGCAAGCTGTACAGCTTCCCCAAATATCATAGTCTCGAAAGCATCACGTTCCTCAGAATACGGATCAAGCGTCTCAATCATCTTCCTTAATTTCTCAATATGCGCGATACCACACACTTCTATACAATTATTCCTAATTGACGGATAAGCAATAACACCGTTAAATAATTCTTTCCCTAGTACTGCACGGTAATTTGCCGGCACTGTTACCCTACTCTTTTTATCAACACCATTGATATACTTAGATAGAAATACATTCATTGGTATAATTCGGGTTACCTTGGGATTTAATGGTAATTTATAGGATATGATAGGACTATAACGTAGTCAAGCGTTTTTAACAGCTAAGACTTCAATTATTAACTTGTGTCTTTATTATCATTAAGTACTTGCATTATTAATGTTTTCAGTCATTTCGAGAAAATTGCATTACAATTACAAAACGATCTCATACAAAAATCCTTTGTACTACTTTTAGTCATACGAAAGACTCAAATCTTAATAAATGATTAAATTAAATGAAACAAATCAAGTAAATCAGTTAAGAATTCCAATACTTAATAAAATTCATAGTACCAAAATCATTGATAAATTAGATAAATCTATTGTTAACCTTGTAGGATATAATCCTCAAAAACAAATGCCTAAACTATGAAATTGAAAGATAAAATCGTTATGTTTTTTGATAAGTGATAAGATAATTGTATGGATTTTTAAAGTAATGTTCTCAAATTCAAAATATACATATTTTTATTGCAGTGGTTAAATAATTATAGCACTTTGAAAAATAGCGAAAATTTATGAAATCTAGAAGATAAAAATAATAAGTTACATTGCCGTAATATCACAAATACACCTATGATAGACTATTTATCATAAGCAATAATAGATACATGAATATTACTTAATTTTTAGAAAATTTATTTATTAATTTTGTTTTATTTGAAATAATTATTGATTAATATTAATAATTACGTTTTCAATAAATGTAATATATGTTGCAATCTAAAATAGGTATTTTAAAACTATCCCTTAATCACACACTAACTATTCATTAAAGAAAAAACTACTAAAAAATAAAATATTTAATATGATCTAAAACTACTAGAACATATTATTACACATAATAATTACTAAAAATATATTATGAACAAATTCTAAGTTTTATCTTTAAAATCTAATTTATGTTTAATTTACCTATTTATAATATAATTGTATTCATATATCTAATATCTATTCTAGTTATTGGTATATATTACCGAGCTAAACATAGTAGTTTTAAGCACTATGCAAATGTTGAGCGCAAATCACAACATAATAAACTATTACTAATAGCTACTATATTTACAAGTTCTGTCGGAGGGGCTACCACCTTCGGCATTATGGAAAAAGTATTTTTAGGACATGGATATTATGCTTACGCCCTAATAGTTACAATACCTATAGATATATTAATTGCATTCTATATGGTGCCTTTAATTGCAAAACATTACGGGGCCGAAAGTATTGGTGACATAATGAGTAGATATTATGGTAATACAGGTCGTTTTATCGGTGGTATTAGCACGGTTATCGTTTCAGTAGGTTTTTTAGCCGCTCAGATAAGCGTAAGCGGCTATATTTTCAAATATATTTTAGGAATACATTATGTAAATGGGGTGGTTTTAAGCTATAGTATAGTACTTATATATACTACAATAGGTGGTTTACAATCAATTATTTTTACTAATTTATTACAATTTTTTGCAATGATAATAGCTATACCTACTATAACTTTTATAAGTTTAAATAAAATCGGTGTTGTATATTTTATAGATAATTTTACAAACACAAATTTTGATCAAAATAATCGACTATATTACACTATCACAGCAGCTTTAAACTTTAGCGTGATGAATCTATATCCTACATTTATACAAAGAGCGTTAATTAATAAAAATCCTACACATACTACTAAAGCAATATATGTAAAATCTGCTATATATTTTTTCTTCTTGATTTGCATTACTTTAAACGGCTTAATTGCATTTAAGCTTTACCCAAATCAACCATCAAATTTAGTATTACCATATTTAATCAACCAAATCATCCCACCTGTAATGCAAGGATTTGTTATAAGTGGACTACTAGCTGCAGTTATGTCTACTGCAGATTCTGATTTAAATGTTACTTCTATATCTATTGTTAAAGATATAATAAATCCTATTGTAAAAGTTAAAAATCAGAAAAAATTATTATTAATTGTCCGCATTATTAATGTTATAATCGGAAGTTTTGCTATAATTGTTGCTTTAAAATTTAGTAATGTAATCGATTTAGTAATGTTCTTTACAGGTTTCTGGGGCCCTGTAATATTAGTACCGTTAATAACAACACTTTTTGATATCAGAACATCTAAAATTATAATTGTCTTATCATCATTTAGTGGAGCCACAACTTTTTTAACGTGGGAATATTATTCTTTCTCATTGCAATATTTCAACCTTAGAGGAGTGTTTGTAGGCACCATCATGAGTCTTGTGATATTTATTTTAGGACAAATAATTATTTCTAGAAAATTACTCAAGTAATGATCCGTAAGAAAATTTATTTGCTGAGATCACAAAACTAATTATGAGCACATTCTTGTTTCTTGTTGCATTGCTCATTTATATCATTCTTGTAATAACAGAAATCTATTCACAACTAATATTATTCTACAAACTTAATCAAGTTTAAAATACTTGAATTATTAGTATTTTTTTATCGCTAAATCTTAAGATATGTATGTGTCTATTTCAGTTAAGCAATCTTTAATGATTCCAATGCCATTTCTCATGAATTATCAAGTGAGATTTTGCGATTTAAAATATTAAAAATCATACTAGCAAGTGATTTACTAATGCCTTTTACTTTAGTAAGCTCATCTATGGTTGCATTACAGACTGCTTTATATGAACCAAAATAATGTAGCAATGCTGTTTTACGAGTTTCACCTATACCATCTATCTCATCAAGGCTTGATATTTTTATAGCACGTGATCTACCTAGTCTATGATTCTTTATGGCAAAATTATGGGCTTCATCTCGTAGGATTTGTAAATATTTCATAATTGGCAAATTTTTATCTAAAGTCAAGACTTCTTTACCTTGCATATGTAATTGTTCAAGACCAGCATTTCTATCTCTGCCTTTCGACATGCACACAAAAGGGATATTTATTTCAAATTTATCCATTACCTCTTTAACAATAGTTAAATGTCCTTTACCACCATCTATAATCATTAAGCTTGGCAATTTATGCGGCTCATTTTTAAGTCTAGTGAATCGTCGTGTTAAAACTTGCCGCAGCATCCCATAATCATCACCTTTTCTGTCATCTCGCAGTTCAATCTCTGAACCTATTGTCAAACTACGGGATGATAATGAGAAAACCCTATATTCTTTTTTATCAAAACCGATTTGACCAGCAACTACCATCACTCCCACTGCAAACATACCTTGAAGATGACTATTATCATAAATCTCAATTCTTTCCGGAATTTCAGGAAGATCAAATAGCTTTTTAAGTGCAAACATAATATCTGTATTCTTAATACTTTTCTTTAAATACTGTTCTAGAGATAACAAAGCATTGACCTCGGCCTTTTGGACTAATTTAGCTTTACCACCTTTATGAGGTACTGTAATACTAAGATCAGATATATTATTGATTTTTTTAATAGCTTCTATCATATTCTCTTTAGAATTAATTTCATGATTCATAATAATTTCTGAAGGTACTTGTTGTTTTTGATAAAATTGTAATAAAAAATATTCTAATACTTCTTCGTGGGTACTATTTTCAGTAGAAGAAAAAAAATAAGGAATAGCACCATATGGTTGCCCAGCCCTATATAAAGATACCTCAATACAATAATGCAAATTCTTATGCACAATAGCGATTATATCTGCATCTCTAACAACATCTAAAATTCCAGACTTAAGCTGAACATAACTAAGCGCCTTAATACGATCTCTGATTTCTGCTGCCTCTTCAAAACGCATCTGACTACTTAACTCTTGCATCTTTTTAGATAGATTTGCTTGTAGTGCTATAGTACGGCATTGTAGAAAATCCTTTACCTGCATTACTAGTTCTCTATAATCTTCCTTATTTATTTTACCGACACAAGGAGCATAACAACGTTTTATTTCATATTGCAAGCAAGGACGAGTACGAGAATTAAAATAATTATCTGTACAGGAACGTAATTTAAAAATTTTTTGCAATTCCGTTAAAGTAGTATTAACTTGTGTATTTGATGCAAAAGGACCAAAAAACTTTCCGTCACTTAGAGCTTTACCTCGATATTTTATTAATTGTGGGAAATCATGATCTAAACTTAACTTAATGAAAGGGAAAGATTTATCATCTTTAAGGAGAATATTAAATTTCGGCTGAAATTTCTTAATGAGCTGAGCTTCTAATAGTAATGCCTCAACTTCAGAATTAGTGATAATGTACTCTAAAAAATAAGTATTTGAAATCATCCGTAGAGTCTTATTATCTAAATCGCTTTTAATATAATTAGTAAGACGTTTTTTTAAAATTTTAGCTTTACCGATATAAATAACCTGCTTATTAACATCTAGCATTTTATAAACTCCTGAACATTCAGGAGCATCTATAATTTGCGCTTTAATTAACTTACTTCCGCTAATTTCTAAACTCATCTTTTATTTATCTATCATTGCAAAGGACAATTGTCAGCTTGGGCGGAATACCATAAAGATGGTGGGGAAGATTAAAACAATGTACAATACATCACAATAAAACTTTAACTAATTCCCTATTTTATTATAAGGATTATCATTTGCTACTTTGACATTCACTATTTTTTGTGTATTGTCATCAAAGAAAAAGGTTATTTGGAACTCATCGCCTGCATTTAAATCTACTTTTGGGTCATAAAGCATGATATGCCTGCTACCAGGCTTAAAATCAACATTAATATTACCAGAGATTAAAAATGGATAATCTACTTTTACCATTTTATTAACCCCTTGATCATTAATTGTTTGATGGATTTCTATCCCACCTATCTTATCTGAAGATATATTTACTAACTGATAACTTTTATTTCTAGTATTTATTAATGTAAAATACATAGCAGAGTTGCTAACTTTACCTTGAACATTTATTGTAGGTCTGGCCCAAGGCTGAACAAAGTGCACTGCTGCTTCGGCAGGTAATAGATCATCGGTAGAAGCAACATCAACATTAGAAGCAACACTGGTAAGATTAGGATTTTGAGTCGTTTGATCAGCATAGCTTAACGCACAAATTAAATTAATAAAACTAACTAATACAGTTTTTAACATAAAAGCACCTGTGATAAATTAAAATACGATATTATCATAAGTTATCTTTTTTGTAAAATATTCTTCTTTAGAAAATTTTCCTATTGCATAATGCCCTCCATTTCTTAGGGTTTTCTTTATATAATAACCTTACTTACTACAGTAGTATCCAATATGCATAAAATATTTATCCTTCAGAAATGGTATCTAATTATTATTAGAATAAAATATACATTTAAAGAATATAGCGATTAACATTAGACTAAACATTATATTAAATAATTATGATTATATGGAAAGCTGACGATTCTACTAAATTCATTCCAATGATTTATGTATATTCTTATACTTTCTAAAAAATACTATTCATCAATTTTAGGTTGAAAACATAACTTAAATCTTCGTACGCTAAATTACAACACCTTTAATAATCGATACAATAAAACAAATTATCTCCATCATTAGTATTAAAGAATAGCATTATACACTCCAAAAAATATCTACATTCTAAGTAAAATATCTCTAATTTGTGATAAATTTTCTTTTCAATAAACTATTTTTGAAAATATAATATAGAAATATCACCTAAATTTGCCATTGCGATCATAAGAAGCAATTATTACTAACTGATGCATGTTAGTTATAATCTAAAATACCTCTATAATATATAATTATACCAAAAGTTTTAGAATGATTTTAATTATTTAGTAAATCATGTTAATTAATAGTGACCAAACTATTTTTTGAAATGCGTTTCCTAAAAACATATAGTGGTATTACAGTTAAATTAATTATATTTTGCTCTGATCTTTTTAGCAAAATCACACCTTTCTTTATAACGCATTACACGCATTGAACCAAGAAGCACACAAGCAAAGTGTACTTTCAGCTCATTTCTTACTATAGTATACTCTCTAGTTTAATATTATATTTACAATTTATAGGTAATAATTAAATACGTTAAAAACAGCACTTAATTATTTAGTGAATGCAGGATACTAAAATACCAGAATATTGATAATACAGCAACAGAAGACAAAACATAACGGAATAATAGACAAGGATAAAATAGAGAAAATTACTACTATGTTGTATAGAAATAACAAATTGAAAAAGTATTTGGGACTACACTAAATAGTATATAAAAATCTTGAAAAATTGTATTAAAGTCTGTCAGTTTATGTATAAAAGCTAATAGAACTATTATAATATAACACAGATGAACACAGAGACACAAATTTCACCAAATATAGGTAATACAAACAATACCTTATAATAATTTGTAAAAAATATAATAGATCAAATTATCATTTCATTTTTAATGAACTTGGTAATTTAGATCAGAAGTCATTAAAACAACAGATCCAATTTCTACAAAAAATGCTTGGACACATTATTATTCGACGATAGGAATATAAATATTAATACCCTATAAAATTATATAATATAGAATTATGCAATAATTCTATATTTATTAAGTACAATCACTGATTAGTGTGATCTTTAGCTAAAATAAATTACAATATAATTTCATTATTCAAATTAATAATCATGCATTTCCACATAAAAAATTATTTTCTGCTTAATGATAATAGAGATAAAAAGAAATATGAATAGTATTTTTATAGTGATTTTGATTTGTTATACCCTGTAAAAAAACTAGTGTCATTTGTTAGTAACTAATTTACTATTCACGGCTTTTAAAATGCTATATTCTTTATTATTAATAAAGTGCACTATATCATTTATAAATGTTTAAGTGTAATATTAATATATTTAATTTCATTTAATATATTTTATCTCATTACTAATTAGATAAGCTTTCTCCAAACTTACAATAGAATAATAAGTAGTTTTACAGTTAGAAGTTAATTAGAAGTATTCATAAGGTTGTATCAAAAAAATACTAGACGTTACTTATATAAACAGTAAGAAGCTCTAGTTTACAAGTATTTACTATTTATCAATTGGAATAGAAATGAAAATGGTGGAGGCAAAGGGAATCGAACCCTTGACACTCTGCGTGCAAAGCAGATGCTCTACCCCTGAGCTATGCCCCCAATTGTGTAGAAGATACTCTATGTAAGAAAATTAAGATAAGTTTTTCACTAATCCCCAAGGTAATGGCTGATTATTACTGCCTACCACTAAATCTCCTGAAGATTCATACTCAGCAGCCATAAAAGAATTTTGAGCAGAAATAAGCTTTACCGGTTTAATTTTCTGACCGTTATGCAAATACTCCTTAGCCTGCTCCCTAGAAGTCGGATTATTTTTAGAAGCTGTTTTTGCTTTAGCTTTAGACATATACTATTCACTTTGTTAGACTTGTTAATAATATAAGACTTTTCACTAAACTTGTCAATCACTACCTTTTAGTATCTACAGAATATTATTATTCTTGCGTTATTATTTCACTCTCAGCAGCTAATGCTATTTCAAATTTTACTTGTGTTATTATCATATATACTAACCTCTACTTCTCTAAAGTCTAATTGTGCGTTGTTATTAGTACAACACCAATTTTATATATTGCGAAGCACATATAAAATTTTTAGAAATGGCAAAATTGATTTTCAGAACTTTCTATAACCAACTACAATATCTTAAGTCATAATTTTGTTATATCCAAGCACTTACTGATTCATATATAATGTTATAATGTAATCCTAGCTATACTATTATGACGCCTTATTAATATTTGATATTCTGATATTTTATATAAGTTATGTGACATGCATCTAAATTGCAAAGAGTATCATGATCATTGATTATACTAACACATATGAACATTTCCTTTTTTCTGCAATAACCATATAGCAATTTTAAATGCATGATATTAAAATGTCGTGGACAATTCAGTAATAGATACGCCACACACACTATATCAAAAACACTATTGCCGAAAAACTAAATTGTTTTAATAAATTGTATATATAAAACAATAGGATAAGTTATCATTTACTATCTTCATGGTAATATAATTACTACTGTAAATAAAAGGATGCTTATTTAAGTGTAAATCAGGCATACCGTATTATACTAATATAAATCAGGCAATAAATTACCTTGAACAAATGTACCATACAAGATAATAATAGCGCTTTTACTCTTCAATATCTCAATCTACTACATTATAAAATTCAGCGTAGCTTAGATTTTTGAAAACACTAACGTAAAGTTTATTTGATTGATTTATTCATTTACACCATGACAATATTTATATTTCTTACCTGAACCACACGGACACAGCTCATTGCGTGATACTCTACCCCAACTCATAGGATCATCAGGTTTTCTATCTTTTGGATCAACACGTGAGACGACCGGTTTAAGATAAGTTTCAATACTATTTCCTGCATTATATTTACTAAATGCTGGATCTTCCCGACTCTCACGCATATTTTTTTGAAGCTTTTTATGTTCAAGCGAAATATCTTCTTTTTGTAGATGTTTTAAGTCGATATGGAAGTGATATACAGTTTGAATAAATAATTCTTTTAAATTATTAAGCATCTGCTCAAATAAATTAAATGCTTCTCTTTTATACTCGCTCAGAGGATCTTTTTGTGCATAAGCTCGAAGTGAAATACCTTGCCTTAAATGATCTAAGCTATATAAATGATCTTTCCAAACTTGATCAAGAGTAGTTAGTAAAATATATTTTACCGCATTATGCATTAACTCACTACTATATGCTTCTTCTTTTGACTTATATATATCATGAGCCATTTGTATAACAAGCTTCGTGATATCTTCTTCTGTTACATCATTTTTATTTACTAAATTATGATCAAATTTTATAGAAAAGATACGATGTAATTCTACAGTTAAATTTTCTATATCCCAATCTTCTCTATAAGAGCCCACTGGAATAAAAGTTAATACTATTTTTTTAGCGAGTTCCTCAGTAGCACTAGTTAAGAAACCATAACTATCTTTAGATTTAATAATTTCAGTACGTTGCTCATATATTATCTTACGTTGATCATTCATTACATCATCAAAACGTAATAAATTTTTACGCATCTCGTAGTTATATTCTTCCACCTTTTGCTGAGCTTTTTCAAGTGAGCGACTAATCATTGGATGGTGAATAGCTTCTCCATCTTTTAAGCCAAGTGTTCTAAGAACTCCTGATATACGATCTGATGCAAAAATACGCATTAAATCATCATCAAGTGATAAAAAAAATTGTGTTTTACCAGGATCACCTTGTCTTCCTGATCTTCCTCTTAACTGATTATCTATCCTGCGGCTTTCATGCCTTTCCGTACCTATCACAAATAAGCCACCTGTTTCAATAACCTTCTGCTTTTCCTCAGCAATTTGAGCTTTGATTTCAGCTGTTTTAGCTACATAATTATGATCTTTATTAAACTGTTCTATTAACATTTCAGGATTACCGCCAAGCATAATATCAGTACCTCGCCCTGCCATATTGGTTGCAATCGTTACAGCTTTAAACCTACCTGCTTGAGCAATAATGAAAGCTTCTTGCTCATGAAATTTAGCATTTAATACTTTATGAGGTATTTTTTCTTTATTTAAAATACTTGAAAGTTCTTCTGACTTTTCAATGCTTATAGTACCAACAAGTATAGGCTGACCACGATTGTAACAATCCTTAATCAGCTTTAAGATAGCATCATATTTTTCTTGTTTACTTCCGTAAATTTCATCATCAAGGTCAATCCTTGTAACTTTATTATGTGTTGGGACCGCGACCACATCCAAATTATATATATCTTTTAATTCTGATGCTTCAGTCATAGATGTACCAGTCATGCCAGCTAATTTAGGATAATTACGAAAGTAATTTTGGAATGTAATAGATGCCAAAGTTTGATTCTCATTTTGAATTTTCACATTTTCTTTTGCCTCTAATGCTTGGTGCAAGCCTTCTGAATATCTACGACCTTCCATTACACGCCCAGTAAATTCGTCTATAATCATTACTTTACCTTCACGCACCAAATAATCAACATCAATAGTAAACATATGATGAGCTCTTAATGCTTGATTAACGTAATGTACTAAATTTAAATTCTCAAAATCATATAAACCAGTATCAGGTTTTATAATACCATCTTTAATTAATAACGACTCTATATGAGTAATACCTGCTTCTGTTAAGTTAATAGTTTTCAGTTTTTCATCTTTTTCAAAATCACTTACATTAAGTAAACGTACAATTTTATCAATTTTACCGTATAATGCTGAATTATCATTAACTGGACCTGAGATAACTATCGGGGTTCTTGCTTCATCTATCAAAATCGAATCAACTTCATCAATAATAGCAAAATTAAAAGGTCGAAGTACGCGCTCTTGCATACTATACTTCATATTATCCCTTAAATAGTCAAAACCAAGTTCATTATTTGTTGCATGAGTAATATCGGAATTATATGCAATCCGTTTTGCTTCATCGGTCATACCTGCGACAATACATCCAACCGATAATCCTAAAAAATTATAAATTTTACCCATAGAAGCAGAATCACGGAGTGCTAAATAATCATTCACAGTTACAACATGTACACCTTTTTCAGTCAAAGCGTTTAAATATGCAGGAAGCGTTGCAACTAAGGTTTTACCCTCACCAGTACGCATTTCCGCAATCATGCCACGATGTAATATAATACCGCCTATAAGCTGAACATCAAAATGTCGCATACCGCAAACTCTGCTAGCCGCTTCTCTCACTACCGCAAACGCTTCATATAAGATATCATCTAAAGTAGCTCCGTTTTTAAGTTTTTCTTTAAACTCTACGGTTTTATTCTTCAACGCCGCATCTGATAATATTTTTATTGCAGGCTCAAATGAGTTAATTTTTGTAATTTCAGAAAATAGTTTTTTTACAGTACGATCATTAGCAGTCCCAAAGAGTTTTTTTAAAATAGAAAGCATTAAAGTCCTTATGATGTTCGTATTTTAGTAATTATTAGTACTTTACTATAGGTATATTTTATAAAATAATCAAATATTATAATTTTAATTTTTTATTGAAAGACATTTTTTGCTTTATTTACTATAAATTATTGTTAATAATAAAATATTTCAAATAGCTGTTGACGGTGATATATTATTTTTATAAAATTTAAGCTTATGTTTAACACAATGATGAGTCATAAATGAAAAAATTATCTGTTATATTTTTATCAGTTAGCATGCTTTCCAGTATTGCTTTTGGTGACGAAGATAAAGTAGTAGCTACATATAAAGGTGGTGAAGTAAAAGAATCGCAAATTATGCAAGAATTTAAGCCTCAACTCAATCTTCAATCCGGCGAAACAATTAAAAATTTCGATGATTTTCCACTACAAGATCAGGAAAAACTAATAAAAATTTATGTTAATAATCTTTTGTTAAAAGAAGAAGTTGCTAAATCAAGTATTACTTCATCTAAAGAGTTTCAAGAAAAACTTGAAAATGCAAAAAATCAATTAGCGCAGCAAGAATTACTAGCAAATTATATAAAATCTAACATTACAGATAAGATGTTTGATGACGAATATAATAAATATGTTGATAACCTTAAAGGTAAAGAACAAATAAAGGTTGCTCATATTTTAGTTAAATCTCAAAAAGAAGCTAATACTGTAAAGACCAAATTAAGCAAAGGGGGGAATTTTACTAAGCTTGCAGAAGAATTCTCTCTTGATAAAGCTACAGCGTCAAATGGTGGGATTATAGGTTATATTATACTAAATCAACCAGGGCAGTTAGTACCAGAATTTGAACAGAAAGCTTTTGCATTAAAAGTAAATGAAGTTTCAACTCCAGTCAAAACAAGTTTCGGTTGGCATATTATAAAAGTGCTTGAAAAAAAACCTGTGCCTATTCCAACAAAAGAAGAAGCAAAAGTAACTATTGATAATATATTAGCTGCAGAAATATTAAAGCAATATATTTCTGATTTAGAAGCTAAAGCTGATTTAAAAATTATGTTACCTAAAGCAAACAGCAAAACTGGATCTTAATTTATTTAATATTTCTTAGCTAAAAAGAGCAGCAGCGTATCGATTACATTACTGCGAAAGCAACAAATCTAGCAAAATCTATAAAAAAACTAATTTTTATAGATTCTTGCCTTTGTATGAATGATATCGTATAGATTTTTAAATAATGCGACGCACTATAAGATTACCTAAAAGGTATACTTAACAATTACTTTCAATTATGGCAAACGCTATGCATATAGGATAATCATCAGAAAGAGAAAGGTGAATATTAAAGGGGGCGAGTTTATTTGTATAGTGCGAACTTATTTCTACTGTAGGTTTGCCTAAATTATCATTTAGTATAGTAATATCTTTAAAATTTATACCTCGACCTATACCTACTCCAAATGCTTTACTAACAGCCTCTTTAGCAGAAAAACGCTTTGCTAAAAAAGTAGCATGGTTTGTTTTATTCAATAAAGTAAACTGTTTTAATTCTTTTAATGCGAGAATTTTCTTGGCAAAAAGTTCTTGATATATATTTAATATTTTTTCAATTCTAGGAATTTGTACTATATCAGTACCGACACCAATCAGCATTTACTTATCGGTTTCATAATCTTCGCCATTCTCATTAATAAAGATTTGATCATCTAAATCAGAATAATCTTCTCCGATATAAACTTCAGGTAAATATTCAAATTTTTCTTCTACATCTTCTGATTCATCTTGATTAATAAGTGGCTCTATCATCATTCTGGTACGCAAACTATTTATTAAATCTTGTTCTAACTGAGGCACCGATACTTTACCTGCAGCAATTCTACGTAATGAGATAACAGGAGGCTTATCACGCTTTTCTTTTTTAATTTGATTAGTTTCCACTTTATAATTTAATAATTTCGCATATCTTGTAGCTAGTACAACAAGTCGAAATCTATCAGGTATAATTTTATTACAATCTTCTGCTGTAATTCTTGCCATAATTTTCTCCGTTAAAAATTTTTCATTGTAATATAAATTGACTACAGTGTCTTACAAGCAACTCACAGTACAAATCCATTATTAAATTAAGCTGGAGCCTGTATTCAAAGCTATAAACAACAGCTATAACCAACAATAATAGCATATTGGGTTATTATACCCTTTTTATATTAGCACCGCAATTACTTAATTTTTTTTCTAAATCTTGAAAGCCACGATCTAAATGATATATTCGATGTAATACGGTCTTACTATTAGTACTAAGACCAGCAAGTATTAGCGATACCGAAGCTCTAAGGTCACTCGCCATAACTTCTGCTCCTTTTAACATCTCTACACCTCGAACTACCGCCTTATTACCTCGCACTACTATATCTGCACCCATTCTACATAACTCAGGCACATGCATAAAACGATTTTCAAAAATATTCTCAGTAATCATTGAAACACCACTACTAATCGACATAAGACTCATAAATTGAGCTTGTAAATCAGTAGCAAAACCAGGATAGGGATTAGTTTCTAAATCAACTGAATTTAATTTTCCTTTATAAGTTACTTGAACTCCATTATTGATCTGCACAACTTTTATACCAGTTTCAATAAGTTTTAATGCTATATTTTCTATAATATTGTAATCAATCCCACAAATTTTTACATCACCTTTAGTAATAGCTGCAGCAAACATATAAGTACCTGCTTCAATACGATCGGAAAGTACTTTATAACTTGTTTCATTTAAACAATCTTTACCTTTAATCGTTATTGTACTACTTCCAACCCCTAAAATATCAGCACCCATTTTTATAAGACAATAACAGAGATCTACTATCTCTGGTTCACGGCCACAATTAAAAAGCACAGTTTCCCCTTTTGCTAAAACTGCTGCAAGTATTGCATTAATAGTAGCCCCAACAGAAACTTTATCAAAAATAAAATGTGTGCCTTTTAAACGTCCTTTACTTGAAGCATTAATATATCCATCCTCTATTTCAATCTCAGCACCCATAGATTTTAATACAGCGATATGTAAATCTACTTGTCTGGCTCCAATCGCACAACCACCAGGAAGTGATACTTTTGCTTTACCATATTTGGTAAGCAAAGGACCAAGAACCCAAATTGACGCTCTCATTTTACGTACTATTTCATAATCTGCAGTAAATTTATTTATATTTGTGGTATTAATTATAAGCTCGAATTCATCCGTGTGTTCTATTATTCTAATACATGCACCATGATTTCGGAGCAAATCTTTCATAGTACTAACATCTGTTAATTTTGGAACATTAGTAATATGTAGTTTATTTGTAAGAATAGACGCAGCCATAATAGGTAATACTGCATTTTTAGCACCGCTAATATTAATACTACCTTCAAGGGGCTTACCACCGTGAATAATTAATTTTTGCATAAATTATTACTGTACAGATTGATTGTACTCTTTTATCATTACGTGATTAAGCCACATAATTATACCAAATAACTTTATTTATCTCAGTACAGGTATTAACATCATACATCTAAATTCATAACATTTAAAGCATTAGCTTGGATAAATAATCTACGAGGCTCAACAACATCACCCATTAAAGTAGAAAAAATCCCCTCTGCTTCATCTACTTCAGCAACTCTTACTTGAAGCAACGTTCGCTTTGTAGGATCAAGAGTAGTTTCCCACAGCTGATCGGAATTCATCTCTCCAAGACCTTTAAAACGCTGAATAGTTATACCTTTTTTACCGCATTCTATAATAGTATTTAACAACTGGCTTGGGGTTAAAATATCAAATGCCTTACTTTTTACTATAAGCTTTAATCGCTTACTAAATATATCAAAAATTGATAAAGCAAACTGTGATATTTCTACAAATTCAAATAATTCTAACTGCTCTTTTAACAATATTTTAGTTTCTTTTAAACCTCTACTAAAATGAAAAAATTCTATTTTATTCTCATGTTTTAACACTTGCAAATTAGTTTTATCTGGTGACTCCTCTAAATTATTTAAAATATCTAAAGCTTTTTGAAGCCTTGCACTACTTTCAGGTTCAAATATTTTTTTATTAAATAAGTCATTAATTGCAAGAATTTCAGTAATTGAGCGATTAAATTTTTTACTAACATGATCAAGCAAATTGTTAAACTTAACTACTTTATTAATTAGATCTTCTAAATTCTCACCTACTAACTGCTCTTGACCGTCTAGAATTAAGTATGTATCATTAATAGTTGATTTTATTAAATAATTTTGCAAAGCTTTTTCATTCTTTAAATAAAGCTCAGATGCACCACTTTTTACCTTATAAAGCGGTGGCTGTGCTATATATAGATAACCTTTATTTATAAGCTCTGGCATATGACGATAAAAAAATGTGAGCAACAAAGCTCTAATATGCGAACCATCAACATCAGCATCGGTCATAATAATAACTTTATGGTATCTCAGCTTTTCTAAAGAAAATTCTCGTTCAACACTAATCCCAAGAGCTGTAATTAATGTACCAATTTGGTCCGAACCAAGCATTTTATCAAATCTTGCTCGTTCAACATTCAAAATTTTACCACGCAAAGGCAGTATAGCCTGAATTTTGCTATCCCTTCCCTGCTTTGCAGTACCACCCGCAGAGTCCCCCTCAACAATAAACAATTCTGAAATAGCAGGATCTTTGGCATGGCAATCTGCAAGTTTACCTGGTAAATTTGAAACTTCTAAAGCTGATTTTCTTCGAGTAAGTTCTCTTGCTTTTCTAGCAGCTTCACGAGCATTGGCAGCTTCCATAATCTTAGCTATAATTGCCTTAGCTTCAGTAGGATGTTCTTCAAACCACTCAAGAACCTTTGTATAAACGGCATTCTCTACAACAGGTCGTACTTCAGAACTTACTAGCTTATCTTTTGTTTGAGAAGAAAATTTAGGATCAGGGACTTTAACAGATAATACACAGCAAATCCCTTCTCTAGTATCTTCACCACTAAAATCATGTTTAGTTTTTTTATTAAGACCTGTAGTATCTAGATAAGAAGTGATAACACGTGTAATCGCTGATTTGAAAGCACTAAGATGAGTCCCACCGTCACGCTGCCTAATATTATTAGTGAAACATAGAATATTCTCATGATAAGAATCATTCCAATGAAGTGCAAGCTCAAGGCTTATACCTGACTCAACATGCACAGTATTTACTACTATACATGGATGAATAGCATGCTTCGCTCTGTCTATATATTGTACATAAGCTTCTATACCACCTGTATAATAAAACTCTACTTTTTTAACTTCTTCAAAGCGATTATCAACGAGTAAAATCTTAACGCCTGAATTTAAAAATGCAAGCTCTCGAAGACGATGTTCTATAGTCACAAAATCAAATTCTATATTAGTGAATGTACCTACAGATGGGAAAAAAGTAACTTCTGTACCTTTTTTATCAATATTTTCTTTGACAATTGAAAGTGGAGCTTCAGTTATACCATTATTAAATCTAATAAAATATTCTTTATTATTACGCCAAATACGCAGCTCAAGCCACTCAGAAAGTGCATTTACTACCGATACACCAACACCATGCAGACCGCCTGAAATCTTGTAGGACTGCTGATCAAACTTACCACCCGCATGAAGCTGCGTCATAATTACTTCAGCTGCCGATATCCCTTCTTCTTCATGAATTTCAACAGGTATACCTCGTCCATTATCAGACACGGTTACTGAACCATTTTTATTTAATGTTACTTGTACTAAATCACAATAACCAGCAAGCGCTTCATCGATAGAATTGTCAACTACTTCATAAATCATATGATGTAGACCAGATCCATCTCCAACATCACCTATGTACATTCCTGGTCTTTTTCTTACTGCTTCAAGACCTTTTAATACCTTTATAGAATCAGCACTATATGATGATTCATTACATTTTTCTTCAATTACCGACATAATACATATACATATTGAACTTTATTACTTGTTGCTAGAAACAATAAAAATGACTATAACGTAACTTATTAAAATAGTAAAGTTTCTTGATTTAAAATTAGCGGGATAATATACATGAATACATTAAAGTTTAAAAATATTTTCGATGTAATCAATGATTATGATGTGTTTTTATTTGATCTGTGGGGAGTAATAATTGAAGGAAACCACACCTATCCAGGCGTCGTACAAAATATTAATAAAATTATTGCACAGAAAAAAGTATATTTTGTTACTAATGCCCCACGCAATATTTTTTCACTACATAAAACAATTAAATCTTGGGGAATAAATGCACTGCCAGAAATGATCATTAGCTCAGGTGAAATAGCAGTTCAAATGATACTAGAGAGTAAAAAGCGATTCGATATTACAAATCCGATAATATATCACCTAGGACATTTAGAAAATGATATAATAAACCTAATGCAATGCTATACAACCGATGATATTAATAAAGCTAATATTTCCTTAATAACTATTTATAGAGACGAAAATGAAAAGTTAGATTTAAACGAATTCGATGAATTATTTAAAATCATTGTACAACGCAAAATTATTAATATTTGTGCTAATCCTGATCTTGGAATAAATCAACATGGTATTTATAGATATTGTAGCGGATATTATGCAGAAAAAATAAAGCAGCTTGGTGGAAAAGTAATTTATAGTGGTAAACCATATGAAGAAATATATCACAAGATTTTAAAAGAATGTTCTAATATCCCTAAGAATCGTATGCTAATGATTGGAGATACTTTTTACACTGATATACTTGCAGCAAATCGCCTCGGTTTCGATTCTGCTCTTGTATTAACTGGAAATTCTAGAGAATATCATTTTGAATGCGATAACATTCATGAAAAATTAGATAGTTTAATGGAAGCTGCCATTAAACAATCAATTATACCTAATTTTGTTATTGATTTATCTTGAATAACTTTATTATCCTTGTAAAATACCAAAATTGTTATATGTCTAGTTTATGCTATGGAAATTAGACATTGTTGTATAGTATCACTACACTACTATCATAACGTGATTTATCCAAGAGATAAATACAGCGACTCTATTGATATTTTATTGATAATCCGTTATAGTTGTTATAGAGTAGAGTAAAATTTAAGCGGTCGTGGCGAAATTGGTAGACGCGCAGCATTGAGGGTGCTGTTCTGTAAAAGGATTGGAAGTTCAAATCTTCTCGACCGCACCATTCGACGATTTGTTACAAAGTTCAATTTTTCTGTCGTAACACTTCAGCTGTTATTATTGAATCCCAAGTTCTTATTGTGAAGAAATGTTTATGCTAGTTACATACTCATAATGAAAAGTAGACACAATAAAAACTATTGCTTATTTATAATCTGTGATTTATATTGATTAGCAAATTGTACACAATTCTGTACCAAGCCTAGCTAACTAACTTTAAATAATAAATAATTCTATAACAACTATTAGGTAAACAGGCTATGCCTAATTTCAATATGTTTAAAAGCATCTTACCTGATCATCATAATCAATTTGCTGAGATTTTTGATCAAATTAACGATCTGATTGAAGATCACAATTATGATGCAGCTGCAAGTAGGCTTGCTAAGCTGCATTATGCAGATTTAGCAGATTTTTTAGATAATCTTAATAATAAAACATATAAAATCATTATTCCTTTATTACATGATAAAATTAAGCCTGAAACATTGGTATCTTTAAATGCTTATAGTAAACCTCTAATAATAGAAACTTTAGGCATCAAAAAATCTGCCGAATTAATCAATAAACTAGTTATAGAAGATGCAATTGAAGTAGTAATCGATCTAGACGATGATATAAAAGATCTGATACTAAGTAATCTGACTAAAGAAAAAAAACACCAAATTACAGTAGGTTGTACATACCCTGAAAATACGGTAGGTAGAGTAATTGAACGAGATTTTATTAATCTTCAAGCAGGATGGACTGTTGAGGAATCATTAAATTTTATCAAGAACGTAAAGAATGAATTTTATGCAGCAATCGTTACAGATAATAAATTAAGACCTATTGGTATTATTTCTCTTAGTACACTAATTAAAGGCAAAAAAAATGAATTGATAAAAGATTTGATGAGCAAAGATTTTAAGCTTGCAGATACTTTTACCGACTTAAATGAACTAAGCTTCATTTTTAGACAATATGCTTTAACGATTGTACCTGTAGTAAATAAAAGCGGTAAGTTGGTAGGTAGTGTATCAATCGATAATATAATTTACATTATCGAAGAACAAGCAGGGAAAGATATATTATCATTAAGCGGGGTACACACACAAGATACTTTTTTCAATGTATTTTATACAGTCAAACATCGTTTTCCTTGGCTCTTTGTGAATCTCATTACTGCATGCATGACTTCACTTATTATTAACCATTTTAATGATACTATTGCAAAACTTGTAACACTTGCAGCAACTATGCCTATTGTAGCCTCAATGGGCGGAAATGCAGGAACACAAGCTATGACTGTTACTGTTAAAGCACTTGCTAATAAGGACATTCATTATAATAATGTCAATAAAGTAATATTAAAAGAAATCGCAGTATCAGCTTTTAACGGTTTTGTACTTGCAATTATCGGAGCAGGACTTAGCTTTGTCATGTTACTTGACTTAAATCTTAGCGTTATTTTTGCTATTGCAGTTATTTTAAATTTTTTAGTAGCAGGATTATTTGGCTCTGCTATTCCTATAATACTGCATTATTTTGATATAGACCCAGCTGCAGGCTCAGGTGTATTTTTAACAACTATAACAGATGCGTTAGGGTTCCTAACTTTCTTAAGTCTTGCTAATATTTTTTTAGTGTAATTGTTTATTAGCAAACCAACCTATAGAAATAATTATACGCAGTATTGCTACATACATAACAAAAAATGCAAAGCTAGGATCGACATAATATAAATTATTACAGCAAACAATATCTACAACTCAAGACATTTACATACAACTTGCATCATGATTTTTAAAAACGATAATTTTATCTTGGTATATTCCAATTATTATTAATAATCAATTCTTTGAACAATAAATTTGCAACATTAATATTTTAATATTAACGCACTCTTCGATTCAGTCTTTAACTCAACAAGCTATATCATACAAATCTTAACTTTAGGATTAATTTTATATTATAACAATATTATAATAGCTATTTATTATAGAAATTAATTAATCGCTCAACAAATAATAATTAATAAAATAACTTGTATAGAAGATATAAGCACTTAGCAAGTCAAATGTTAACTATATAGTTTATAGTAAAAATTGCTTGATAAACTCGCATTTAGATTTAAATATGAATGGTGTAAGACCTTAGATATTCACGTTAAAAGGATCTACTAATGTAAGTATCAGTGTTCTAAACATAACCTTGGCAAATCAAAACTAAGAAACTTTCCTAATGCTCATGATATAACGAAACCTAAAGTTACAGAAATAAGAAATAAAGCGCGCATAAAATAATATTGTATTAGATCAAGCTCAGCATAAAGCATACATAGAGAACATATACTCAGTGATACGACACAAAATTACTGCAAAAATTGCTATAATACCAATTGCCAGTATGAATTTTTAAATTTAGTGATTATAAAAGATAACAAAGCGATATTTATAGTGCATATATACCAACTGAATAATTAAAGCACATATATGTCTAGATACATATCTAGAACAATATACAATGACAGTATATAGAATAGAACATCAGCTTCAGGCAAAAATAACTCATTTAAAAGTACTGCCATGATATATTAAGAGAATTAGAAAAATATTCTAAACATACCTATTTATAATAGTAAAACTATTTACTATTTTTGATTACAGACTAAACTTTTTCCTTTGTAACTTAAAGTTACTACAAAGAGGCTACAGAGTGTTTAACTAGATTGCTTAACCAATACAATTAATATTATGTAATTTCATTAAAAATAATCTAGCTTTATTTCAGAAGTACCAAAAATTTCTAATTTAATACTTGCAATTTATCTTACAATTACTTATATTGAGATTCAGTTAGCTTAAGAAACACTAAGGTAGTGTTACATAAAACTTTTTTAAAAGCGGGTGTAGCTCAGGGGTAGAGCGCTACCTTGCCAAGGTCGAAGTCGAGGGTTCGAATCCCTTCACCCGCTCCAATAATTTTCCAAGTTTTATATCATTTCTCCATAGCGTTGTTGTGTAGATACTAAGACTGTTAGTATAAGGAATGATGCAATACAATAATCAAAAAAGATTTTGGAAATTTAAGTTACAATTTATACTAAATTACTTAGTTGTATTACTACGCAACTCCTCGCACATGAGAGTAAATTATTCCACATCACAATACTATTTTGTAAATAGAATCAGTAAATTCATTATTAATCCAATTAATTTGCGAAAACACTTATTTATTTTTACAGTACTGCTATTTCATTGATTCTAGCAATGCTCTTACTATATTATTCACTACTTAAAGAGACGACAAAACTTATGCCTAGCAATGATAGCAAAACACTAGTATAGATATTAGAAATAGATTCATAAAAGTAGATATGATGAATTATCTAAAATTTAATCAAATAATTCGTTATTATACAGTTCAAATAATTTTTGAGCTTATTTGAAAGCAAATTACATAATTTGTAGTACAAAATTTTGTGTAGTAATTACTATGAATTTCCTAGTATTTTAAGCATTAATACGATTTGAATTTACAATTAAAAAAACATAAAAGTTCATTGCTAGCTTTAAAAACATTTTCAAATTTTGAAGTAGTTTACAGTTTTAAAAATGTAAAGAAAATTTATATTGCTATTATATAATTATTGTACTCATTACAAGAAATTATATAACTCTATACTGTCTTAATCTTACTTTAATTTTTATTAATAAAAATTAAAATTCATTTTGATAACTGTATTACCTCATTTTAATAAAAAAGATTGATCAGAGACAAATCAAATAGATAATTGCTAATTTTCTAACACTTAAATTATATAAATTGAAGCTTTCATTATTAGTGACATTATTCACTTTCATTATTCACTTTATATCTAATTAAACATTTAAATATTTATATGCTAAATAA
This sequence comes from Rickettsia prowazekii str. Breinl, assembly GCF_000367405.1. Taxonomy (NCBI): domain Bacteria; kingdom Pseudomonadati; phylum Pseudomonadota; class Alphaproteobacteria; order Rickettsiales; family Rickettsiaceae; genus Rickettsia; species Rickettsia prowazekii. Next base: position 32,116 of record NC_020993.1, on the reverse strand, counting down.
TATTTTGAAGAGTATAATATTTTACCCTTGCATTAAAGCTATTAGGTAGCTATTTTTATTTTATTAGACTTCTTGCATAAGATAGCTAATAATGGTAAATTTGTAAAAAACCCAGCACATAGTAGATACGAATAACGTGAGAATACGAGTACTGAATTGACATACAAATGACCTTTAGAAAGAGGCTATAGAGGAAGGCTATCGCAATAATTAGGAAATTACATATGTCACAACATACTCAAGATAATCAAATAAATAATAATGAAACCATAGAAATACAAGAAACTGATACAGTGCCTGTAGAAACAAATTCTTTACAATCGGGATTAACAAGCTTAATACCGATGATTTTAATTTTCGCCGTATTTTACTTCTTATTATTACGCCCCCAAGAAAAACGCCGTAAAGAAAGAGAAAAATTAGTCAGTGGAGTAAAAAAAGGGGAAGAAGTTCTAATAAATAGCGGCATTTACGGTATTGTTACTAAAGTAAGTGAAAATGACAATAATATTGAGATCGAAATAGCGAAAGACGTACGCATTAAAGCTATAAAAAGTGCTATTGTCGATATAACTAGCCGGAAAAGAGAAGTAGCAGCAACACAAGAAAATAACAAAAAAAAAATAAGAAGGTAAGCTGTGCAAAATCTTCCTAAATGGAAAATTGTTCTTTCAATTATATGCACAGTTTTTGCAATTATTTGTGCCTTACCAAATTTTATTCAGATAAACTCGAAGTTTTTACCTCATGATTCAATAAATTTAGGCCTTGACCTAAGGGGAGGAGCAAATTTATTACTAGATGTTGATTTTGATACATATTTGAATGATTCAATGGAAAATCTTGCTGATACTTTACGCAAAAATTTGCGTAAGCATAAAATCGGCTATAAAAATCTGTTAGTGCGACACAATAACATTCAATTAGAAGTAAGATCTCCTGAAGTATTAAAATCGTTAAAGAAAATAATTAATAAAATCGATCCGGAAATTATCATTGGAGTGAATAAAAATAAAATAAAGCTTAGATACAGTGAATCTAGATTCAATGACTTACTTAATAAGGTAGTAGAACAATCTATCGAGATTGTACGTATGCGAGTTGATAGTACAGGCACTAAAGAACCAACACTACAAAGGCAAGGTAATAAACATATATTACTGCAAGTCCCAGGTTCAGAAAATCCATCTTACCTTAAGAATATATTAGGGAAAACTGCAAAGCTCACTTTTCATTTAGTTGATGAAAACGCCAATATTGAAGACGCGATAAAAGGGCATGTACCGTTAGGTTCAATGCTTATTAAGGGAGATAGCAAACATCATGGTGAATATTATATAGTTATAAAGAAAAAAGTTCTGTTAAGTGGAGCACATTTGACGAAAGCTTCAGCTTCTTTTGATCAAAATTCACAACCAATCGTTGCTTTTTCTTTCAACAATTTAGGTAGTAAAATATTTGGTGAAATCACTAAAAATAATACTGGTAAACGCCTTGCTATAGTTTTAGACAATAAATTACTAAGCGCTCCAATTATAAACGGAGCAATTATTGGTGGGAACGGTATAATAACAGGGAATTTTACTATTGAGTCTGCAAATGAACTCGCACTATTATTGCGTGTTGGTTCACTCCCTACTCCACTTAAAATTATTGAAGAGAGAAGTATAGGTCCAAATTTGGGAGCTGATTCTATAGAATCAGGAAAAAAAGCAGGTCTTATAGGGTTTGTAGCAGTTTGTATATTTATGATTTTGTCTTACGGTGTAATTGGTTTATTCGCTAATATAGCGTTAATCCTCGCATTATTATATATTCTAGCTTTACTTTCACTATTCCAAGCTACTTTAACTCTACCTGGAATTGCAGGAATAATACTAACTATAGGTATGGCTGTTGATGCTAACGTATTGATTTACGAAAGAATCAAGGAAGAACTACATAAAGGAGTTTCGAATCTTTATGCTATTAGAACAGGTTTTGAATCTGCATTTGCTACTATCATTGATTCTAATATAACGACTTTAATAGTGGCCTTTGCACTTTATATATTCGGAGTTGGAGCAATCAAAGGTTTTGCTGTAGCATTAACGATTGGGATTATATCTTCAATGTTTTCAGCAATTATCATTACTAAATTGCTAATAGATGTTTGGGTAAAATATTTTAAACCTAAAAAATTAGGTCTGCTGTAAGAAGTTGTCGATAATGATTTTTATTATATTATTGTGTACCGTAGGTTATTATAAGAATGCTGCATCACCTAACCTATAGCTCATTGAAATTACGATATTAATAAGTTATCTCAAGCCACAAAATAATAATGAAATGAATTATATCTTATGAAAATGCAATCAAATATTACGAAAATAATCATTATAATGAGCTTGTTAATAGGAGTAGGAGCATTATATGTGTTATTATCTTTAAGCACACCTAAAAAACCACTTGCTGGTCAGTTTAATATCTATGAAGATAAGATAAAAATCGGCGGGCCTTTTGAACTGATAGACCAAAATGGAGAGATATTTAATAGTGATAAGTTGAGAGGTCACTTAAGCCTAATTTATTTTGGATTTACTAGCTGTCCTGATATATGCCCGACATCTCTAAATAAAATAACGAATATTGTAGAAATTTTACATCAAAATAAAATAGATATTATACCTGTTTTTATTACGGTTGATCCAAAACGTGATACACCTGAAGTACTTAAAGAATATATAAAAAATTTTCACCCGAAATTTATAAGTCTTACTGGTAACGAGCACCAGATAAAAGATGTCACTGATAAATTCAAGGTTTTCTATGCTCGTGTCAATAGTGACAATGATGATCAAAACTATATGATTGATCATTCATCTTTTACCTACTTAATTGATAAAAACGGGAGATATATGAAGCATTTCTATTTAGATATCTCAGCTAAGGAAATTATGGAATTGTTCAAAAATGAATAATTGTATATTAGTATCATATTTATTTACCTTTTTAACCTTAGCGATATTGTTAATAGTAAATTTTTTAAATTATAAAATATTAAAAAATAAACAAAACTTTAATGCAAAAGATAGTCAGGAATAGATTAATAAAAATAATTATTTGTTTCTGTTCAGCTTGTTTAGGCATTAGTATAATACTTTATAATTTAGAAAAAAATATAATATTTTTTTTTCCGCCGTCAAAAATTAATGAGGCAGAACAAGGCAAAGAGTTAAGAGTCGGTGGACTTGTTAAAAGAGATTCAATAAATAAAATTTCTGCTAATAAGATAAGTTTTGTTATTACCGATAATATTAAAGATTTAGAGATATTATATCAAGGAGTGCTCCCTGCACTATTTCGTGAAGGACAAGGCATTATTGCGATAGGACAATTATCTGATAGCAAATTTATAGCAAGACAATTACTTGCAAAACATGATGAGAATTATAGACCACCGAGTTAAAACACTCAGTGTTATATCGTAGGCTTGACTACGGTATCTATAAAAAATTTAAAGTATCAGTTGTTGCAACATTTTTAACTAGATGCCGTGTTCAAGCCGCTGCATGACAAAAAAAATAAAACAAAAACATGTTTATAAAGAAAATTAAAGCAAAAGCAAACAATAATGAAATAAATGTAATTATCGAAATTCCAATGAATAGCGGACCAATCAAATACGAATTTGACAAAGAATCAGGTGCACTTTTTGTTGATCGTTTTATGCAAACTACCATGAGTTATCCTTGTAATTATGGTTTTATTCCTGATACTCTTTCAAATGATGGTGATCCGGTAGATGTACTTGTTGTAGCACATCATCCCGTCGTACCTGGGTCAGTGATCAAATGCAGAGCAATAGGTGTATTAATGATGGAAGACGAATCAGGACTCGATGAGAAGATTATCGCAGTACCAACATCTAAACTCGATATTACTTTCGATCATATTAAAGAACTAGATGATTTATGTGAAATGCTAAAAAAACGTATTGTGCATTTCTTTGAGCATTATAAAGATTTAGAAAAAGGTAAATGGGTTAAAGTTACTGGATGGGGAGATAAAGTAAAAGCAGAAACTTTAATAAAGGAAGGAATAGACAGAAATTAGCGTAATGGAAAACTAATCTACACAAGTAATATATCATTATAATAACGTATCTATTAATATTAATAAAACAGTGACATTATTTCGCTCAGGGATCATATTAGCTTTTTTGACATTCATTGCTCGCATATTTGGCTTAGTGCGTGAGCAATTTATCGCATCATTATTTGGTTCAACACCTATGGGCGATAGTATGAATATTGCTTTTAAACTACCGAATCTATTTAGAAGGATTTTTGCAGAAGGGGCATTATCAAGTGTATTCATTCCTATTTATAATGAAAAAATGCTTATTTCTAAGAAAGCTGCAAATAATTTTTCAGGAAAAGTGTTTACGCTGCTATCTCTAACATTAATAGTAATAATAGCACTAATGCAAATCTTTATGCCACAATTAATACTATGTATTGCTCCTGGATTTTACGCTAAAAAAGAAAAGTTTGAATTGACGGTATTTTTATGCCGTATTACAATACCTTATTTAATATTTGTTTCATTAACGGCACTACTTGGCGGTATATTAAACTCTGTAAAAAAATTCGCTGCATTTGCGTTTTCACCAATTATTTTAAGTGTATGCGTAATAATTTTTACTTTAATATTTGGGAATTATATAGAGTCTACTATCTCAATTAGCGTATCTTTAATAATTGCTGGAATATTACAAGTTGTTTTTATGTTTATTTGTGTTAAAAAAGCTGATTTGCACTTTCCAATAATTTTTCATACAAACGATCCTGATGTAAAAAAGCTTTTAATTAATATGGGACCGGCAACTATAAGCTCTGGTGTACAACAATTAAATCTTTTTATTTCACAATCTATTTCTAGCTTTATTGAAGGTGCTATTTCTATATTAGCTTATGCTGATCGTATATATCAATTTCCTTTATCAATAATAGGCACAAGTTTCTCTACTATATTGCTACCTGAGATGTCAAAAGTATATAAATCAAACGATATAGTATCTGCACAAAAAATACAGAATAATGCTATTAGAATTGGACTATTGTTATCATTGCCCGCAACATTTGGTATTATAATACTCTCGCATCCAATTACTAATATAATTTATGAAAGAGGAGTATTCACGCCTCAAGATACTACAAACACAGCCGAAGCTATTTCTGCATTTGCACTTGGTCTTCCTGCGTTTATTTTAGCAAAAATTTTAACTCCTATTTTTTATGCTAATGGTGATACTAAAACCCCTCTCAAAATAACATTATTTTCAATTATAATTAATACTAATATGAATCTATTATTAATGGATTCTTTAAAACATATAGGTATTGCAGTTGGAACATCGATTGCAGCTTGGTATAATTTAGGTTTATTATATAGCTATAGTACAAAACAACATAAACTCCATATAGAAGCTGGTATAAAGCTTTTCTGTGCTAAGATTTTATTATGCTGTACATTAATGTCTATTATAATTGCCTTAATAAAACATTATTATTTAGAATATCTGTACTCGGAATATTTACTTATTAAAGTTTCTATGCTAGGTAGTACAATTATAATTGGAGTGGCAATATTTTTTGGAACAGCATATTTATTAAAAGTGGTTAATTATGATAATAGCACAAAATAAAACAAATTATCAAGATTTACTAAAAACTTTAGCTGTTATCGCGATGACCATTGATCATATTGGTCTATATCTATATCCTGAATTAACGATTATGCGGATAATCGGTCGTATCGCTATGCCAGTATTTTGCTTTTTTGCCGGTTATAATTTTTATGATAAACCAAAAACTAGAATAATAATATACGGAGTTATACTACAAATATATACTACTATATTGTTTAAACAGTTTCTTACTACCAATATTCTAATTTCTATCTATTTAGGACAATGTTATATTTATTATTTTCGTAATTCTATAACTAGTTTTTTCTATAACGGGTTTTGTCATGTAGCGGTAATGATAATATTATGGTATATTAGTTGGACTTTAATTGATTATGGGACTCTTGTAATTGCGATAATGATACTTGGATTTATTGCACAACATGAAAAGACTAATCTAAAACTTTGCTGTTTTATAGCAATTTTTACTTCTATAGTACACTCAACTTTTTTTACTCTCTTGATTCCTTTGAGTGATTTTAATTTTTCAAATACTGACTTAATTTTAAATCTGACTTTCTTAACAATTACTTATATATTAATGATCTTAAGCGATTATTCACAAAAAATACTAATAAATATAAAATGGATCAGTCGTAATGTTATATATATATATTGTATACAAATTATAATCTTACAATTCATATTTATCTATAAATACACATATGGTTTTAAAAATTGGTAGATAAACATTAATAATTCGTGACAGACTGACTGAGTTAATATTAATATACTTAATTATGATATTGATATTAACTATATGAATGTAATAGATCTTCTCATTTTAGACAATGAAAAATATAAAAAGCAATTTAGAAAAAACAAACTATTTAAAATTAAGTTTGATAGTACACTAAGAAAAAATAAATTTCTTAAGCATTTTCGGATTTGGTCAGATGAATTTCAAAAAATGGTATTAGCAAGAGTAGTGTTTTCTGAAACAAAAGAATTTAAACAACTTGCATGGGACCATCTTACTGATGAATTTGGACATAATATAGAATTATCCCAAAATCTAGAAAACGATAAAGAAACTACAGATTCTATCTTTGAAGCATTAGGTTCCTGGTTTACACTAAAAATGATGACTCTTGGAGATAGTGAAAGAGCAGTCCTGGTGCATTTAGTAATAGAGTCTTGTGCTACAATATTTTATGAAAAACTAGGATCAATATTTTGTAATCATAAAGCATCACAACATTTTAAAACACATATGCATCTTGATCCTGAACATGAACAAATGGGGATAAATTTATTAAAACAAATAAATATTAATGATTTTTCTTTACTAATTATTCAAAAAAAAGGCTGGGATATGATTGATGCTCTGTTTACTAGACTTGCTGAAATTACAACAATACCAGATAATTTTTAAAAATTCCTAATATCCTACCTACAAAAACAAAAATCTAAAATAAAGTAATATAAATCAAGCTTTTTAAAAACATTAAAATAATGGATTTCACATTCTGATCATTGATATGACCTAAAGAATACTTCCTATATTATAATCAGTTTTGAAGTATAGGCTAATGTGAGTTCATACTACATAGCAACAATATCTTTAAATCAAATAGCTTACTTGCGATTTTGCGAAGAGTTTTATCTGAAAGTTAACAAAATTTACATTATCTTTTAAGCTTATTTCTCTTTCTGCAATTTTATGAGCCTTTATGAGTAGTGCATAATCTTCTGCTAAATCTGCAAAAAAAAAGTCGATTTCACCACTTTGTTTGATACCTAAAATCTCACCACTACCGCGTAGTTTTAAATCCTGCTCAGCGATATAAAACCCATCATTAGTGTGTTTCATTATCTTAAACCTGTTTTGTGCTACTTTGCCAAGCCTTTTTGGATTATATAATAATATACAATATGACTGCAATCTACCTCGTCCTACTCTACCTCTCAGCTGATGAAGTTGTGCTAAACCAAATTGCTCAGCATTTTCAATAACAATTAAAGTGGCCTCAGATACGTCTATTCCAACTTCAATAACATTTGTTGCAACTAATATCTTAATTTCACCTTCCTTAAATTGTTTCATTATGCGCTCCTTCTGATCGTTCTTCATTTTACCATGAATAATACCAGTATAACCTTGATATATATTTTTGATAGAGTTAAAACGATTTATCACATCCATTAATAAAAGATCCTCTTGCAGTGTTTCTTTCTCTCTTTGCGTTATCAACGGGCATATCCAATATACCCTTTCACCTGCAATAAGCCTCTTATTTATTGCTTTTATAATATATCCTATCTTATTAACCGACATAGTCTTTGTAACAATAGATAAACGATTTTTTGGTTTCCCAATTAGCTTGGAAACAGTCATATCACCAAACATAGTAAGTGCTAAGCTTCTTGGAATTGGTGTTGCAGTCATAATTAAAACATCAGGATTGACTCCTTTATTTATTAGATTCAACCGCTGCTGCACTCCAAATCTATGCTGCTCATCAATAACTATATAACCTAGTTTCTTAAAACTTACTTTTTCTTGAAATAACGCATGAGTACCAATTAATATATCAATCTTACCGTTTACAAGTTGAATAATAATATTTCTACGAGCTTTACCAAGTATCTTACCTGTAAGTAATCCAACTCTAATATTAGTATTTTTTAGAGCTTTAACAAAAAAATCATAATGCTGATTGGCAAGTAAATCGGTTGGAGCCATAAGTGTAGCTTGAAATCCAGTGGTGACAACATTTACCATAGTAAGCAAAGCTACCAAAGTTTTACCAGAACCAACATCGCCTTGTAACAATCTCATCATTTCTACTTTATCGCTTTGCTCAAACTCTATTTCTTCTATAACTTGCTTTTGATAATAGGTTAACTCAAATCCTAACTCTCTTAATATATTTTCTTGAATAGATGCAGCTTTAGGGTAAATATTACCGTGTTTTCTATTTATTTGCATACGTACATTTAAAAGAGATATTTGATTAGCGATTAATTCTTTAATTGCTAATTGTTTTTTGGCAGCTACAATGGCATAACTCGGATTAACAACGATATCCGTTGTTCTAGAACATGAGATCAAGTTATGTGGTGAAAGAAAAACATGCAAGATCTTCAAATTCTGCAATATAACATCCAAATATTCCTTCAATTCTTTATCTTCTATACCATTACACTTCTCTTCAAATATCTCTATTGCTTTTATTATATATGAATATAGCTGCGTGTTACTAAGTGAATATGTCATCGAATAAAGCGGTTCTATGGCTTTTGAGAGTTGAGGATTCGTAATAAATTCAGGATGCAAAATTTGTAATTGATAATCAAAGAATTGTACTTTTCCACTAATAATATGCTTCGTTCCAACTTTCAGCTTATTTAAAATAAACTGTGGTGGCTTATGAAAAAATACTAATAATAGAGACCCAGTATTATTACTAGCTGTAATCTTTAAAGGCTGATTACCTCTTTTTTGTAAATTAATACTATTAACTATAATTTCTGTTTGTATTATTTCACCGCCTCTAACTTTAGTTAAATTAGGTGATAATATTTTATTCTGATATGAAACAGGTAGATAAAATAATAAATCACGAATATTCTTAATACCAAGCCTTTTAAGAGCAGAGACTGTATCTTCACGTATATTGATAAATGCTTTCACAGGAGCAAATAAGAATTGTTCTAAAGTAGTTAACATATATTTTAAAATTACTTTGCTAAGAAAATTAATAATAAAATAATTAACTTTGTACAAGCCTTTCATTGATATAATTGTACTTGTTTAGTATATTAATCTTTAAAAAAGGTTAATATACTAATAAAGAAATTATCAAAAATAACAAGACGAGATCAATACTATCTTAATACAAGATATTGATATTAGGTAATAAATGCTACAAGTAATATAATATAAAAAATCTTCAAATATGACTATTATTGGAGGGAAATATCGTAATACGACATAATATCAATATAACTTAAATAAAAACCATTACAAAATTTCTAAGTCTATCCCTATCTCTACTTATTTTATTACTAAATAATATATACAATATAATAATAGCAAAACTGTACGATCCTATATAACGGATTGCATTCAATCTTAATGAATAATAGAATTATATTATATAGATTAAATAGCAGGTGCCTTTGCACTAAAAAATACAGAAAATATAAAAATAGTAAATACTGCATAACGTCCATTTAGGACACGAAGCATTTAATAGAGCTATACAGAGAAAGTGGCTGCAATTAAAGATTGCATATGTATAAGATCAAAACACTACATAATAAAGCTGTTCACTGCAAGACTTCGCAATGTGTTGATATAAAACCGTCATTGAAAAAAGACTCAATACAACATTAACGAAGTGATCTCAGACAAAATATAATTAGGTCACTCATAATGACGTTTTTATATTTCAATACTGCTTAACTATTAGCTTAGGATTTGAAAGTCATACCTTCTTGATAAATACTTCTATTGTAAGCTAAGCTCAAAATTAACTGCTCAACGTCCAACTCATTTACAATTTTCTTTTTAAGGAGTATCAGACAACATTTTAGGCTGATTCCAAAATGCTACGTCTAATTAAATTAATAAAATCAATTAGTTATCAGTTTCAACTCAAAATACCATTGAACTTATTTTCAATAATGCATAACTTAAATATTTATCTTGCCTTACGCAAGAAAGGAAGATAATAATTTAATTAATGACGGTAAGCAAACTATCACTGCTATTCCTGAAAGGAGTTATTTTAGTAACAATTTTGGATATTTAGAGTTTTATACGTTGATTTAACTATTTTAGAAGCTATACAGGTACTACAAAAAGGTAATCTTTTCAAACTTAACCATCTTAAAACCATTACGGGTAATTGCCAAATGGTTAAAAGTATGAAAGGCAATATATATGCAGTAGCTAATACCAAAAAGTTAGTAATTGTAATTTGACATAACGCAAAAGACGTCAGTACTAAATTATTAAAAGGTAAAAAGTAGTGACCACAGTAATTACTGATCTTGGAGTATTTTATATTGATCAAGATTGAATAGTAGAGTAAGTTAATATAACTTGTAAGATCTAAAACTGAAGCTAAATGCACTATAGGCTTATAGAAGAAAGAGTCATAACATATCAGTATATTAATCATCATTGAGAACAGCTGAAAGAGTTTTTGTATACATATGGTTTCTATAGTACTGCAGATTCAATTAATGAAAATTGATCTGTTATATGTAGATCTTAGAATCTTTTACACTTAGTATTATAACTTAAAAACACCTCTTACTCATTTGTTGCAATTTTTTCTTATAATACTAAATGTGCACTTTTAATACTTTGTATTAAACTTTATTGCATAATTTGTTAACTGTTATACTAATTTACATTAAACTCTTTTGCAGAGGTTGATATTTTTCTAATTCTTTAGTTTCATTATATATTTTTATTAAACCTTAAAACTTCTGATTTTACACATATCATTTTCTGTATAGAATATAGTAAATTTATGTCAATATTTAACGTAATTTCAAAGATGATAATCCTATAAGAGAGAAGATTACTGAAATAATCCAAAACCTTATTACAACTTTAGATTCTGCCCAACCGTGTTTTTCAAAATGATGATGAAGTGGTGCCATTTTAAATATTCTTTTGCCTTTAGTTGCTTTAAAATAATATACCTGTAAAATCACAGATGTAGTTTCAATCACAAATAAACCACCTATGATCGCTAAAACTATTTCATGTTTAGTAATAACACTAATAATACCAAGAACACCACCAAGACTTAAACTACCGGTATCACCCATAAACACTTCTGCTGGTTGTGCATTAAACCATAAAAATCCAAGGCAACTACCTACTAATCCTGCACATAACACAGTTAACTCTCCTGTATTAGGTATATATGTTAACTGTAAGTAGTTCGCGTAAATAAGATTGCCTACTAAATAACTTATTAAAGCAAAAGAACCAGCAGTAAATGCAATCGGAACGGTAGCAAGACCGTCAAGACCATCAGTTAGATTCACAGCATTAGAAGAACCAACTATAACAAATATAGCAAAAACCATATAAAAATAATTTAGATCCAAACTTAAATTTTTAAAAAATGGTACATTAAGTAAATGACTGAAATTTTTATCTAAATATTCTAGTAAAACATATATAATTAAGCTAATAATGCCTTGTAGTAAAAATTTACTTTTTCCCCTTACACCATAATGATTATTACGCTTCACCTTAGCATAATCATCCATAAATCCTATAATACCGAAACTAATAAAACCAAATAATGTAATCCAAATATATTTATTAGTTAAATCAGCAAGTAATAAAGTAGAAAGACAACTAGACAAAATAATCATTATCCCGCCCATTGTCGGAGTACCTGCTTTTGTTTTATGCGACTCAGGTCCGTCCGAACGTATAGGTTGGCCGTATTTTTGAAGCGAACGTAAAAATTTTATTAATATAGGACCAGTTACAAAGCTAATGCTTAAAGTTATAATAATAGCAAGACCGCTACGAAAAGTAATATAGTGGAATAAATTAGCTATATGTGAATTATGTATATGAGGAAGTAAAAGATTATATAACATTTGTAGATTTAAATTAAAAGTATTTAAGTATTTTTATATAGCTAGAAAAATTAACTCGATCTCATACCGTGACTTGATTGCGTAATAAAATTAAAGATTACTAGATTCACACTTTTGCGGGAATGACATTGAGAGACACATGATTATTAAGAATATCCTAATGTATTTATTGATAATAATCAACAATCTTATCAAGTTTTACACCTCTGGACCCTTTGATTAAAATAAGCTCACTATATTCAAATAAATCAGTGATATGCGTTATCAATTCTTCAACATTTTTAAAAAATTTTTTAGATATTTTATTAGGGAGTAAATCATAAATATATTTAGTATATGCTCCTACTAAATAAACTTTAGTACAACCAGCATCGAGTATATAAGGTACTAGCTCCTCATGTAATCGTTGAGAATTCCAACCAAGCTCCAGCATCTCGCCTATTATAGAGGTTTTATTATCTGCAGGCACTTGTTTTAAATATTCTAATGCAGCTTTCATTGATTGAGGACTTGCATTATAGTAATCACAAATTACACGAGAATTTTGTATATTGATAATCTTCCCTCTCCCTTTAGTAAGCGCAATATCTGCTAAGTACTTTGCAGATATCTCTATATCTTTACCTAATATATCGATAATTAAAAGTACACCTGTGTAATTGTTAGCGAAATGCCTAGGGATGAATGGTATAGTTATGTCTATGAATTTATTATTTATATAATACTGTAAGTGTACTTGCTCTCCTAGAGTCTTATATAAAATTAATTTAGCTGAAGCTTTAGAAGAGTGACCAAAGCTATATATATTTGTAATAGATAGATTTTTTAATATCGATAATATTTTGTTATAACAATTATTACTTGCATTAATAATGGCAATATCATTTTTACTAAAATTTTTAAAAATCTCACATTTAGCTTCGGCTATCTCTTCAAGTGAGTGAAAAAATTCTAAATGAGCTTCTGAAATATTATTAATCATAGCAATATTTGGCTTTAATATTTGAACCAGTTCGCTTATTTCACCTTGATGATTCATACCAAGCTCAAAAATAGCATATTCCGTATCATCAGCCATTGATGCAAGATTAATAAGTAACCCTAAGTAATTATTAAAATTACCTCTGCTAGCAAAAACTATAAAATCATGTTGTAATAATATTTTTAGTGCTTCTTTGGTAGAAGTTTTACCGACACTACCGGTTATAGCGATAAATTTCGCTTTTGAATTCTCTCGTTTATATAGAGCCATTTTTTGTAGCGCTTCAAAAGAATTATTAACTAAGATAATTTTATCTTTATCATTTATCTCTACTTGTTTACTAACAATTACTGCTGTTGCGCCTTTATCTATTGCATCTTGGATATAATCATGACCATCTCTATTACCTTGAAGTGCTATAAATAAATCACCTTTTTTAACATCTTTAGAGTTAAATTGTACTTCATTACAATTGACAGAATTAGAGATTTCTATACCAAGAGCAATACTTAAAGTTTTAGAGTTCCAAATCATTGTGATTTACGTGTTGTTCTATTGCTTTTAAAAAGCATCTAGTGTCATAATGTAATTTATCTAATATTATATAAACAACACTACGTGATGATACATAATATTTTTGCTAATTCCGAGTGTATGATATCTCAAAAAGATACTTCCTTACAACCTCAGAGTCATCAAAAGGTAATTTTTTATCACCGATAATTTGGTAAGTTTCATGACCTTTGCCAGCAATTAATAAGATATCATCTTGCTTTAAGTTGTTTATACCATATTTAATCGCTTCTGCCCTACTTGCTATCTCTGTGTAGGTTGCTGTACCTATACCTCTTATAATTTCAGCTCTAATAAGTTTTGGGTCTTCAAAACGTGGGTTATCATCGGTAATTATTACATTATCAGCAAGTTTTGCAGCTATTTGCCCCATAAGGGCTCTCTTTGTTTTATCACGATCACCACCACAACCAAAAATTACACTTAGCTTACTACCATGTAACTTAATATTTTTCAACTCTATTAAAGCTTTTTCTAGCGAATCTGGGGTATGGGAATAATCAACAAAAATATTAGTGCCATCTATTCGCTCCATTCTTCCTTTTATAGGTTTAACTTTTGCTAAAGCCTCTATTATTTCATCAAATTTAAATCCGGTATAATATAAAGTAAGAGCAGCAATCAATAAATTACTAGCTTGAAAGCTACCAATAATTAAGGTATGTAAATTATATATTATATTATTAAATATAAAATCAATATTCTGTCCTGTTAAAGAACAGGTGATTTTGGTTATTTGTAAGTCACCTTTTTTTCCAACTGTAATAAACTTAACATTATTGTTATGTAAATAATCTTTAACAAATTCTATTTCTTCTATATCAGAATTCAATATTGCAATACCGCTTGGTAATAAATGATCAGTAAATAATTTTAGTTTGGCTAACAAATAATTTTCTTTTGTATGGTGATAATCTAAATGATCTTGACTAAAACTAGTGAAACTTACTATATTCACTTTTGTCTTGCCAAGTCTTCCTTGTTCTAAACCATGACTAGAAGCTTCGAAAGCTAAATATTCTATAGAATCTTCAGCTAAATTATGAGCAACTTTTCTAAAACTCAAGTAATCAAAAGTTGTTAATGAAGGCACATCATTTATAATATTATTGGAGCCAAATATTTCTAGGCCTATTGTACCTATAAATGCAGCTTTTTTCTTAAGCAAGGAGTATGCTTGAGCTATATAAGATACTACCGAGCTTTTACCATTAGTACCTGTTACAGATATTAGATTCTTTGGTTTTTTAGGATAGAAAATTTCTATAGCTTCATATAAAGCTTTGTGTACATCTTCTACGTAGATTACTTTATCTATTGCAGTATTGTCTTTATTCTCTGTAATTACTAATACTGCCCCATTATTTAATGCATCATTTATAAAATCATTTCCATCAACATTTTGTCCTTTAATAGCAAAAAAGACCTCATCCTCCTTAACAGTTTTAGAATTAGTAGACAACCCTTTGATTCTATGATTTTTAAATAGTTGATTTAGGTTATATTTCATAAATAATATGACATCCTTAACGTGCAATATGTGATCCAAAATAATACAAATAGAGTTTTTTATTTTTATTACTTAAGCAAATGACAAAGTGCCATATGTTTTTTCTCTGCATAATAAAACTTAAATTTCTAGTAATGTCCACAGTAATTGATTTACCTCAGTAATGATATTTTTATCTACTAATTTCTTGATAAATACTAATTTATTATTCGGTTTAATTTTTGTTTGATTAGAATAGCGACTAACAAATTTTAAAATTTTATCAGTCATATCAGCATTTTTATAAAATCTAATCACAAACCCGTCATCTCCTGAATCTAAATTTTCAATATTTAATTTAAAGCATAATAGTTTTATTTTTACAATATCAAGTAAGTTATTAAATTCAATAGGTAGCAAACCAAATCTATCAATCATCTCATCTTTAAATTTCTCTACTTCCATCTCATTACTTAAATTACCTATTCTTCTATATAGACCAATTTTTAGGGCTGAATCTGATACATAACTATCTGGAATAAAAACAGATAGTCCTAAGTTAATATTTGGAATAAATGCCTGTTCTAAGACAATAGGATCATCTTTTAAAAGAGCTATTTGCTCTTCCAACATTTCTTGATAGAGTTCCGTACCCACTTCTTTAATTTGCCCTGATTGCTCTTCACCGATCAAATTACCAAAACCTCGTAAATCTGCATCATGGCTTGCAATAGTGAAACCTGAACCTAAAGAACAACTATTTTGTATTATTTCCAAGCGTCTTAAGGAGTGCGACGTTATCTTTTTATTACTTGCTACTGTTAGATAAGCATAACCTCGTATTTTACCTCGACCTATTCGACCACGCAATTGATATAGCTGACTAAGACCAAGCGTATCTGCCTTATGTATGATCATTGTATTTGCTTCGGCGATATCAATCCCTGATTCTATAATGGTAGTTGAGATTAATATATCGAATTTGCCAACATAAAACTCACTCATGACCTCATCAATTTTACTCGGAGTCATTTTCCCATGAGCTATTTTATAACTTAATTCAGGCACGATTTGTTTTAATTGTTTTTCGATATCCTCCATATCTTTAATTCTTGGAGCTACATAAAAACTTCTACCTCCTCTAAAATGTTCCCGTAATAATGCATCTCTAATAATCACTGGATCAAATGGCATAACAGATGTACGCACTTCTAATCTATTTAAAGGTGGCGTTGCAATAATGCTAAGTTCTTTTAAACCAGTCATTGACATTTGTAGCGTTCGAGGAATCGGTGTTGCGGACATTGCAAGTACATGGGTAGAGGATTTTAGTGATTTAAGAAATTCTTTTTGACTGACACCAAAATGCTGTTCTTCATCGATTATTAACAATTTCAAATTAAAGAATTTTGTATTTTTATGTAATAAAGCATGAGTTCCTATTATTATATTTATTTTACCGCTTGCAAGCTCCAATCTGATAATATTTGCTTCTTTAGAACTAATAACGCTGGATAATTGTTTAATGTTTAAACCAAACCCTTTGAATCTTTCTATAAATCTTGAAAAATGTTGACTACATAAAATAGTTGTCGGAACAACTACAGCTACTTGTGGTAAATATTCATTTAGTGATTTCGCTACCATAAAGACAGCACGCATTGCTACCTCTGTTTTACCAAATCCAACATCTCCACATATTAATCTATCCATTAACATGCCATTTGTTAGATCTTCTCGAATATCATTTATCGCTGTTAACTGATCTTCTGTTTCGCTGAAAGGAAAATTAGCACAAAATTTATCATATGCCTCAAGGTCCAATTCAATCGGAGTACTAATATTCAGTTTCCTTTTAGCTGCTATTTGTATTAAATGTAGTGATATCTCTTTTATACGATTTTTAAGTTTTGCCTTACTTTTATTCCATGCGACACTACCAAGCTTATTAAGCTCTGCATTATCAGACCCGTATTTTTTTATTACCTCTATATTTTCAACCGGTACATATAATTTATCATTGCCAAAATATAAAATCTTTAAGAAATCATGTAGTTTACCTTGAATTTTGAAAGCTTCTAGCTTTAAAAACTGTCCTATTCCATGATCTTTATGAACGACAAATTCTCCTTCTTTTAAATTATCAAGCTCCAACAAAATATTTTTAAGTTTTTTATTGGTATTTGTATAAAGAGTTTTTTCTTCTAATAATTCACTAGATGTAATAAATAAATATTCTTTCGTATAAAAGCTTTGATTTAAAGGAATGATTCCAATATTTATTACTGAAGCCTTAGCCTCATCTAATTTATTTATCTCATTAAAAGTATATTCATAATTTTGAATAATACTTTTGATTCGCTCAAAACTACTTAAAACACTTGAGCATATGATAATTTTTTTATGAAAATTTGCTTTAATAATCTCAAATAATTTATCAAAAATCGTTTTCTTTTCTATAAAACTTATAGAGGAAATATTTCCAATCAAACTAGCTTGCTCAGAATTTTCATAACTAATTAATATATTATTTTTTTGTTCAAGTAATTCTGTTATTGCGGAAGCGGTGAAATATAAGCTAGTTGGGGAAAGTGTGGGATAGAAATTATTAACTTTAAGTTTATTAGCCTTTGACCTTGCTAAATAAAAATCATTATAACTATTTTCAAACTCTAAAATTGCTTGTTTTGATAGATTATCGAATATGCAAATAGGATTATTGAGATAATCTACTAAACTAGAGCAAGAATAATAAAATAATGGGAGTAATTGTTCATATCCTGCGAACTTTCTGCCAGATATTACAGCCTCATATAAAGGATTATCAGTATGATTAACGCCAAAATTTCGTAAGTAATTATTCTTAAAATTACCAATCGTTTCAGAATTTAACACAATTTCATTGGCAGGACTAATAACAAGTTCTGCACAATATTTTGTCGAAATTTGTGTATTAATATCAAATTCTTTAATTGATTCAATATAATCCCAACTAAAATTAATTCTATAACCTTTAGGACCTGGTAATATTATATCAATAATTTCTCCTCTAACTGCAAATTCTCCAACATCGATACTACTTGTATTTCGTGTAAAGCTATTTTCTACTAACAACATAGAAAGTTCATCCATAGTAAATTTTATTTTAGGATATAATTTCAAAAAATATTTAGAAAAAAAATCTTTTGGTGGGAGTTTGTTTAATAAATTTGCTGCATGAGTAATAAGCAATTTCCCCTTACTATTTGTTATTAGTTTTGTTAATGTTTCCGCACGTCTAGATACGATATTTGCGTTCGGTGACGTATGATCATAAGGAATTGTATCATAGCTTGGAAAGTAATAAATATTGTCATTTGAAGAAAAAAATAACGCTTGCTTATATAATTGCAATGCCTCTTCTTCATTACTCACACTTAAAATGAAATCTTGATTAAGATTCTTAGTAAAATTATCAATTACATAGAAACATTTGGCAGTTGCCGGAAATTTTTGTTGGATCATTCTACAGGAGCTTATATTTTTGCTATTTTGCGTAATTTGTCAATTATTTCGGGATCTAGATAAGAAGGTGCAGAAGGTTTATTATTAATCCAATTATAAAGATCATTATCATTTTGATCAAGTATTAAAGTATAACTTTTAAGTTTCTTTTCATCCATTGAAGATAAGTACTTTTCAGCAAAGCGACCAAGTATATAATCCATTTCTCTGCAACCACGCTTTTTACTACGATAAAAAAGTTTCTTTTGTAAAGCGTTTTTATTTAATTTATTCATCTATAACATCTTGCAAAATTTTTTTATAATAATATTATTAAAATAATAAGGTTCTATGAACATCATTTTCAATGATATAGAGCCTAGATACCGAAATCATTTTAAAATACTTGAATAATTAAGCACTCTAATAACCATTCTACATTGGGAAAGTTCTATTAACTTTTATTATCAATAATAGAAAAAAACGTAAATATGTTGGTTCAAAATATCTGTTCTACAAAAGCTTATAATATGCTAATTTTAAATAATAATGCTTTTCTTGTAGATGTTAGAACACAAGAAGAATGGAAACAAGTTGGGATACCTCATTTAGATAATAAGAATAAAGTAATTTTTCTAAGTTTGCAATTGAATAAAAACTTTGAAGATAATTTTTTATCTATTATTAACGAGAAAATAGATACAGCCATATTTTTTCTGTGTCGTTCAGGATATAGGTCATTCATTGCAGCAAATTTTATAGCTAATATTGGTTATAAAAATTGTTATAATATAAGTGACGGTTTTGAAGGTAATAATCAAGATAAAGGCTGGAAACAAAATAACTTACCGTGGCAGTTTTAAGTGAGCACTAATCAAATACCTTTAACAGATCAGGGTGATAATTATGTAAATGTCTGGAGTTACGTTGCTCAAGATCTTTACAATCATTACGGTGAAACTCTATATAATAGTTGGTTTAGTAAGGTCAATTTTATAGAGTCTTCATTAAATACCGTTATTCTGTGTGCACCTACTAATTTTATTAGAGATTGGATAAAATCCAAATATGCTATGGTCATATTGCAACTATTCCAACATTATAATAATGCTATTAAGTCAATTGAAATAATTACTAAAGAGTTACCTGGAACAACACAAGCAGTGATAGAATCACCTACTAAGACTTTTGCCGATATCGGCAACAGTGCACTAAATTCAGAAAATATCGTTTCAACACTTGATGTACGTTTTACTTTCGATAATTTTGTGGTTGGAGTACCAAATGAACTAGCTTATGCAGCAGCAAGAGCTGTGGCAGAATCATCAGGGGCAGTGTTTGAATCTAATCCACTTTTTCTATATGGCGGAGTTGGACTCGGTAAAACTCATTTAATGCATGCAATTGGTTGGTACATCAAACAAAATAACCCAAGGCGCAAAGTAATATACATGTCAGCAGAAAAATTTATGTATCAGTTTGTTAAAGCTCTGCGTAATAAAGAAGTAATTTTATTTAAAGAGAAATTCCGATCAGTTGACGTACTAATGATTGATGACATTCAATTTATCTGCGGTAAAGATAGTACACAGGAAGAATTTTTCCACACTTTTAATACATTGATTGATAATAACCGTCAAATGGTTATTTCTTGCGATAGGTCACCTTCAGATCTAGATAATATTGAAGATCGCATCAAATCTCGCCTTGGATGGGGCTTAGTTGCAGATGTGCATAGTACTACTTATGAATTACGCCTCGGCATTCTAGAATCTAAAATCGAGCAAATGAATGTTAAAATACCAAAAGATGTGATAAATTTTTTAGCATCTAAAATTGTTTCAAACGTTAGAGAACTTGAAGGAGCTTTAAATAAAGTGATTGCTCATTCTAATTTTACTTTAAAAGCAATTACGCTTGAAAATACACAAAATATTTTGCGAGATTTATTGCGTTCTAATGAAAGGATAATTACTGTTGAAGATATTCAAAAAAAAGTAGCTAGTCGTTATAATATTAAATTATCTGATATGTATTCTTCACGCAGGTTGCGAGAAGTCGCAAGACCACGTCAAATCGCTATGTATCTTAGTAAAACATTAACGCCGAAAAGTCTTGCAGATATTGGTAAAAAATTCGGTAAAAAAGATCATACTACGGTTATGCATGCTATTAAGAAAGTAGAAGAATTACTCGAAAATGATATAGAATTACGTGAGGAAATTAATTTGTTAATGAAAATATTGCAAAATTAAATACGCATAATATATTCATGTATAACACGATTTGATAGCAATTTCCAGTTTTAAAAAACTAAAGTTATTTAGTTTGAAATTGTTTTGCTTGATCAAGTATTCAAATAACATGATAATGTTGAACGTGCACTCTAGATCTATGAAACTAGAACCTCCACATACATGATATAGATAATATATACAAAACGACCTACAAAATGAAGTTTTTATTCTCTGCTCGAGCGCTAATGAATTAATATATAAAAAGAAATTATAAATAATGTACATTTTATAGATCACTATATATAAGCATTATTCGTCACTTAAGTGATCAAATCTTTTTATATCTCTCAAAAAGACTATATATGTTGTTTATACTATGATAATATAAGCTCCAATTTGTGTATAATATTGCAGCGGTGATTTTTACCAGTGTGATTAAATTTGTTGATAATATCTTTTAATAAATACTTAAAATTTTACTTATGCATTATAATGTAAGATTTGAGATAATGTTTTTATAGTACTACCAAGTAACTTAAATCAAATCCTTGAAATATTAATAAAAATCTTTTTGATGTAATTTAGTTTTTTTAATTTGATATCATTGATATTTAATATTTATATTATCTATTTTTTATTATACCGCTTACTTGAGTAATGGTATGCTCTGTAGATATATGAGCAACATCTTATTTGTAAAATATACTATTTTAAAAATAAGTGTATGAAAAACATCGAAGCTGTAATGTTGCATTGTTTCTATATATTTCAATTATATTAATAAATATGCAATAGTTAAAATTGCACGGTAGTGCTTGTATAGCGATAGCTTGTAAAGTTTTTTTATTTTTTATAACTTCATATATGGTCTATACAAGTAGACTGTTATCATACTTAATATGATTAGCTTTAAATGTTTTTACATAGAATTAGTAATATATAAATAATTAGTTAGTAAAAGATCTATTATAACATTAGAGTTTTTTTAAGTAATTAAATATTGTTCTATAAAATGCTTACAACTCTTTAGAATTATATTTTTAAATTTATGAATTATTACTGAAATTTGATATAACTTTTTTGGATTTTTATAATAATAATTTTCTTACAGACACAGCAGTAAACCACATAATATGGTAAATATTTTAGGAAGAGAATTTATATTTAAAACACAGTGCAATAACTTTATTATTGATAATTTTCTTTATTATAATCTTTAAATAATTTATTAAGATGCTTATTCAAAGTAGTTTTTTTATAATTTTTAAGTTTTCTTAGATTAAATACATTATCTACAAATTATACAGAATATTTTAAAAAAATCCCTATTCTATAATTAAACAAAGCCAAATTTCAGTACTAATCATTTAGTAGTATTAATATAACTAATAATATGTTATTAATAAAAATTAAGATGTTTACGATTTAATTATCTTTCCTATGAAGAGCAGTATAAGACTTAATATTTTATATCACTAAAATCACTTCGCATATATCATACCATAATAATTAACTATATATTATAGTCTTTGTACTAAGAGATCATTATATTAATGTTAAATTTTCAAATGTGTCCGAGATAAATTTATTGACAAAAATTAGTTTTTATTATTAAATTTTGCTCTATAATCTTTTAAAATGTAGGAAAGGTAGTTATGCTAGATCTAGATACAAGCAATACTAAAAAGAGTAGCTTAGCCCTACTTGAAGGCGGCGGAGTAAAAGGAGAGATTCATTTAGAAAAATTAAAAGTAATAGAGGAAATAACAGGTAAGCCTACTTGCAAGGTATTTGATTTTACTGGAGGAACAAGTGTTGGTGGACTTATTCTTATTTTACTTAATTTGCCGGATTCTGATAATCCAGGAAAGCCTTTATTCAGTGCAGAACAAGCGCAAACACTCTTTGAAAGAATGGTACACAATATTTTTCCAGAAGGATTAACTTTTAGAAAACTATGGAGTTGTAATGGCTTATTCAGCTATAAATTTTCTCCTGACCCATTAGTAAAGTTATTGAAAAAATATTGTAAAGACTATACACTAAAGGATTTAATCGGTGAGGTTATAGTTACAGGTTATGATTTAAATAATCAACAAAACCCTCTGATCACTTTCTCTACTATAGAAGCTAGAAAAAGTCAAGATAATAATTATTACCTTTCAGATATAATACAAGGCATAACGGCAGCGCCTGGATATTTCCCTAGCCATCATTTCAGTAATATAACCAATACTAAAGTACACACAATTATTGATGGTGGAATATATGCTAATGACCCAACCTTGCAAACATGGCAACTATTAAAAGAAAATAAATGTATAATAGATAACGCTTTATATTTATCGTTAAAAGAAGAAAATAATGCTGATTACAAAACTGTTTGTTGTGGTGGAGGAATATTAGAGTTATTAAAAAATAATATGCCAAATAAAATATTAGCCGCAACGCAACAAGCTGATGAAATAACAGCTCAAAGAATTTTTGGTAATAAATTAATAGAAATACCTACTTATATTCCTGAACAACATGCTGAAATGAGTAATTCTAGCATTGAAAATCTTCAAGCACTAAAAGAATTTGCTAAAAAGTCGATATATGAAAGCTCGTACTTTAGAGATGCACCTTATAATGAAAAGTTTAAAGAAGTTATTGATAAAATAATAAAGAATTATAATGCAAATAATCCTCAAGATAAAATTGTTATGAATGATGCTTATAAAAAATTATTCCATATTGATACTTCTAATAATGAATTTGATAGTTATTCAAATGTAGATGATATAACGGATATAGTTCCGATAGCTCAAGCTCTAGATTCTCAAGATATACAAGACATAGATACAGACAAAGAAGAAATATTAGAAGGTATTAAGAATTTTTTTGATTCATTCATTGCAAAAAATCCAGAAGCAAAAGCAGATATAGCGCATTTTTTAAATGAAACAGAAAATTATACATTAGAAGAAATGAAAAACTATATTGTCAGTTTTAAACTAGCGAGTTCAAAATGGCAAGACACACAGAATAATCTTGATATATTTAGTAGTTGTAGTATGCAAGCATTAAAAGAGGATATTGATCTTGAAGGTGAAGAACATACAGATGATGTACCTGGTTATAATGAAATTGTAGCGTGATTTTTTTGCATCTCTAATTTTAATGAGATGTATTAAATGAATTGTCGTGACCGCTTTGTGACGTATTTTATTTCATGGTTTAGTTTTCATTCCATGATTTATATACTAAAATAATATTAGTATTTTAAGTTGTTTCTAGATACTGTGGCCTAAGCTAAGCCACAGTACAAACAATATTGAAACGTTTTTACCCAAATAATAACGTCAATTTTAGTTAATAATAATTGATTTTTTCTTATATAGTAGGCAAATATAGTAAAATGAAATAACAGAGCTAATACTTAAAACTAAACATAATAAAGAAAAATTACTGATTGTTTCTCCATGTATTTTAGAAACACAATAAGTGACAGAAGCAATCACTACATAGTAAATTGCCCCGAATATTGAACCAGCAGTACCTGTTACTGTAGCATAATCTTCAAGTGCATAACGAAGCGTAATAGCTATAAGTAGGCTATGCCCAATCATATGAATCATCATCGGCATAAATATCATAGCGATTGCAAAAACATTACTCACTAGAATAAATTCTAATATAAAAGAATCGACCGCAAATAATATACAACCACATAGGCTAAATATAAATCCTATACTCATAACTTTTTTATCGTATACCTGACGTTTTTTTATTAAATATCCTCCTAAAAAACCTCCAAAGATAGAAGCAAAAGATAACAAAAATGCTAATTTACCATAGAAAGATGGCAAAACTCTCATTTGATCAATCAAAATAAAAGGCGCTTCTATGAAAAAA
This sequence comes from Rickettsia prowazekii str. Breinl, assembly GCF_000367405.1. Lineage (NCBI taxonomy): Bacteria > Pseudomonadati > Pseudomonadota > Alphaproteobacteria > Rickettsiales > Rickettsiaceae > Rickettsia > Rickettsia prowazekii. The sequence continues at coordinate 7,139 of NC_020993.1, read as the reverse complement.
CCATAATATATACCATTAAATGCACCAATGATAAAAGCATATAACCAAAGCATTTTATCCTTAATAATTATATTAAAAACCTCAAAATATTTACTACTTTGTGAAAAAGCTATGTAATAATTTGTTTCAGGTAAAATTTGATAATATAAAGCTAATAATATAGTACCGGCAAGACTAAAAAATATAAAAACATAATGCCAACTTAAATATTCTATAATATATCCACCTATATACGAACCTAGAGCAGGGATAAATAATAGCCACGGAGATAAGATAGCATAAACATATGATAATTCTGCTCCTTGATAGGAATCTCTAGCCATAGACTGTCCAATAACAGACCCTACACTTACACCAAAAGCTTGTATAAAACGAGCTATCATCAGCATTTCTATATTAAATGAAAAAATGCTAATAATTGAAGAGACAATATAAATAAAAAGCCCGAGTAAAACTATAGGTCTTCTTCCATAAATATCAGATAATCTTCCAAGCGATAATATACCAACCGCAAATCCTAGAAAATATAATGTAGACGTCATTTGTGTGATACAACCATCAATACTAAAACATCTAGTTAAACTTGGTAATCCTGAAGTATAAATTGTTTCCGTAGTCGGTGATAAAATAAATAAGCATAGAAGCATCCATGCCGGAATCTTTGCAATAATTTTCATAAGTTTTATTACTCTAATACATATATTATTTAAGCAAAAATAAACACTTATGAAAAGTTTTCAATACTATATTGAAGTAGATTTTTTCTCTTTTCTTTTTTCTTTTTCAAGTTGCTCTTTTACTGTATTCTATTTAAATTATTTATTATTAAACTTATTAATTATATATATATTAACTATATATCAAAATTCAGGATCTTGTGTATCTAAAGTCATAGTGCACTCATCATTAATAAAAATTTCTTTTTCAATTCTTTATTATTACAACATAACAAATAATTCATTAAAATTATTTTTGCTCATTAATCAAACTATAGATTGCACTTGTTATAGTTACATTATTAAAGCTTCTAGAACATTTTAAAAATTAATACTTTTATTATCTTATACAATCCTTAGATTCTTTACAATTTGATATTTTCTTTTATCAAGATTCAGGTTGCTTTATTTAACTCAAACACTATAGGTTTAGGATTATCATAAGATACAAAAAACAATATCACTAATACAAGTTAAAAATTTAATAAAAATAAATTATACTCAGATAAAATAATTTAAAACAGAAATCATTGCTTATATATATAAAACATTTAGATAAATACTCTTTCCGCGCATCAATATAAATCTATCAAAATGCGCATCAATTTTTACGTTATTGACTAAGTGCTAAAACAACTGTTCTTAATAATTATTTTTATTTGAATAAAAAATTTTTTACATATTCCTTATCAGAAAATCGGTGATAAAAAACTTAAACATCATAAGGAACATACAATAAAGTATCCCACTGCTCAAAACTGCTGTCATCATTAACTACAATGAATTCTTTAAAGACAATAAATTGACACAAATCAATTTTCAAAAGATCAGAGAAGCTATAAGGAGAAGAGAAGAGTATAGTATAGTCTATACTTACCCATATAACTTATATGAATATCTAACACATTTTCCGAGTTATCAAGCATATTAAATATTAAATCTAAAATGTACTATATCCCCATCCTGCATTTTATAATCTTTACCCTCTAAACGCATTTTACCTACTTCCTTAGCTTTTGCTTCACTACCAAGATTTATATAATCTTCATAGCTTATGACTTCTGCTCTAATAAAACCTTTTTCAAAGTCGGTATGAATAATACCAGCAGCAGCAGGTGCAAGTGTACCGTCTTTAAAAGTCCAACTATGAGCTTCTTTAGGACCTATAGTAAAAAAGCTTTTAAGATTTAAAAGATTATAACCTTCTTTAATGACTTTACTAAGCCCTGTTTTATTTAACCCTATATATTTTAAAAACTCTTCTTTTTCTTCTACACTTTCAAGTAAAGCAATTTCAGATTCGATTTTTGAAGAAATTACAAGGCTTTTAGTTTTTTCTGTCTCTGCTCTTTTGGCAACTAATTGCGTAAATTTATTGCCTATAGCTGCATCCTGTTCAAACACATTACATACATATAAAATAGGCTTAGATGTGATTAATTGTAATTGATTTAAATTATCAGCTCCTAAAACTTCATTTAGAATTCTTGCAGGTTTACCTTCAGCAAGAACTTTATAAATCTCTTTTAATAATGCTATTTGCTCTACCATTTTTTTATCACCTGACTTTAAGCGTTTTTCACTTTTAATGAAATGCTTCTCAAGTGATGCTATATCTGTAAGTATTAATTCTGTTTCAATCACCTCAATATCATACAGCGGATCAATCTTGTTATGTACATGCATTATATCCTCATCTTCAAAACAACGAAGTACATGCAATATTGCATCAACTTCTCTGATATGCGATAAAAATTTATTACCAAGCCCATCCCCTTTGCTTGCTCCTTTAACAAGGCCTGCAATATCAACAAACTCAATATAAGATGGTATCATTTTGTTGCTTCCAACTAAACTGACAAGTCGTTGTAAACGCTCATCAGGTACTAAAACTTTACTGCTATTAGGCTCAATAGTACAAAACGGATAATTAGCTGCATCCGCAATCTGACTTGCAGTTAAGGCATTAAACAACGTTGACTTACCAACATTCGGCAACCCAACAATTCCGAGTTTTAATGTCATAAATTTGTCCGTAACAATACATTATAGATTTTTAGTGCATATCAAATGTAATTTGATAACCTAATTTCTAATAAAACGCTTCTTCTTAAAAGTCTATAATAACAAGATGAACGTACCAGATCTTAGGACTGTAATTAGAGATCAATCTCTGCTATATAAACTATTACAAAAATTGTGCATACTAAATTTTGCCTTTCATTACCTTTTTGCATTAGTTAATAAAGTACATACAATATCATGAAAATAACTAAAAATACTCATATTATTTTCACTGAATTTTTTTAATAAATCATTCAATAAAGTAAAACAAATCACATAAACAAACCTTATAACAAAAAATATTAAAGGATAAGATCATCAAAAAATAATATTATACAATCTTATTTGTAAATTCTGCTAACTTATGCTCTAATATTAAACCAAAATTATTAGCAATGTTATCTATAGATTGCATTGCTATTTTATACTCAGATTCTGAGAAATTATTAAGTACGTAATCTGCTACATCATGATTATTTTTTGGTCTACCAATACCAATCCTAATACGGTTATAATGATTACCTATAACCACATCAATCGATTTTAAACCATTATGCCCACCATTACCACCACCAGTTTTAAACTTTATTCTACCTATTTCTAAGTCAATATCATCGTGAATAACAAAAACTTTTTCATACTTGATATTATAATATGTTTTTACCAATATCACTGATTTACCAGATAAATTCATATAAGTAGTGGGTTTTATAAAAATAATCTTTTGTCTATCAATAACAGCTTCCGCAATTTCACAATTGAATTTTTTCTTTATACTAAATGATAAATGATATTTACTTGCTATTCTCTCTATAGCAATAAAACCAATATTATGTCTTGTGTATTGATACTCTGTGCCTGGATTACCAAGACCAATAACAAGAATCATAACAATATACCTAATAAATATAATGAAAATGTTTGAAGAAATATTGATTTAAAGAAGTACAAAATAATGCAATCCTTAGCTTCACATTACTATAACTCCGATCAATTTTTCATTACACCACGTAGTAATTTAATAAAGAAATCCAATCAGAGTGCGATTAACATCGCTTTGTCTTTTGTAATGACGATTTAAATATCTAAGCGAGTAGCTATTATCATAAGAACTTACATTACTGAATTGCTTCAGCGACTTCTTGTTCTCCTTCAATTTCAGTTTTTACTCCTCTGCGTCCTATAATAGTTGCAAGTACAAATTCTTTTTTTGTAATAAAACTACATCCTTTAGGTAATTCTACTTGCGATGATTTTAGCGAAGTACCAATAGGCATATTGGTAACATCTATAGTTACGTTTCTTGGTATATTATTAACATCACATAATAAAATTACTCTTCTTTTTATTATATTAAAATATCCACCTCTTTTAACACCTAAAGCTCTTTCTTTTCCTTCATATACTATAGGTACTTCCATTTTTTGTGTTTTGGCTTCTAAAAAGACAAAATCAACATGACGTACTATATCAGTAACTGGGTGTAATTCCACGGCTTTTGGTAATACTTTATATTGTTTCTTATCAATTGTTAAATTAATTAACTGAGAGATAAAAGCCGGCTTCCTATAATATTTAGTTATTTCCTTTTCTTTCAAAGAAATACTAATTGGTGTTTTACCTGCTCCATAAATAATAGCAGGAACACGACCTTCTCTTCTTAACGCTCTTGCTGCACCAGTACCGAATTCCGTGCGCGATTTAGCTTCAAGTTCTAATATTCCACTCATTATTTCAACACTTTAAACTTAAAGAAGACTATAATAGAATCAATTAATATAAAATTCAAGTATTTTATCCATATTGAAAGTGACTATCAAAGGAGCATACTAATCCAGCAAAAACTGAAACTACAATTTTTATCTGTATTAATTAGTAAATTCGTCAATGACTTTATAATTGCTTTACAATCCACTGAAACTTTTTAATTATCAGCCTTTTTAAGCAACACAACTTATTCAATGCCTAAAAATTTATGAGTTTGTAGAGACAACCTAGCACCACTTTCTAGTGCTAATTTTACCGCTAACTCATTATTTTCATTATTAAGTCTTTTATCGTTTTGATCCATAGATTGGACGAAAACCGGTATATCATAGGCACTTTGGCCTACTTCTGGTATGATGCTATATTCAACAATATTTTTAGAAATAATAAATTTCACCGCACTAATTTGAGGCAATAAATCTTCTCTTATTTTATTATAACCAGTTTTACCAACTTTCGGTGAACAAACTATAAAGACTTCTTTTGGCAAAGAGCGATATAACGTACCATTCGTTTCTATCTGAACCTTAAAATCTTGGTCTAATAACTTTTGACATAATAATCCTATAGGTTGACGCATCGGCTCACCACCAGTTATTACTACTAAATTAATCGTTTTTGCATTTTTAGAATTTAATGACAAATTTTTTACTTTATTTAAAATCTGATCTATATCTATTAATTTAAAATCCTCAAACTCTGTATCGCAAAAATTACAAGCAAGATTACACCCTCCAAGCCTAATAAAGATTGAAGGATAACCTACAAAAATACCTTCCCCTTGTATAGTCTTAAAAATAGACTGTACTTCTAATTTAGTACCATCACCGCTTAATATGCTTCTTTTAGGATTATGTCCAAACATTTTATAACTATTTATTCGTTGATTCATCACATTCTAATACATTTTTATAAAAAAATCTTGCAATAACTAATAAAAAAAACTATTATCTACTTTTCTACTCTGTAACGTTACCTTGGTATGCCTAATTACAGTTTAAATCGGAAAATACTCAAGAAATACCAAATATAAGGAACATTATGCCTAAATTAAAAACAAAATCTGCTGTAAAAAAACGTTTTAAATTTACTGCTACAGGTAAGGTTATTGCATCTCAAGCAGGTAAAAAACATTTTATGCGTCGTCGTACTAAAGCTCAAATTCGTAATCTGAGAGGCACTACAATACTTTGTCCTCAAGACGGGCACAATATTAAAAAATATTTTTTACCGTACGGTATATAAATTAATTAGGAGCTGAAACAATGACACGTGCAAAATCAGGAAAAATTTCTAAAAAGCGACATAAAAAAATCCTCAAATTAGCAAAAGGTTATAGAGGTAGAGCGAATAACTGTTTTAGAGTTGCTATTGAAAAAGTAGAAAAAGGACTTCAATATGCTTATAGAGATCGTAGGAATCGTAAGCGTGATTTTAGAGGCTTATGGATTCAAAGAATCAATGCGGCGGTAAGAGAACATGGACTTATTTACTCTCAGTTTATGGGAGCTCTTAAAAAAGCAGGAATCAATATAGATCGTAAAGTACTTGCAGAACTTGCCGTAAATAACAATGATGGATTTGCAAGTATCGTACAGCAATCCAAAGCGCATATTTAACAAGATTATTGTGTGATTTGATAGCTTGATTTTTGTTCAAAACACATACTTGAAGAGAAAATCTTATGATCAAGCTACAGCATTATATATTGATATTAAATTAATTTTTATTTTCGTTAGGTATAAATAATGAAACGTACATTTCAACCTAGTAATTTAGTTAGAAAAAGAAGACATGGTTTTAGGGCTAGAATGATTACTGCAACCGGAAGAGCAATCTTAAAAAAACGTCGTGCTAAAGGTAGGCATAAGTTATCTGCTTAAAATAATCTGACTTATCAAATTGTGTATTACTTCTTTAAAAAATCAAAAAGAATTTGAGCTTATAAATAAGCTTGGAGAAAAGTTTTATGAGAGATATTTTATTTTGGTAATAGCTAAAAAACTTCCAAAAATCTTCCTTGAATCAAAATATAACACCTTTTTAGGAATTAAAGTTAGCAGAAAACTAAATAAAAAAGCTGTAGTTCGAAACAAAATTAAAAGGCGCATACGACATTTAATGAGAATTATTGTTAATGATTCTAATTTTAAGGCGATCAAATTTGCAATAATTATTATTCCAAAGAAAGGATTTGAAGAAATAAACTTCTCACATTTGCAGTATGAATTAAGTAAAATAATTCTCAGAAATATTTATTAGGACTGAGATAGTAATCTCTATCAGTTAAGTTTTCCGAAGAAATTTATTGAATAACATTTTTTTTTATTTTGTGGATTGCTGCATCAATTCGATCATATATGCTAAAATTAAATAAACGCAATCCAAAAAATAAAAAAATTCAGTTACTACACTATCTCAGCTCCCAATATTGAGACATCTTCTTCTATAGTTGGTATAGTATTTACTTCAGGCATAATATTATTTATAGTATAATTATGATATTTTGTTACTAATTCCTCCGAATTATAAGAATGTTGCAGTATTATATCTAGCATTTCTAGATTACCAATTTTTATAACTGTATTAAAA